>CAYVOP010000183.1:0-5670 GCA_964453105.1 uncultured Aquabacterium sp. | reverse complement strand
GGGCCCTCTATACTGATAAAGGTTTCCTGATTAGGCACATTGACGCCATGACTTCCAAATTGAAGATTGCCGGCTGGGTTTCGCTCGGAGCGCTGGCCGGTGGCTTGACCACCATGCAGTTTCAGGCGACTGCCCGCAACGCGGTGGCGCCCCTGCCCCTGGAAGAAATGCAGCAGCTGGCGGCGGCCTTCGGAATGATCAAGACCGACTATGTCGAGCCGGTCGATGAAAAGAAGCTGATTGGCGATGCCATCGGCGGCATGGTCTCCGGCCTGGATCCCCACTCCATTTATTTCGACAAAACCGCGTTCAAAGAATTCCGCGAAGGCACCACCGGCAAATTCGTCGGGGTGGGCATCGAAATCGGCATGGAAGATGGCTTGGTCAAGGTCATCTCCCCGATCGAAGGCTCGCCTGCGTTCCGCGCCGGTCTCAAGAGCGGTGACCTCATCACCAAGATCGACGAAACCTTCGTCAAGGGCCTCACCATGGACCAGGCTGTCAAGCGCATGCGTGGCGAGCCCAGCACCAAGGTGGTGTTGACCATTTTCCGCAAGGCCGAAAGCCGCAGCTTCCCTGTGACCATCACCCGCGAGGAAATTCACGTCCAGAGCGTGCGTGGCAAGGTGGTTGAGCCTGGTTATGGCTGGATCCGCATCAGCCAGTTCCAGGACCGGACTGTGGAAGACTTTGCCGCCAAGGTCGAAAAACTGTTCAAGGAAGACCCCAAGATCAAGGGCTTGGTACTCGACCTCCGTAACGACCCAGGTGGCTTGCTGGAAGGCGCCATCGGCATTTCTGCGGCCTTCCTGCCCAAGGATGCCGTGGTCGTGTCCACCAACGGTCAGTTGCCTGAGTCGAAGGCCGTGTTCAAGGCTCGCACTGAAGATTACTCGCGCCGCTTTGGCAGCGACCCGCTGGCCAAGCTGCCTGCCATCCTGAAGACCATCCCACTGGTTGTGCTGGTCAACGAAGGCTCGGCCTCGGCCTCTGAAATCGTCTCGGGTGCTTTGCAGGATCACAAGCGTGCTGTGGTCATGGGTGGCCAGACCTTCGGCAAGGGCTCCGTGCAAACCGTGCGCCAGCTTACTGCTGACACTGGCCTGAAAATCACCACCGCCCGGTACTACACCCCCAGCGGTCGCTCCATCCAGGCCAGGGGCATCGTGCCTGACGTGATGGTGGACGAAAGCGCCGATGGCAACCTGTACTCGGCCCTGCGCGTGCGTGAAGCCGACCTGGAAAAACACATCACCAGCGGCCAAGGCGCCGAGGTGAAGGACGAGGCCCGTGAAAAGGCCCGCGAAGAAGCCATCAAGAAGCTGGAAGACGCTCGCAAGAACGAGCCGCCCAAGCCGCTGCCCGAGTTCGGTAGCGCCGAAGACTTCCCCTTGCAGCAGGCTTTGAACCAGCTCAAAGGCAAGCCGGTCTCCGTCTCCAAGACCATGACCGAGCGCAAGGCCGAAGACGACAAGGCGCAATAAGCTGAGCGCCTTGTGCCTTAGCTTGTTGGGAAGTAGGAGTCTTCGCTGTGGATGACGACCAGCGTCTTCGCTATAGCCGCCACTTGTTGCTGGATGAGTGGTCAGAAGATGCGCAGGACCAGCTCTTGCAATCTCATGCCCTGGTGATTGGGGCGGGTGGCCTGGGTGCGCCTGCGCTCATGTATCTGGCCAGTGCCGGGGTAGGGCGTATCACCGTGGTCGACCCCGATGTGGTCGATGTCACCAACCTGCAGCGCCAGATCATCCACACCACGCCTCGTGTCGGTCAAACCAAAGTCAGCTCGGCGGCGGAGTCCATTGCGCAACTCAACCCCGCGGTGCGTGTCCAGACCCTGGCTTGCGCGGCCGATGAGTCGCTGCTGAACGAATGGGTGCCCCAGGCCGATGTGGTCCTCGACTGCACCGATCGCTTTGCCATTCGGCAGCTCATCAATCGCATGGCCCGACGCCACGCGCGCCCTTTGGTGTCAGCATCGGCCGTGCGGTTCGATGGGCAGATCAGCGTGTTTGATCCGCGCCAGCCCGAAGGCCCTTGCTATGCCTGCCTGTTCCCCCCTGATAGTCCCCCTGAAGAAACCCGCTGCGCCATGCTGGGTGTGTTTGCCCCGGTGGTGGGCATGATGGGGGTGATGCAGGCTGGCGAAGCCATCAAGCTGCTTGCCTCACTGAACGAAGCGGGTGGGGTGGCCCAACACGCATCCCTGTCGGGGCGGCTGTTGCTGCTCGATGGCCGCACCTGGCGCTGGACCGAGTTGCGTGCCCGGCGCAATCCCGATTGCCCGGTTTGCGGTGAAATCACAACTCCCGGGGCTTGACCGGTCAATTCCGCGCGTGAAGCCATTTCATGGGGCGGCATACTGCCAGTACAGCGCAGTCCGTGCGCAGAACTCAGCAGGACATTTGCCCCATGAACAACCCCAAAGAGCTGCTCGAACGTAACTTCCCCACGGCGGTACAAGATGCGCGTAATGCCAGCAAACCGTCGCTGTACGCCGGGCCAGACAGCAGCTACGACCTTGCCTTTGCGGATCCCGAATTCCTGCTGCATCCCGAATTGCGCTCGGTTCGCATGCAGTTGGAATTGCTCAAGCCTGAGCTGATCCAGCGCGAAGAAAACATCGAGTCCACCATCGTCATGTTCGGCAGTGCCCGCATCCTGCCTGCCGATGCCGCTCAGGCCAAGCTCGATGAGGCCCAGAGTTTGCCCGCGGGCGCCGCTCGCGACCATGCGCTGCGAATCGCCCAGCGTGCGGTGGACATGGCCCGCTATTACGAAGAGGCGCGAGCCTTTGCCAGCATGGTCACCAACCATTCGGCGCAACTGCAGTCGCCCATTTACGTGGTCACAGGCGGTGGGCCGGGCATCATGGAGGCAGGCAACCGAGGTGCTTTCGATGTGGGCGGCAAGAGCATTGGCCTCAACATCGTGCTGCCGCACGAGCAAGAGCCCAACCCCTACATCACGCCCAAGCTGTGCTTCCAGTTTCACTACTTTGCCTTGCGCAAGATGCACTTCCTGATGCGCTCGGTGGCACTGGTGGCCTTTCCGGGCGGGTTTGGCACCTTGGATGAATTGTTCGAAGCCCTGACCCTGATGCAAACCGGCAAGTGCCGCAAGCGCCCCGTGCTGCTGTTCGGAAAAGACTTCTGGACCAAGTTGATCAACTTCGATCACCTGGTGGAAACCGGCATGATCAGCCCGGACGACGTCAACCTGTTCCGCTTTGTCGAAACCGCCGACGAAGCCTGGGCCACCCTGCAAAAGGTCTATGGCCTAGGGGTGGTGGAAGAAGACAGCGCCTGCGGCTGGTGATTTGAGGGAAGATGTCGACATGAGCGTCTCAACCGTGTCGGCCAGCCCCATCCGCCTCATCGGTGCCCCAACCGACATTGGCGCCAGCATGCGCGGTGCGGCCCTGGGGCCGGAAGCCTTGCGCGTGGCCGGTTTGCCAGAGGCCCTGCGTGGCCTGGGGCTGGAAGTGGAGGACTCGGGCAACCTGTCAGGGCCAGCCAACCCCTGGCTGCCACCCGATCGGGGCTACCGCCATCTTCAGGAATGCGTCGCCTGGAATGCGGCCGTGCATCAGGCTGTGCATACCAGCTTGGAGCAAGGCCGTTTGCCGATGATGCTGGGTGGCGACCACTGTCTGGCCATCGGCTCCATCAGTGCCGTGGCGCGCCATTGCGCGGCGCAAGGGCGGCGTCTGCGGGTGCTGTGGCTTGACGCCCATGCCGACTTCAACACCAGCGCCATCACCCCCAGTGGCAACATCCATGGCATGCCGGTGGCCGTGTTGTGCGGACATGGTCCTCAGCCCCTGCTGCAAATGATTCAAGCCGCCGGCGGGGCTTTGTCTCCAGCCGATTTCCGCCTGATCGGCGTGCGCAGCGTGGATGTGCAAGAGCGCGCCTTTGTTCACGCCCAGGGGCTGGAAGTGTTCGACATGCGTCACCTAGACGAGCACGGCATGCGCTCGGTGCTGCAGCAAGCCCTCATGGGTCTGGATGACAACACCCATTTGCACCTCAGCTTCGACGTCGACTTCCTCGACCCCGACATTGCGCCGGGCGTGGGCACACCAGTGCGTGGCGGCCCTACCTACCGCGAAGCTCAGTTGTGCATGGAAATGATTGCCGATACCGGCTGTCTCGGGTCGCTTGATGTGGTCGAACTCAACCCGGCGCGAGACATGCAAAACCGAACCGCCGAACTGGTGGTGGATCTGGTGGAGAGCCTGTTTGGCAAATCCACCCTGATGCGCCTGAGGCCCTGACTCAACTCCTGGTGTGGACTGTCGATAAGCTGCCATGAACCCGCCCGGAAAAACTGCCCTCATCCTCACTGGCGGTGGCGCGCGCGCTGCTTACCAGGTTGGTGTGCTGCAAGCCCTGATGACCATTCGTCAGGACTGCAACGAGCCGCGTCGGCGCAATCCCTTTCAGATCATCTGCGGCACTTCGGCGGGCGCCATCAACGGCTTGTCCCTGGCCTGCCGCAGCGATCACATCGAAACGGCCATCCGAGCCATGGTCGAAGTCTGGCGCGACTTCCGCTGCGAACAGGTCTACGAGGCCGATTCGCTGGGGGTCATCCGCAGTGGGGCGAAATGGCTCACCCTGTTTTCCTTGGGATGGGCTGTAGCGCGCTGGCGTAAGGCCCGTCCGCGCTCCTTGCTGAACAACGATCCGTTGCGTGACTTGCTGCCAGGCTTGTTCCGGCTCGACCGCCTGCCCCGATTAATGAAGGAAGGCCACCTCGATGCGGTGGCCATCTCTGCTTCCAGCTACACCAGTGGTGAGCACGTCACCTTCTACGACAGCGCGCAGCCCATCGAGCCTTGGGCGCGGTCGCAGCGCATCAGTGTGCGCGACCAGCTTACCGTCGACCACCTCATGGCGTCGTCGGCCATTCCGTTTGTGTTTCCGGCAGTTCCGCTGGCGATCGACGGTCAGTCGCATTACTTTGGCGATGGCGCCATGCGTCAGGCCGCCCCCATTTCCCCAGCCATTCACCTGGGGGCCGATCGCATCCTGGTCATTGGCGCCGGCCGGCTGCAAGAGCCACAAACCGTGCGCCAAGGCCCTGTGGACTACCCCAGCCTGGCGCAAATAGCCGGCCACGCCATGTCCAGCATCTTCCTGGACGCCCTGGCGGTTGACATTGAACGCCTACAGCGCGTGAACAAAACCCTGGCCCTGCTGCCGCCCGATTTGCGCGCGCAGACCCCACTCAAACAGGTCGACGTTCTGGTGATCGCCCCCAGCCAACGCATCGACGACATCGCCTCGCGTCACCTCTGGGCGCTGCCGCCCGCTGTGCGGACCATGCTGGGCGCCTTGGGCGTGCATGGGCGAGGCAAGCAAGCCAGCGGCACGGCCCTGGCCAGCTACCTGCTGTTCGAGTCCTCCTTTACCCGTGAACTCATTCACCTTGGCTTCACTGACGCGCTGGCCAAGCGCGACGAAGTGGTGCGTTTCTTCGGCTGGGGGCAAAGCGCGCCCCAGCCCGGTCAAGAATTGACGGAAACGCCACAGCGTGCTACAGTGGAGAGCTTAGCCATTTAACTTGGCTGAGCTGGGTTGCCTGCCGCAGGGGTTGGCAACGATTGATTGAAAGGTCTCACATGTACGCGGTCATAAAAACCGGTGGCAAGCAATATAAGGT
>CAYVOP010000182.1:0-5855 GCA_964453105.1 uncultured Aquabacterium sp. | reverse complement strand
TTCCAAAGCGGCATGATGACCCTGCGTCAGATCGAGTTCTCGCTGTTCGACATGCGTCTGCACGCCGAAGCAGGCAACGATCAGCGCGTGCAAGCCGTGCTCGACGAAGTGCGCCAAGAAGTGGCGGTGAACATTCCGCCTTCATTCAACCGATTCCAGCACAGCTTTTCACACATTTTTGCCGGCGGTTATGCTGCGGGCTACTACAGTTACAAGTGGGCAGAGGTGCTGTCTGCGGACGCCTACGCGGCATTCGAAGAAGCGGCCGATGGTCAGTCTGGCGTCCTCAACACCGATGTGGGGCGCCGCTACCGTGAGGCCATTCTCGAAGCCGGCGGCAGCCGATCTGCCATGGAAAACTTCAAGGCCTTCCGAGGTCGCGAGCCCCAGATCGACGCCTTGCTGCGTCACCAGGGCATGAGCTAAAAAAAAGCAGGATATGACTTCAACTCGCCCGTTTCGCTCTACGCCCCCCTATCGTCTCGGATGGCTGGCCCTTGGCTTGACGCTGCTGGCAGCGTCTGGCTCAAGCTGGGCGCTGTACAAGGTGGTGGGTCCGAACGGCGAGATCACCTACACCGATCGACCGCCTGCTGATGCCAAGAAGGCGCAGCCCCTCAAGGGCGCCAGCAGCGGTGCGACTGAAGCCAGCAACCTGCCCTACGGTCTGCAACAGGTCGCAGCGCGCTACCCCGTCACGTTCTACACCGGCAGCCGCTGTTCTCCTTGCGATCAGGGGCGCCAGTTCCTGACCAGTCGAGGCATCCCGTTCGTTGAGAAAACCATCAACACCTCAGCCGACATACGCGCCTACAAGGGCCTGATGGGCACCGAGGAACTGCCCACGCTGAAGATTGGCAACCAGCAGATCACCGGGTTCGGTGAGGGGGAGTGGACCTCCTACCTCAACGCAGCCGGCTACCCGCAGGAAAACACCCTGCCTGCCGGCTACAGGGCACCTGAGCCATCGGCCTTGGTCCCACTGGGTTCAACGGGGCCGGTAGGCAATACTGGCTCGAATGGCAGCAACCCGGCATCCACCCCCTCATCCTCAGGCAAGCCCCCTACGGGCAACGCCCCCCCTGGTTTCCGCTTTTGACTGACTCGCGCATTCTTGACACCACCGTGGCCATTGTGGGCGGTGGTCCGGCAGGCCTTATGGCAGCCGACCTCCTGTCGCGCCAAGGCGTGCAGGTTCATTTGTTCGACGCCATGCCCTCGGTGGGCCGCAAATTCCTGCTGGCGGGCCGAGGTGGTTTGAACCTCACCCATTCCGAACCGCTGCCCGCCTTCATTTCGCGATACAGCGAGGGGCAGGCATTCCTGCGTCCCATGCTGCAAGCTTGGGGACCAGATCAGGTACGCGAATGGGCCCAGGCCTTGGGCGTAGACACATTCGTGGGCACTTCTGGCCGGGTGTTCCCAACGGACATGAAAGCCGCCCCGCTGCTGCGCGCCTGGTTGCACCGCATGCGAGCCCAAGGGGTACAGTTCCACATGCGCCACCGTTGGCAAGGCTGGGTAAGTGAGGGCAGCTGCTCAACCGAGCAAGCCCTGCTCACGTTCGACACGCCAGATGGCCCCCTGCAGGTACATGCCCAAGCCACCTTGCTGGCACTGGGTGGCGGCAGTTGGCCTCGCCTGGGTTCGGATGGCCGCTGGGCACCTGTGCTGGCAGAGCGCGGAATGACCATCACGCCCCTGCAAGCCTCCAATTGTGGCTTCGATACCCCGACGGGCTGGACAGATCACCTGCGCACCCGCTTTGCCGGGCAACCGATCAAGCCCGTGGCCGTGACCTTCCGACACGACAACGGCCAGGTCGATAGACAGCAAGGCGAATTTGTCTTGACCGAAACCGGTGTGGAAGGCAGCCTGATCTACGCGTTTTCAGCGCGCATTCGCCAAGCCATTGCCCAACACGGTCAAGCCACCCTTGAGTTGGATTTGCTGCCCGCCCATACGCCAGAGCAGGTTCTGGCCGAGGTGTCTCGCCCTCGGGGGCCACGCAGCCTGTCCACCCACTTGAAGAGCCGCCTGGGCCTGCACGGGCTGAAAATGGGCTTGCTGTTCGAATTGCTGGACAAGGCCACGCTGAACGATTCCGCCGCCTTGGCTCAAGCCATCAAGGCCCTACCGTTGACGCTGAAGCAAGCCCGCCCCATGGACGAAGCCATCAGCACCTCAGGCGGTGTGTGCTGGAGCGAGTTGAATCAGCAACTGATGGTGAAACAGCACCCGGGTCTGTTTCTGGCAGGGGAAATGCTGGATTGGGATGCCCCCACAGGCGGCTACCTGCTCACGGCCTGCCTCGCCAACGGCGTGGCGGCGGCTCAGGGCATCCACGGCTGGCTGACCAACCCCGCCGCGTGAACCAGAACGACAGGGTCAGAACTTCAGCGTTTTGACGCCGGTGGCGGTGCCCAGCAGGCAAACAGAGGCCTTGTTGCGAGCAAACACGCCCACGGTGACCACACCCGGGATCTGATTCACATCCGACTCGAACTGAGCGGGGGCGGTGATCTGCAGGCCGGTCACGTCGACAATGATGTTGCCGTTGTCGGTCGTGCAACCCTCGCGTACCTTGCCGACACCGCCCAGTTTCGCGAAAGCGCGAATCACTTGGGCCGCTGCCATGGGGATGACCTCCACCGGTAGGGGGAACTTGCCCAGGGCTTGAACCAGCTTGGACTCATCGGCAATGCAAACGAACTGCTCAGCCAGATCCGCCACGATCTTTTCGCGGGTCAGCGCCGCGCCGCCGCCCTTGATCATGTGACCAGCGTGGTCAATCTCGTCCGCCCCGTCGATGTAGACGCCCAGTTGGGCGACCGACTCAGCCGGCAGCACCTTCACGCCGAGTTTTTCCAGGCGCTCGGTGCTGCGCACCGAACTGGACACCGCCCCAGCAATGAACGCCGGATTTTGGGCCAAGGCTGCCCCCAGCGCATCAATGAACTTGTCAACGGTTGAACCGGTACCCACCCCCACGATGCTGCCGGGCTGAACGTAGTCAAGGGCGGCACGGCCCACCAGGGTTTTCAGTTCATCTTGGGTCATCGGGGTGCTCATGCGGACGGTTCCAGGTCAGATTCGTTAAAGCGTTGAGTCGCTGACTCTTGGCGCCAGGCTTCAGCCGGCTTCAGGGCAGAGGGCGCCCTTGCCAAAGCATCCACACCGACAGCCCCCCAATCAAAATGGGTTGGTGGGCCATGTAGAAAGTCAGGCTCCAGCGGCCCAGCAAGCTCAACCAAGCCGCTGGCGCCAGATGGGCGACCATACCACGCCCCTCAGGGTTATTGCCAGGGCGGCCGACCAACCACTGCGGCCGATTTGCCAAAACCCACTGGGTTGCGGCCAGCCCCCACAGCATCACCCCGATCCAGGGCAACAGGGGCACGTAGTCTTCCGTGATGGGTTTGTGGGTGATCAGGCCCACCCAATTGGTCCAGCGGGTGTCGAAAAACGGATGCTGAATCAGCAAGGGCAAAGCCACCGCCACGGCCCCGACTGGCCACAGCCAGCGCCCCTTGAGCCAACCAAAGTGGGCCACCACACGGGTCAGCAACAACATCACGGCCATGCCGTGCAGCACGCCAAAGTAAATGAACGAGTCCGGAAACATCAGCATGCTGCCGGCCGTCACGGCCAGGGCACAGCCCGCCACCTGCGCCCAGCGCTTCCAGAAACGGGCCCAGGTCTGCCCCTGCGCAGTGGCGACAGCCTGCCCGGCCCCAGCGCACAACAGGAACAGTGAAAGAATGAAAGTGCGTTGTGTGGTCCAGAAGGAATCCACATAAAAATTGGCATTGATCAAGCCGTAGTGGCTGAGATCGAAACAAAAGTGGAAAATCGCCATCCACACCAGCGCCAGGCCCCGAATTCGGTCAAGCCGCGCGTACCGCATAGTCGTCCGTTCATTCATGGCGATAGTATCGGCGCTGTTTTGCCCGCCCCGGCCCAGCTGGGGCACCGATGTCTCTGCTCTTTTTTCAGACCATGTCCCTCGCCCGCCACGAAATTGAACTGCTCGCACCGGCCAAGACTGCCGACATTGGCATTGAAGCCATCAACCACGGTGCAGACGCTGTCTACATTGGTGGGCCGTCGTTCGGTGCCCGCACCAATGCGAGCAATGAGGTGGCTGACATTGCCCGCCTGGTGGCCCATGCGCATCGCTACAACGCGCGCATTTTCACCACGCTCAACACCATCTTGCGCGATGACGAGCTGGAGCCCGCCCGCAAGCTAATCTGGCAGCTCTACGACGCCGGGGTCGATGCCCTGATCGTGCAAGACATGGGCTTGCTGGAGCTGGACCTGCCCCCCATTCAGCTGCACGCTTCTACCCAAACCGACATTCGCACGGTTGAGAAAGCCAAGTTTTTGCAAGATGTGGGATTCAGCCAAATCGTGCTGGCCCGCGAGCTGACGCTCAAGCAGATTCGCACCATCTCCGTCAACACCCATGCGGCCATCGAGTTCTTCATTCACGGCGCCCTGTGCGTGGCCTACAGCGGCCAGTGCTTCATCAGCCATGCGCACACAGGCCGCAGTGCCAACCGGGGCGATTGCTCGCAAGCCTGCCGCCTGCCCTACAACGTGACCGACGACGCTGGCCAAGTGGTGGCCTTCGAGCAGCACGTGCTGTCGATGAAAGACAACGACCAGAGCGCCAACTTGCGCGCCCTGATCGATGCGGGCGTGAGCTCTTTCAAGATCGAGGGCCGCTACAAGGACATGGGCTATGTGAAGAACATCACCGCCCACTACCGCATGCTGCTCGACGAAATTCTGGAAGAGCGCCCCGAACTGGCCCGCGCTTCGTCTGGCGAGTGCACCTTCTACTTCCAGCCTGAGCCCGAGCGCAATTTCAACCGCGGCAGCACCGACTATTTTGTGAATGGCCGCAAGGAAGACATTGGCGCCTTCGAGTCGCCCAAGCATCTGGGGCTGCCCGTGGGCGAAGTGGCGAAAGTGGGTGACCGCTGGTTTGACGTGGCGATTGATGATGCCGAAACCCAAGAAGCCGGCGGCATTCACAACGGCGATGGTCTGAACTACCTGACCCTGACCAAGGACATCGTGGGCGTTCAGGTCAACACGGCCGAACCCGTTGGCAAGGCAGGCAGAATCTGGCGAGTGTTCCCCAACGAAGACATCAGCGCCCTGCCTGATCTGAAACCCGGCCTGGCCATCAACCGCAACCGCGATCGGGCCTGGGAAAGCCTGCTGTCGAAGAAGTCGGCGGAGCGCCGCATTGGCGTGTGGATGGCGTTGAACGACACCCCTGACGGTCTGAGCCTGACGGTGACCGACGAAAACGGCCACGTGGGACAGGCCACCGTCAGTTGCGAGAAGCAGCCCCCGCAAAACCCGGAAAAAGCCGAAGCCAGCCTGCGCGAGAACCTGACCAAGCTGGGCGCCACCATTTTCCACGCGAACGACTTGAGCCTGTCAACCGCACAGCCGTGGTTCGCCCCGGCATCGGCCATCAACCAGTTGCGCCGCGATGCCTTCGCAGCATTGGAAGCCGCCCGCGCGCAGGCCTACCAACGCCCCGAGCGTGCCGCTGCAGTTGTGCCGCCCGTGCCCTACCCCGAAGATTCACTGAGCTACCTGGCCAACGTCTATAACGAAAAGGCGCGTGATTTCTACGCCAAGCATGGCGTGAAGGTGATTGAAGCCGCCTACGAAAGCCACGAAGAGCTGGGTGAAGTCAGTTTGATGATCACCAAGCACTGCGTGCGCTACTCGCTGAGCTTGTGCCCGAAGCAGGCCAAGGGCGTAACAGGGGTGCAAGGCACCGTGCGGGCCGAGCCTTTGCAGCTGATCAACGGCAAGGAAAAGCTCAC
>CAYVOP010000181.1:0-5913 GCA_964453105.1 uncultured Aquabacterium sp. | reverse complement strand
CTGAAGAAGTCCGCGCTGTGGAACGAAGTGAAAGACAAGCTGAACCAGAGCGGCTCGGGTTTGTCGGGCGGTCAGCAACAGCGTTTGTGCATTGCCCGCGGCATTGCGATCAAGCCCGAAGTGCTGCTGCTGGATGAACCATGCTCGGCCCTGGACCCCATTTCGACCGGCAAGATCGAAGAGCTCATTCATGAACTCAAGAATGATTACACCGTGTTGATCGTGACCCACAACATGCAACAAGCGGCACGCTGTTCGGACTACACCGCTTACATGTATCTGGGCGAACTGATTGAATTCGGTCAGACCACCGATATTTTCATGAAGCCCAAGCGCACGGAAACGGAAGACTACATCACCGGTCGCTTCGGCTAATCGGCATTGAGTCTCAGCAGTCTCGAAACAAGCACAAAACAATTCTGACGGAGTATCCGACATGACCGAGAAGCACTTGTCCAGCCAGTTTGACGTGGAACTCAGCGGGATCTCGACCCGCGTGCTGGAAATGGGTGGCCTGGTCGAATCGCAAGTGGCCCAAGCCATTTACGCCTTGACTCACTTCAGCGAGGAAACATCGGCCTCGGTGCTCGAACAGGAAGAGCGCGTGAACCAGATGGAAATGGCCATTGATGCCGACTTGTCGACCATCATTGCCCGCCGCCAGCCAACCGCTCGCGACCTGCGTTTGCTGATCGCCATCTCCAAGACCATTGGCAATCTGGAGCGTGTGGGCGACGAAGCCGCTCGCATTGCCCGCACGGTGCAACGCCTGATCAACACAGGTGTGTCGAGCCGACTGCGCCTGCCCGTGAGCGACGTGTCCTTCGAAGCCAATCTGGCCACCGCCTCGTTGCGCAAGGCACTTGATGCCTTTGCCCGCCTCGACACCATGACCGCGCTGGAAGTGATCAAGAGCGACAACGAGATCGATGCCGAATTCGACGGTTTGATGCGCAAGTTGATCACCTACATGATGGAAGACCCACGCACCATTTCCGCGTCGATCGACCTGGTGTTCGTTGCTAAGGCCATTGAGCGCGTGGGCGACCATGCCAAGAACCTGGCCGAGCAAGTGATCTACATCGTCAAAGGCCTGGACGTTCGTCACAACAGCCCTGAGGCTGTCGAGTCCATCATCAAATAAGAGTATCGGGAGCAAGCCATGAGCCGTGTGTTGGTGGTGGAAGACGAAGTTGCGATTGCAGAGCTGATTTCTCTGAACTTGCGACATTCCGGTTTTGAAGTGGTGGTGGCCCATTCGGCCGACCATGCCCAGACAGAAATTGACCGGGTCTTGCCGGACCTGGTTTTGTTGGACTGGATGTTGCCAGGCCAATCAGGGCTGGCCTTGGCCAAGCGCTGGCGCGGCACGCCGCGCACACGCGACTTGCCTATCATCATGTTGACCGCACGGGCGGAAGAGGTAGACAAGGTTGCGGGCTTGGATGCCGGTGCCGATGACTACCTGACCAAGCCTTTCTCCACGCATGAATTGATGGCGCGCGTGCGTGCTGTGCTGCGTCGCAAGGCCCCACAGGCCCTGGATTCGGCCGTGGAGATTGCCGAACTGCGTCTGGACCCATCGACCCGCCGCGTGTGCCGTGGCGAGTTGGAGGTCAAGATTGGGCCCACCGAGTTCAAGCTTCTGCACTTTTTCATGACCCACCCAGAGCGTGTGCACAGCCGCGCGCAATTGCTCGACCGAGTCTGGGGCGACCACGTGTTCATTGAAGAACGCACGGTAGACGTTCATGTGAAGCGCCTACGCGAAGCCTTGGCGCCTGTGCAGCGCTCGCAGCTCATCGAAACCGTGCGTGGTGCCGGTTACCGACTGACTCAACAGGTCGCTAACGCCGCCTGAACCGGGCCCTTATCGTGGATACATCTGATTCGTGGCTGCTGTCGCGGGTTGGCTCACGCCTGCTCGTCGCTGGCGCAGGTGGCGCTCTAGGCTGGTGGGTGGGGGGCCATTTTGGGCATGCCGCTGCTGTCAGCCTGGCTTGCAGCGCATCGGCCGTGGTCACTCAGTCCCTGTTCGATACGCTCAAGGCGCACCAGTTGCTCGACTGGCTGCGCACGCCGGAGGCTGTGCCTCCAAGCTTGCCTGGCATGTGGGGTGAATTGGCCCACCGGGTACATCGCGTCATCCGTTTGCGAGACGATCGGATTCAGCTCGAACGTGCGCGCCTGGGACAGTTTCTGTCTGCCATTGAAGCCTCGCCCGTAGGGGTGTTGTTGTTGGATGCGGGTGACCACATCACGTGGATCAGTCCTTCTGGGGCCGACCATTTTGGCTTGGATCCTCAGCGCGATCTGCAGCAGCGCGTCACCAACCTCATCCGGCAACCGACCTTTGTTCAATATCTGCAAGCGGGCGATTTCCGCGAGCCCGTGAAGTGCTTGACGCCCAGAGGGCAAGGCTTCCTGTTGGTTCAGGTGCGTGTGTATGGCGACGGACTGAAGCTGGTCTTGTCGCAAGATATCACTGAGCGTGAACGTGCAGAAAACATGCGCCGAGATTTCGTGGCCAATGTGTCGCACGAAATCCGCACGCCGCTAACTGTGCTAAATGGCTTCATCGAAACGTTGGATGCCTTGCCTCTGACCGAGGTCGAACGCAAGCGCGTGATTGGATTGATGGCACAACAGGCGGACCGCATGCGCGGTCTGGTCTCTGATTTGCTGACCCTGGCGCAAATTGAAGGCAGCCCACGCCCCGCCTCTGACCGCTGGTTGAAGGTGGCCGATTTGCTCAAGCGCGTTGAAAACGACGGGTTGGCTCTGTCGCGCGAGCGACATCCCATGACCTTCACGATTGACGCCAAGGGCAAGTCGATGGAGATTGCTGGCGTTGAAGGCGAATGGCTGAGTGCGATGGGCAATCTGGTGTCAAACGCTGTGCGCTACACCCCAGAGGGTTGCAAGATCGACGTCAAATGGGTGTCGCTGCCAGAAGGAGGCGCCGAGTTTTCTGTGACCGATGGTGGTATTGGCATTCCGGCTGAACATATCCCACGGCTGACGGAGCGCTTCTACCGGGTCGATGGCAGCCGATCGCGTGACACGGGAGGGACGGGCTTGGGCTTGTCCATCGTGAAGCACGTGGTTCAGCGCCACGGGGGCGAATTGCGTGTGAGCAGTGAACCAGGGAAAGGCTCGACGTTCACACTGACGGTACCGTCCGTGCGCGTTCGTTTGATCTGAGCCCCCCTAGGACCAGGCTGGCTCAGTGCGCCCCGGATCCCCGGCGGCGGTAAATGGCCACCGATTCGGAATTGCGGGTACGTTGATTGACCTGGGCCACTTTGGTCCATCCAATCATTTCAGGACCAGGCTGATGCGGCGACATACGCAACACCATGATGTTGCACTGACGGCCCGTGTTCAGCAGCAGGCTCCCCGCGTTGTAGCCCAAGGGGCGACCATCAACTTGATATCCCCCGAAGTACTCAAGCCCAGTCAGCAGGGCCACTGATGCGCCTGGCGCATGGATGCACTCGCTGGCTGGGGCCACGGCTTGCACACGAGACAGCAGCAGGCGATAGCTACGCGCCTGGTCCAGCACGGGCAGCCACAAAGTCAGAAACAGCAACCAGCACAAGGCCACGCCACCGGCTGGCAGCACCAGGCTTTTCCATAGCGCATGGCTGTGTCGCGCCGTGCGCCAACGTACCAAGCCCAACCAGGCAACCGTGCCGGCAATGCCCAAGACCAACGCCAAGGTGGAGTATTGAACCTGATAGCCAGGAACCAGTTTGGCCACATTCGCAGCCGTTTTGGCTGGCATTCCGGTGTGCATGGCCACGTAGATCAACCAGATCGCAGCCGCACAAATCGTGAAGAAGAAAACGGAGAACCAGTCGAGCGCTGCACCGAGGCTTCTTTGAAGAATGGGCAAGGCAAAGGCTGCCAGCACGGCCAATGCAGGCAAAGCCTGCAGCAAGGCCCGATCATTGGCCCCCATGGTCAATGAAGCTGCAAACCCGACCACGGCCGACAAAAGGGGCACTGCGATGTGGCGGCGCATGGTTTGACGACGCCAGTGCCAGACGGTGAGTGCAGCCAGGGGCAGGGTGGGCCAGGTGAACCAGATGACCAGGCCGATCATGTCTTTCAGGGCAAAACGAGCGCCCACACGCCACGACCACCCAGGCAAATCAAGTTGTGTCAGCGCAGTGGCCAGGATCAGCGCCATGACCCAAGCGCCGAGCACCCACGGCAAGTGCTGCCTCATTTCTTGGTGACGCGAACGCCCGCAAATGACCCACCCAGTGAGCCCCAGCAACAATGCCACGGAAGGGCTGCCACTGGCCGCCATGATAGGTAGGCTGGCAAGGGCGGCGGCGCGGGCGGGCCAAGGCCGGGTTTGCGCCGCAGCCAGGCTGTAAAGGAACAAGGCGCTGCCGGTCAACTGCAACAGTTCGGGCGTGGTCTCATGCCCCAACTGAAGCAGCCCAAGGGAAGCGATCAACGCCAGCAAGGCGCCATCTGCGACCGCTCGAGCGTAGTCAACGGGGGCGGCTTCGCCTCCAAAAGCCAGGGGCAGAGGTTGGGCTGCATCGGTTCGCGCAAGGTGGAAGGTGGTGTACCAGGTCAGCGCCAGCACAGCCGTCAGCAACAACGCAAAGGGAATGCGCGCGGCCAAAGCAGGATCCAGCCAGCCATTGAACAGCATGATGGATGCACTGCCCAACCAATAGGGCAGGACCCCGCCAGAGGTGGGCAACACGCCGCCTACATTGGGATGCAACCAAGAGGCCTGCCCCAAGGCCACGCTCCACATGTGCCCGAAAGAAGCGATGTCTTCGTTCTTCCAGGGGTCTCGGCCAAACAGGCCGGGCAAGATGTAGGCTGCGCAAAACAGGATCAAGGCCCACCGTGGCAGTCGGCGTACCGCTTTCTGGGTGACCAGGGCGGGGGTCACGGTGGGAGCGTGGTGCGATTGGCTCATCCTGAGAATTCAGCGAAACGTCTGGATGGAAGAAGATGGCACGATACAAGCAAAAAGGGCAGCCTGGGCTGCCCTTGTGCGTACCGACAACAGGGGAGACCGCAGCCTTCCCCTTGAGCGGATATTACTTGCGGAACTGCGCGAACTTGTTGCGGAACTTTTCCACGCGGCCGCCCAGCGAGTCCACCGACTTTTGGGTGCCGGTGTAGAAAGCGTGCGATTCGGAAGAGGTTTCCAGCTTGAACAGGGGCAGTTCACGGCCGTCTTCCAGCTTGATGGTCTCCTTGGTGGGAGCGCAGGAACGGGTCACGAACTTGAAGCCGTTGGACTGGTCCAAGAAAACGACTTCGCGATAGTTGGGGTGAATACCTTGCTTTGGCATATGAAAACCTCTTGCTGTTTGCATCATCGGGAGCCACTTGACACCACGCCAAGCACTTTCCGACAGCCGGAAAAACGAAGATTCTAGCACGGAACTGAAAAGAAAAGCGTTTCAGCCCGGCTCAACAGGAAGCGACCTTCAGGCGAGGGCGGCTTCCTGCGGGCGCTCAACCACCACGACGCATCATGTCGAAGAAGTCGTGGTTGTTCTTGGTGGAGCGCATTTTGTCGAGAACGAACTCCATCGCCTCGATTTCGTCCATGGGGTAGAGCAGCTTGCGCAAAATCCAGCTCTTTTGCAGGATTTCAGGCTTGAGCAGCAACTCTTCGCGACGGGTGCCCGACTTGTTGATCAAGATCGAGGGGTACACGCGCTTTTCAGCCATGCGACGATCCAGATGGATTTCGCAATTGCCGGTGCCCTTGAATTCTTCGTAGATCACTTCGTCCATGCGGCTGCCGGTGTCGACCAGTGCGGTGCCGATGATGGTGAGCGAACCACCTTCTTCAACGTTACGGGCTGCACCAAAGAAGCGCTTGGGGCGCTGCAGGTGTTTTTTTTAGACTACACCGGTCAGAAG
>CAYVOP010000180.1:0-5927 GCA_964453105.1 uncultured Aquabacterium sp. | reverse complement strand
TCACTTCGTCAAAAATGCCGTGGTACGAGTTGTTGAAGATGGCGATCTTCTTGCGACCCGTCACGGTACGCGCAATGCGCATGGCGCCCATCACCGCTTCGGAGCCCGTGTTGCAGAAGGCCACGCGTTCCATGCCGGTCATGTCAGACATCAACTTGGCCACTTCAGCCGTGAGCGGGTGCTGCGGGCCGATTTCCATGCCCGCATCAATCTGCGCGTGCATGGCCTTGACGATGTAGTCAGGCTGGTAACCCAGTAGGTTGGCACCAAAGCATGACAGCAGGTCGATGTACTGGTTGCCGTCCAGATCCCAGATGTAGGCATCCTTGGAACGGTTGGCCACAATCGGGTAGACCAAGTCTTTCCACAGCGGGTTGAAGCCGGTGACCACTCGGGGGTCGGACATGACCTTGCGATGGGCCTGGCTGAACGACTTGGATTGCCCGGTGCGCTGGTTGTAGCGCGGGATGAAGTCATCCACCCAGGCTTGTTGGGCTGCGGTGAAGTGCTGGTTCTTTTCCAGCACGATGCGGGCCGATGCGCCGAAGGGTTTTTCAACCAAGGCCTTGATGCCGGGCTGGGCGTCGGCCTGCTCAGTCGATGGGGCCGGTGCGGTGGCCGTGGATGGCACGTTGGCAGAGGCCACAGGCTGGGCGGCTGTCAGCGCAGCAGTCACGGCGGGAGCCGTCGGCTGCCCCGACAGCAGCGCCAATTGCTGCTGCATCAGCTGCATCTGCTGCTGAATGAGTTGGTGCACCGCGGAGCCTCCGGCGACCGGTGCCAAGGGCACAGAGGCCATGGCGGGTGCGGCCGCATTCAAACCAGGGGCCGAGGCCATGTTGGTCTGCTGCACCACAGCGGGCGGCGGGGCAAATTTGTCAGCCGGCAACTCGTGGTCCAGGAAGGCGACCAGCTTGCCCAAGGTGTCCAAGTCTTCGGTCAGGCGGCGGAAGCGCATCTTCAGGCCGAAGACGCGTTCGAACTCCAACGTGGCCTGGGTCATGGACAGGGAGTCCAGCCCCATGTCGACAAAGGTCGCGTCGCCGCTGATGGCGTCGGGGGTCAAGCCAGACACATCACAGATGATGCGGGTGACTTCTTCTTGAAGGCGGGGAAGGCGGCTCATGATCGTGACGGTCTGAGTCTGAATGGGGGCGGCGACCTCGCTGACAAGCGGGGCCGGGGCGAGTGTTTTGCGCTGGAACCAGTGGCGCTCACCCAGGAATGGGTAGGTGGGCAGACTGATTCGGTGAGCGGTGGCGCTGACGGGCCAGGCCACGTCCACACCCAGCGACCACAACAGGCCAAAGCCTTGCAGGGCTGAGAGCGCAGGGTTGGCGGCTTGACCGACAGGGCCTGACAGAGGCACCACGGTGGCGGGTTTGCCTTGTGGTGTCTTGAACTGGCGGAGCAAGGCGGTCAAGGCCTGGGCTGATCCCACCTCCACGAACACCGTGTCGGCATGCTGAAGTTCTGCTTCGATCGCACGGCGGAACTGCACCGTGGCGCGGACTTGTTGGGCCCAGTACTGGGGGTCGGTGGCTTGCTGTGCTTGCAGGGGCGTACCGGTCACGCACGAATACAGGGGCACTTCGGGGCCCTTCAACGCAGCGGCTTGCAAGGCGGCGGCCACGCGGGGCAGGGCCGGCTCCATGCTGGCGCTGTGGAATGCGTGCGAAACCTTCAGTCGGGTGGTGCCGATGTCTTGCGCTTCCAGTTCGCGCGACAGTGCATCGATGGCTTCGAAGTCGCCTGCCACCACGGTCAGGCCCGGGGCGTTGTCTGCGGCAATTTCCACATCGGCAGGCAGGCGAGCGGCCACGGCGTCGATGGCGGCGCGCACGGCCAGCATGGCACCGGGGCGCTGTTCGAACATGGCTTGGCCCCGCGCAATGACGGCGGTGAGGGCGGACTCCAGGCTCATGACACCAGCCCAGCAGGCGGCGGCGTATTCGCCAATGCTGTGACCAATCATGGCCGCAGGACGAATACCCAGGCTGTCGAGCCAGGCCGCCAGCGCATACGACACGCTGAACAAGGCGGGCTGTGCGTAGCGAGTTTGCGCCAGCAGGGCGCCCACATCCGGGTCTTTGGCGTCAGCGTGTGTCAGCCAAGCCAGCAGGTCGGCGGGGCCGTGTTCGGTGGGTGTCAGCAATGGGTTGGCAATGGCCAGGCAGCGGTCCAGCGCTTCGCGGAAGGCGGGCAGTTGTTCGTACAGGCCGCGTGCCATGCCGGGGTGTTGCGAGCCCTGACCCGGGAACAGGTAGACCAATCGGGCCTGGCTGAGCGCTTGGCGCCCGGCAGGGCGTGCCCGCATCAAAGCGCAAGCCTCTTGCTGGGAGGCTGCCACCACCACGTGCCGATACCGCATGGCTTGCCGACCACGGGTCAATGTGGCCAGTACGGCGTGTGAGTCCAGATCAGGGCGATGTTCAACGAAGTCGGCCAGGTCCACCATGCGTTGCGACAGCGCGGCTTCCGTGCGGGCAGACAGGGGCCACACGATGGGTGCCGAGGTCGGTGGCAAGGCTGAGGCGTTGGCCGAGGCCACCAGTACGGGCGCTTCTTCCACGATGACGTGGGCATTGGTGCCCCCCACACCGAACGAACTCACGCCGGCACGTCGCGGCCCTTGCTCGCGTGGCCAGGGCGTGGCTTGGCCCACCACCGTGAAGGGTGTGTCGCCAAAGTCGATATTGGGGTTGGGTTGCTCGAAGTGCAGGGTGCCGGGAATGAACTGCTTGTGCAAGGCCAGGGTGGTCTTGATCAAGCCGATGACACCGGCGCCTGCGACCAGATGGCCCAGGTGGCCCTTGACGGACCCAATGCGGCTGAACTGCTTGTCGGGCGTGTCTTGCGACCAAGCCTGGCTCAGGGCCGCGACTTCAATCGGGTCGCCTAAGGCTGTGCCCGTGCCGTGCGCTTCCACGTAGCCAATGCTGCGGGCGCTGACCCCGGCGTGGTCGAGCGCCATGCGGATGGCTTGAGCCTGCCCGGTCACGCTGGGAGCGGTGAAGCTGGCTTTGTCGCCGCCATCGTTGTTGATGCCCACGCCTTTGATGACGCCGTAGATGGTGTCGCCATCGGCTTGGGCATCGGCCAGGCGCTTGAGTACGACCACGCCGCCACCGCTGGCAAACAGGGTGCCTGAGGCTTTGGCGTCAAACGGGCGGCAGTGCCCATCAGCTGACTCCATGCCGCCCTCCACGTGCAGATAGCCCGCTTCTTGGGGTACCACCACGGTCATGCCGCCAGCCAGGGCCACATCGCACTGCCCGCTGGCCAAGCCATGCCAGGCTTGGGTCACTGCCACCAGGGAGGTGGAGCAGGCCGTATGAATGCTCAACGCCGGGCCCTTGAGGTTCAGTCGGTTGGCCACACGCGTGGCCACGTAGTCCTTCTCGCTGCCCAGCATCACGCCGAACTCGCCCAGCTGTTTGACCAACTCGGGGTTTTCTTGCCGCAGGGCGGGCGTGTAGGTGTTGTTGGCTACCCCCGCGTACACACCAAAGCGGTCGCTGTTTTGGGCTGGGTCAATGCTGGCGTGCTCCAGTGCCGTCCAGCACAACTCCAGGAACAGACGCTGCTGCGGGTCGAGCACCGTGGCTTCACGTGCCGAGATGCCGAAGAAGGTGGCATCAAAGCGATCAGCGTCTTCCAATACGCCACGTGCGGCCACGAAGTTCGGGCGGCTGCGAATGTCTTGCGGCACGCTGGGGTCGAGTTCGTGCGGAGCAAAGTGGCGAATGCCCTCGCGGTTGGCCAGCAGGTTGTCCCAGAACGCATCCAGGGTTTTGGAACCAGCGGTGCGCACGGCCATGCCCACAATGGCTATGCCATCGACAGGCTGACCGTTTCTGGCACGACGGGCCTGTGTTGTCGCCTGGGCTTCAGTCAGCAAGCCGGCCAAGCCCTGTACGGTGGGGCGGTCGTAGACCTGCGCCACGGTGACCTTGTGGCCCAGTTCTTTGAGGCGCGCCACAAAGCGCAACACCAGCAAAGACTTGGCACCCAGGTCAAACACATTGGCGCGTTCGTCCACGCTGGGCAGTCCCAGCAGTTCTTGCCAGGCCTGACGAATGGCTGCCAGGGGTGGGAGGGGTTGGCCTGCGGCCTCTGTGCGAACGGCGGGTAAGGGTAGGTTGCGGCGGTCGATTTTGCCGCTGGGTGTGGTGGGCAAGCGTGGCAACACCATGTACTGCACCGGCACCATGTATTCCGGCAGACGGGCGCGCAAGTGTTGCTGCAACTGACCACGCAACTCGGCATCGAGTGGCGGATTTTGTGCGGCTTGCCCGATGGCGCTGTGGCGTAGCACCAGGTGGCACATCAATTGGCGGCCCAGGCCGGGCAATTCGGGGGCGCTGACCACGGCATCCTGAACCTGCGGATGCGTCATCAGCGCCACTTCGATTTCGCCAGGTTCAATGCGGAACCCGTCGACCTTGAGTTGCTGGTCCGCACGGCCCAGATAGGTGAGCACACCCTGAGCATCACGTCGCACCAGATCACCGGTGGTGTACCAGCGGCCACTCAGCCCTGGCACGGACGGCAGGAAGCGCTCGTGCGTCAGGCTGGCTTGCCCTAGGTAGCCGTGTGCCAAGGTGTTGCCGCCCAACAGTAATTCGCCTTCATCTTGCGAGGTCACCGCGCCGGTTTCAGGGTCGCGTAAGGCGATTTGAACGTGGGGCAGCGCGGCGCCAATGGGCGGGATGGCAGCCCAGCTAGCCGGGTCGGCAGGCAACTCGAACGCCGTCACCACATGGCTTTCCGTGGGGCCATAGTGGTTGTGCAGCACAGCGCCGTCCAGGCGCTGGAACAGTGCCCGAATGGCGGGGGTGATCTGCAATTGCTCGCCAGCACTGACGACATCTTGCAGGGTCAGTAGCGCAGGTTGCTCGCGATCGGCCTCGGCCAGCATTTGCAAGGCCACATAAGGCAGATACAGCCGCGTGACCTGATGGCGAACCAAGGCTTGATGCAGCAGATTCGGGTCGCGTCGGTGGGCTTCCGGGATCAGCACCATCGTGCCTTGGCAGGCCACGGTGGAGAAAATTTCCTGGAAATGCACGTCGAACGACAGCGGAGCAAACAGCAGGGTGGTGCAGCGTTGGCCCAGCCGCGGGTGGGTGGCATGCCAGTCGATCAAGTGCGCCAAAGGCACCTGCCCCATGGCCACCCCTTTGGGCGCGCCGGTTGAACCCGAGGTAAACAGCACGTAGGCGAGGTCGGCTTCGCTGGCAAACAGTTCGCTTCGGGGCGCTGGTTTGGCCTCTCCCGTCGAGTTTCCTAGCGTGAGGCGCACCTGAGCCTGTTCCAGCATGGCCTGGATGCGGTCTGCTGGGTAGCCCTGGTCTAGTGGCACATACGCCAGCTCGGCTTCCACTGCAGCCAGAATGCGAATGATGGTTTCCGGCGTGCGGGTGGCGGCAATGGCCACGCGGTCGCCCGGTTGCAGGCCTTGCTGGCGCAGTTGTTTGGCCTGGTCCTGCACGGTTTGCAGCAGGTCGGCATAGTTCAGCGCACCGTCATCCCAAACCAACGCGGGCTGTTGCGGTGATTGGCGGGCAGCCTGATGCAACCACTCACGCAGAGTGTGGGAGGGTAAAACGCTGGACGTTGCGGCAGTGGGCATCTGGACCTGCGTGAAGGGTTTGGCTGCACAAGAACGATGACCCGCGGATATTGGTTTCTCCGCCGGTTCTCCCCTACTTGGCAAGCAGTTTGTATCGAGTTTGTTTCAAATACTAACGCTTGCAGCGTGGGCTTTCGATAGTCGGAACCTGAAACAGGGGGGGAGAAGTGCAAATTTGCCCCATGTGTGTCGAATGCACATTTGGGTGGGGCCGAATGCCAACGCTTGAGTCCCTAAGGAAGGTCTGCACAAATGAGCGCTGACCATGGCTGGGGTGTGCTGACATGACTGG
>CAYVOP010000179.1:0-5971 GCA_964453105.1 uncultured Aquabacterium sp. | reverse complement strand
CAGCGTAGCCGTCGCCAGCGAACAGGTTCTTGCCGTCTTTCCAGATGGACTGGTGAACGTGCATGCCGGAACCGTTGTCGCCCACGATAGGCTTAGGCATGAAGGTGGCAGTCTTGCCGTAAGCGTGAGCCACGTTGGCGATCACGTACTTTTGCAGCTGCAACCAGTCAGCGCGCTCGGTCAGAGTGCTGAACTTGGTGCCGATTTCCATCTGGCCAGCGTTGGCCACTTCGTGGTGGTGCACTTCAACTGGAATGCCCAGGCTTTCCAGGATCAGGCACATTTCCGAGCGCATGTCTTGGCCGGAATCAACGGGAGGCACAGGGAAGTAGCCGCCCTTGACGGTGGGACGATAGCCGGAGTTGCCGTGCTCGTACTTGGTACCGGAGTTCCAGGCGCCTTCTTCCGATTCGATCTTGAAGAAGCAGCCGGACATGTCGTTGCCCCAGCGGATCGAATCGAAAATGAAGAACTCTGGTTCTGGACCGAAGTAGGCGGTGTCACCCAGACCCGAAGCCTTCAGATAGGCTTCAGCGCGCTTGGCCAGCGAGCGAGGATCACGCTCGTAGGGCTTGCCGTCGTGCGGATCGATGACGTCGCAGGTCAGGATCAGGGTGGGCTCTTCGAAGAAAGGATCGATGTTGGCAGTGTTGGGATCGGGCATCAACAGCATGTCAGATGCTTCGATACCCTTCCAGCCGGCGATGGACGAACCGTCGAAGGCATGGCCCGAAGTGAACTTGTCTTCGTCGAAGTGAGAAACGGGCACGGAAACGTGCTGTTCTTTGCCACGGGTGTCGGTGAAGCGGAAGTCAACGAACTTGACTTCGTTGTCTTTCACCAACTTCATCACGTCGGCGACGGTCTTATTGGCCATCAGTTGCTCCTAGCAGAAGGCTTAAGTGAATGCGAGAAGTTGAGTTGAGTCTGTTTCCAGATCAGAAACAGCGCGCAGTGTAATAGCAGAAAGCGTGCCGAACCCCGGATCTTGATCAAGGAGGACAAGAATCGTGAACAAAATCAGCTCACGCCAGAGGGAACGTAGTCGCACGGATCAAACGTTGAGCACGCGCAGCTTGAATCGGCAAGGCGCCAGGCGAGACCACACAAGCGCACCATATCGGTGCGCATTAAAATAACAACCCCTCAACGCACCAATACGGGGCCCAACGATGCACCAATTTCGATCAATCCCTGCATCAAGGCCTCGAAGGCCCGCTCCAAACTCGATTCCGGCCCTTTGACTCCGAGGTCGATATGACGACCATATTGCGGGTGGTCCACACTCGGCAAGCTGAACACCTTGATCTCGGGAAACTGCAACTCAATGCGCTCCATCAACGGAGACAACCGAGATTCAAGCCCTTCAAACACAATGACCGACTTTTCCCGCCAAGCGGGTTGCATGCTGGCGCCTGCATGGCAATGGTCTAAGACCCACGCCACCATGGGCCAGGCCATGACAGGAAAACCTGGCACGAAATGCACCCGCCCCCCTATTGAGAATCCAGGTATACGGTTGTAGGGATTGGGAATCAGGGTCGCGCCTTCTGGCAGACACCCCATGTCCAGTCTCCTTTGAATTTCCGGATCCGATTCAACAAAGGGCTGCCCTTCTTGAGCCGCCATTTCTCGGCTGCGCTCCAGAATCAACTCCGCCGCACCAGGATGCAACACCAGTGGCCGCCCCCAAGCTGCGGCCGCGCACGCTCGCGTGTGATCGTCCGGCGTGGCGCCAATGCCGCCAAACGAAAAGACGATGTCCTCACCCGCCAATGCCGCCTTGAGCTCGCGTTGAATCATGGCGGGGTCATCCCCCACATAGCGCGCCCACGACAAGCCCAAGCCCCGCGCAGAGAGCAACTCGATGGCCTTGCTCAGGTGCTTGTCTTGCCGGCGACCGCTCAGGATTTCATCGCCAATGATGATGACGCCAAACCCCATGATTCCCTCTCTCGCAGAGCCGGTTATTCGTCATCACCACCCAGAACGCCACCCAGCAGACTGCCCGCCCCCAGCCCGCCTAAAAGCGAACCTTCCTCACGCTGCCCACCCCCTGTCTGCGGCGCCGCGGCAAAAATACGCGAAGCCAAGCGCGAGAACGGCAAGCTTTGCAGCCAGACGTGACCAGGTCCACTCACCCGAGCCAGGAACACGCCTTCGCCACCAAACAAGGCCGTTTTGATCTTGCCCACGTACTGAATGTCGAAATCCACATTCGGGGTCATGGCCACCAGGCATCCGGTGTCCACCAACAGGGTTTGACCAGGCTGAAGCTCTCGGCGCACCACAGTGCCGCCGGCATGCACAAAGGCCAAACCGTCGCCTTCCAGCTTTTGCAGCACAAAGCCTTCCCCACCAAAGAAGCCGGCACCCAGCTTCTTCTGGAACGCAATGCCCAGAGACACCCCCCGTGCTGCGCACAAGAATGCATCCTTTTGGCACAGCAAAGTGCCCCCCAACTGCTTGAGGTCCATCGGCAAAATCTTGCCTGGGTAAGGCGCAGCGAAGCCCACCCGTTTTTTACCAGAGGCCTGGTTGGTGTAAATCGTCGTGAAGAGGCTCTCCCCTGTGATCAGGCGCTTGCCTGCCCCCAGCAGCTTTCCGAAAAGGCCCCCGCTTTGCTGCGACCCGTCGCCAAAGACCGTGTCCATTTCAATGCCAGCGTCCATGAACATCATGCTGCCAGCTTCGCCAATTGCCGCCTCGCCAGGGTCCAGCTCGACCTCGACAAACTGCATTTCCGAACCCTTGATCTCGTAGTCGACCACGTCCATTGCCATTGCGATTTCCTCTTGCACAGGATCTGTTAGCTGAAAGCAAGCATTGTGGCTGACTTCATTCGCCCTGCGGCGACAATGGCGAAATGACCAAATTCGATGTTGTGATTGTGGGCGCCGGTGCCGCGGGCCTGTTTTGCGCAGGCGTGGCCGGCCAGCGAGGCCTGTCGGTTTTGATCGTGGACCACGCCGAACGCGTGGCCGAGAAAATCCGCATTTCAGGCGGCGGCCGCTGCAACTTCACCAACCGGGAAGTCACCGCTGCCAACTTTCTGAGCGAGAACCCCCACTTCAGCCGCTCGGCCCTGGCCGGCTACACACCACAAGATTTTCTCGAACTGGTCGAAGGTCACCGCATTGCCTGGCACGAAAAACACAAGGGGCAGTTGTTCTGCGACCGTCGCAGCGACGACATCATTCAGATGCTGCTCAAAGAATGCGAAGCAGGCGGCGTCACCCGCTGGCAACCCTGCGGGGTGCACCAGGTGCGCCACTCAGACCAAGGTTTCGAACTGGACACCGACCGCGGCCAGGTTCATGCCCCCCAACTGGTGATTGCCACCGGCGGGCTGGCCATCCCCAAAATTGGCGCCACGGATTTTGGCTACCGGCTGGCCACCCAGTTCGGGCACAAAGTAGTCACCACACGCCCCGCACTGGTCCCATTGACTTTCGAGGCTCAAGCCTGGACTCCCTGGGCTGCGCTATCAGGCATCGCTTTGGAAGTCGAAATCCAGACTGAAACCACCTACCCCTCGCTGACCGGCGGCAAGCGCAAAGGCGCAGCGGCCGCCCGCTTCACAGAAGACTTGCTGTTCACGCACCGTGGATTGAGCGGCCCAGCCGTGCTGCAAATCTCCAGCCATTGGCAACAGGGCAAACCCATTCGAATCAACCTCACCCCCAGCCGCGAACTGGCCAACCTACTAAAGGAGGCCAAGAATGGTTCGCGCAAGCAACTGTCCACCACCTGGGGGCAGGCATTGGGCAACGACATACCTGCCCGTCTGGCCGACACCTGGCTGGCCGAGGCAGCACAGCAAGCCCCTGCGTTGACCCCTCAGGCAGCCGTGGCCGAGCTCAAAGATAAGGACCTGGAATGGCTGGGCCACAGCGCCAATGACTGGCAAATCACCCCCAATGGCACGGAGGGCTACGCCAAAGCCGAAGTCACCGCCGGAGGGGTAGACACCCGAGAACTCAGCTCTCAGACCATGGAAAGCAAACTGATACCAGGCCTGCACTTCATCGGCGAAGTCGTTGATGTCACCGGATGGTTGGGTGGCTACAACTTCCAGTGGGCGTGGTCCAGCGCCATGGCTTGCGCTCGGTCACTGAATGCTGCGGCCTAACCCCGTTAAGATGCCACCTATGAGCACCACACACTTCGGTTTCGAACAAGTCGACGAGTCCAGCAAAGCACAACGCGTTCGCGGCGTGTTCGACTCCGTCGCCAGCAAGTACGACATCATGAACGACCTGATGTCGATGGGCATGCACCGCCTCTGGAAGGCCTACACCATTGCGGCCAGCGGCGCACGTGAAGGCCACAAGGTACTGGATATTGCCGGCGGCACAGGCGACCTCTCTGAAGCCTTTGCCAAACGCGTAGGCCCCAGCGGCATGGTGGTCCATACCGATATCAACGAAGCCATGCTGCGCACCGGTCGCGATCGCCTGCTCAACACTGGCATGGCGCTCCCCACCACACTTTGCGACGCAGAAAAGCTACCCTTCCCCACCGGCACATTCGACATCGTGACCGTGGCATTCGGGCTGCGCAACATGACGCACAAGGACTCGGCCCTGGCCGAAATGACCCGCGTGCTGAAGCCCGGTGGCCGCCTTCTGGTGCTGGAGTTCTCCAAGGTCGCCAAACCACTCGAGAAGGCCTACGACTGGTATTCCTTCAAGGTGCTGCCTCGCTTGGGTCAATTGGTGGCCGGCGACTCCGCCAGCTACAAATACTTGGCCGAGTCGATCCGCATGCATCCCGATCAGGCTACGCTGAAATCAATGATGAAAGCGGCCGGACTCGGCCATGTGGACGTCCACAACATGACGGGCGGCGTTGTCGCCCTTCACATGGGCATCAAGTGCTGATCACACCCCGATCAATCCGCTGAAGCGCCCAGCAAACTGGCCTTCAGCGTTTTGTCGGCTGGGTGCTCCCCCAGCCAGATCTTCATCAGGCCACGGAAAAAGTCCTCGCCAGGAATGTCGCGAATAACAGGTCTGCCGTTTTGCGACACCGTGGTACCTTGGTTGGGGACGTACTCCAACTTCACGACCGTGCCCTCTCTGACATCACCAAAACCACGCATGGCTTTGGACATGTCTGCCACACGGTTTTTGATGGCGGCCCACTCTGAGGCCGTGGAATTGTCTTCCACACCCATCACCAAAGCATCTGTGAGCCTGTGCGCATCAACGTCGCGCAACAGCACCACCTGAATGCTCTTTGCTCCAGGCGTATTCACCAAAGCCTGTACTGAGGCCTCTTTACGTGGCACGTATAGCCCAACCACGTAAACCTTCATGATCATCATTTTGCGCAGCCCCGCTCCACTGAGCTGCAACTGCTGACCGTTGAAGTTATACCAATCCTCGAATTTCACACCGGCGACTTCCTGCGCAGCTTGAGCAGGAGCTGATGCCAGCGAAGCCAACGCCAGACTCAGCGACAAGGTCAATGCCTTCAACACCTTCATGAATTCAATCCTTGATCGATACGATCGGTAAACCGACAGCAGGACCACAGCCTTTTGAGGCTCGCAGCCATCACATCACAACAGTCGGTGAAAGTCACCCATCCAACGTTCCACCCTCTTGTTCGCGAGGGCATGACCCGTTTTCGTTTCCTTCAAGGATCGCCGAAGCCGGCCACCCTCATTTCCCTGAACACACATTGATTCCCAGCGCACTCTCGAGCTTTTGCTGCAAGGCTGAGACCAACTTAGACACAGGATGTTACAAGGGATACCCCCTCAAAGGAGGCACATTCGGGCCAAGCGTGATTGTTTGCGCGAGGAGTTCAGCAAAAGCGTGCCGATGTCACGCCCCAAGCGTGGCGTGATTTGCACACAGAGCCCAGAAACACGAAAGGGTCAGTAGTTTCCTACTGACCCTCGTGATCTTCTATGGTCGGGGTGGCGGGATTCGAACTCGCGACCCCTTGCACCCCATGCAAG
>CAYVOP010000178.1:0-6019 GCA_964453105.1 uncultured Aquabacterium sp. | reverse complement strand
GCATCCACCTGCGCGGCTACGCCCAGAAGAACCCGAAGCAGGAATACAAGCGCGAAGCCTTCGAGCTGTTCGGCCAACTGCTGGACGTGGTCAAGATGGACGTGACCCGCACCTTGCTGACCGTGCGCATTCAATCGCGTGACGAAGCCATGGAAGCCGCCCAAGCCATTGAGCAGCAAGCCGAAAGCTTCCGCAACGTGACCTACACCCACCCGGACGAAGACGGCAAGGCCGTGACCGAAACCGAGGGTGGCGCCAGTGCTGCCCAAGAGGTGCCCCGCGTGGGCCGCAACGACCCCTGCCCCTGCGGCAGCGGTGAAAAGTACAAGAACTGCCACGGAAAGCTGGCCTGATCATGCCCGTCAATCTGTCTACCCCCAACCCCGCTGACCTGCACCCTGTTCCCGGCGTGAAGCTGGGCATTGCCATGGCTGGCGTTCGCAAGGCCAACCGCCGCGACCTGACCGTGGTCACACTGGATGAAGGCTCGGCCGTGGCTGGCGTGTTCACCAAGAACCGCTACTGCGCCGCCCCCGTTCAAATTTGCCGTCAACACCTGGCTGCGGGCTCCGACGCCCGCGCCATTGTGATCAACACCGGTAACGCCAACGCCGGCACCGGCGAAGACGGCTTGGTGCGAGCCCGCGCCGTGTGCGTGGCCCTGGCCCGCCACCTGAGCCTGGCACCCGAACAGATCTTGCCGTTTTCGACTGGCGTGATCATGGAAACCCTGCCGACCGACCGCATTGAAGCTGGTCTGCCCGCTGCGATTGCCGACCTGAAGGCCGACAACTGGGCCGTGGCTGCCGAAGGCATCATGACCACCGACACGCTGCCCAAGGCCGCGTCGCGCCAGATCACCCTTGGCGGTGCCACCGTGACGCTGACCGGCATCAGCAAGGGCGCGGGCATGATTCGCCCCAATATGGCCACCATGCTGGGCTTTTTGGCCACCGACGCCAACATCAAGCCCGAACTGCTGCAAGCCTTGGTGACCGAGGCCGCGAACCTGTCCTTCAACCGCATCACGATTGACGGTGACACTTCGACCAACGACTCCTTCCTGCTGATTGCCACCCGCAAGGCCCAGCACGCCGAGATCACCAGCCTGGACAGCACCGAAGGCCGTGCCCTGCGCGATGCGATCGTGGCCGTGTCGCAGCAACTGGCCCAAGCCATCGTGCGTGACGGCGAAGGCGCCACCAAGTTCATCAGCATCACCATTGACGGTGGCCGCACCGAGGAAGAGTGCCAGAAGGCGGCTTATGCCATCGCCCACTCCCCCCTGGTCAAGACCGCCTTCTTCGCCAGCGACCCCAATCTGGGCCGCATTCTGGCTGCCGTGGGTTACGCCGGCATTGACGATCTGGACCAGAACCTGATCGAAATGCACCTGGACGACGTGCACGTGGTGACCAAGGGTGGCCGCAACCCCAGCTACCGTGAAGAAGACGGCCAGCGCGTGATGAAGCAAAGCGAAATCACCATCCGCGTGAACCTGTCGCGCGGCCAGGCCACCTCCACCGTGTGGACCTGCGACCTGTCGCACGACTACGTGACCATCAACGCCGACTACCGCAGCTGATGCTGAAACGTTTGCTGTGACGGCCGGCCGGGAAGGTGCAGCGTCGTCACAGCAGGCGGCGCGCTGGCCACCAATTGCCCGCGCCGCCACACGGCCAAACGTTGCGCTCGCAAGCGAATGGCCTCGATGGGATTCCGCGCCTGCAGCAAGACCAGGTCAGCGTGGCAACCCACTTCCAGTCCGTAGCCATTCAAGCCCAAGATGCGCGCAGGCACGCTGGTGACCGCTTCAAAGCACTGGCGCATGGCCGCCTGCCCCGTCATCTGCGCCACATGCAAGCCCATATGGGCTACCTCCAGCATGTCGCCCGAACCCAAGGCATACCAAGGGTCCATGACGCAGTCATGCCCGAAGGCCACATCCACGCCCGCAGCCCATAACTCTGGCACACGTGTCATGCCCCGCCGCTTGGGATAGGTGTCATGCCGGCCCTGCAGGGTGATGTTGATGAGTGGATTGGCAATGGCGGCCACCCCAGCCTCGCGGATCAACGGGATCAGCTTGGACACGTAGTAGTTGTCCATGGAATGCATGGAGGTGAGGTGCGAACCCGCCACCCGGCCCTGCATGCCCAAGCGTTGAGTGTGAAACGCCAAGGTCTCGATGTGCCGACTCATGGGGTCATCGGTTTCATCGCAGTGCATGTCGACCCGCAAGCCGCGCTCGGCAGCCAGTTCGGTCAAAAGCTGAACCGACTCGGCGCCCTGCTGCATGGTGCGCTCGAAGTGGGGAATACCGCCCACCACATCCACACCCATGTCCAGGGCCCGTTTCAGATTGATGAGCGCAGTCGGGCTGCGCAAGATGCCGTCTTGCGGAAAGGCCACCAATTGCAGATCCAGATAGGGCGCGACTTGCTTTTTGACCTGTAGCAGCGCTTCCACCGCCAGCAGTCGGTCATCACTGATGTCGACATGCGAGCGGATGGCCAATAGACCACGCGCCACGGCCCAATCGCAATACTGCAGGGCACGCTCGATGATGGCCTCCTGATGCAGATGCGGTTTGAGTTCGCCCCACAGAGTAATGCCTTCGAGCAAGGTACCCGATTGATTCACCCGGGGTTGGCCGTAGGTCAAGGTGGAGTCCATGTGGAAATGCGCGTCCACAAAAGGCGATGTCAGCAACTGACCGCCGCAGTCCACCACTTGATGCGCCGGCGCATCCAACGCCTCTTGAATGGCCACGATGCGCCCGGCCTGCACGCCCACGTCGACCTGGGTTCGACCATTGGGCAGGTGACAATGCTTCAGCAACAAATCCAACATGCTTCGCGCCTCCACTGACATCCACACGCCATCAGTGCAAGCAAGACTTGCGCCTTGGCATCGTAATTGCTGATGTCTTGACGCCACCCTGGGCTCAACAATCATTGGAATTCGGCACCGAACAGCTTATGACACCCAAGGACTTCCCCAACCTCACCGTCGTCACCCACCCCTTGGTGCAGCACAAGCTGAGCTATTTGCGGTCCATTGAGACCAGTACCGATTCCTTCCGCCGACTGGCCAAAGAGATCAGCCAACTGCTGGTGTACGAAGCCACGCGCGACCTGCCCACCGAGACCATTCCCATCACGACGCCACTGACCACCTTTCAGTCGCCTGTGATTGCAGGCAAGAAGCCGTGCATCGTGTCGATCTTGCGGGCGGGCAACGGCATGGTCGACGGCTTACTGGGGCTGCTGCCCCTGGCTCGCGTGGGCCACATCGGCCTGTACCGCGACCACGACACCCTGCAGGCCATCGAGTACTACTTCAAAGTACCTGACGACATCGCCGAGCGCACAGTGTTTTTGGTGGACCCCATGCTGGCCACCGGCAACTCCGTGGCCTTGGCCATCAGCAAGCTCAAAGCGCTAGGGTGCAGCAGCATCAAGTTGGTGTGCCTGCTGTCGGCGCCCGAGGGGGTAGCGCACATGCTGGCCGACCACCCCGACGTGCCCATCATCACCGCAGCGCTGGACGAGCGCCTGAACGAAAACGGCTACATCGTGCCCGGTTTGGGGGATGCGGGGGACCGTTTGTTTGGCACCCGTTGATTTCTTCCCTGAGCTCTTGAAACGGCTCCAATGCCCCCCAATGTATGCACCAGGCCTGATAAAGGCCTACAATGGAGATACTTTTCCTGGGGCCGACCTGGTTTCGACGTGGGTGCGGATGCGGGATAGGGCATGTCGAGCACCAGTCAGCTCGTAAATCCACTGGAAAAAAACTAACTGCAAACGACGAATCGTTCGCACTCGCCGCTTAATACCGGTGAGCCTCTCAACAGTTGGCCTATGGGCTGGGTTTGAGTCGCAAGACAAGAGCTGAGAGGTCATTCACATAGGCTGGGTTTCATGCGGGTCACTCGCATGGGGCCAAGATCAAGTGACTGGCTGATTTGGTAGCGTGCTTCTGCGCGATCAGGTTGGCGAGATTCAAATCAGACAGCTAAACATGTAGATCTACTCGTTGATGGCTTACGGACGGGGGTTCAATTCCCCCCGGCTCCACCATCTATCAAAAAGGGAGTCTCCCGACAGACTCCCTTTTTTCATGGCTCGATATTGCCAGCAGGAACGTTTGCAACTCTGCAGCGCTCAAACGCGGATCATGTTGAATCACAGACACCCTCTCTCTCGTCTCGCAGCCCATGAGTGGAAGACCGAGCACCTGACCTTCTTGGCGAGCGTGTTCTTCACGCTGTTTTGCAATGGATCATTCTGGACAAAGCTGTTGGCAGACCGGCCTCTCAGCCAAGTCGATACCTGGGGATTGATCGCATGCACAGCCACGGTATTGACCAGCTTGCAATGGCTGCTGATGCTGTTGGTGACGACGCGGCACACCGTCAAACCGCTGTTGATCCTGTTGACGCTGGGTACCGCATCGGCCGTGTACTTCATGAACCAGTACAACGTCTACCTCAATATGGCGATGCTTCGCAATTTGATGGAGACCGACGTCCGTGAAGCCAGTGAGTTGCTGGATGTGAAGATGCTGCCCTACGCGGCCATCAGTGTTGCGCTGGTTTGGGGCATTTGGCGTTTGAAGATTCAACCCACCTCCGGCTGGAAGCAAATCGCCTGGCGCCGAACCAAAGCTCTCGCGCTGGCGCTGGTGTTGATCATTGGCGCCATGTGGCCGGTGACCGACAAATTGGTGCCCCAGTTCAGAGAACAAAAAGAGCTGCGCTTTCTGATCACGCCATCGAACTATGTGGTGTCGTCGGCACGCGTTCTCGGCGAAAAGTTCTTCACGAATCCCCGCAACCAAGTACTGACACCATCGGCCCCGGATGCCAAACGCATCGCTGTGGAAGGAAGAAAGCCCATCGCGTTCGTGTTGGTCGTGGGTGAAACGGTACGGGCCCAAAACTGGGGGCTGAGTGGTTACAGCCGCGATACCACGCCTGAACTGAGCAAGAGGGGTGTGATCAATTTCAAGGACGTGACGAGCTGCGGCACAGACACGGCAACCTCGGTCCCGTGCATGTTCTCATTCCAGGGTCGCCGCAACTACGACGAATCAGACATTCGGAGCAGCGAATCCTTGGTGCATGTGTTGGAGCGCGTGGGCATTCGCACGCTTTGGCGAGACAACCAATCCGGTTGCAAGGGCGTCTGCCCTAAGCAGCACATGGAGGATGTGTCCACCCAAGATGATCCGAAGTTTTGCAACGGCAAACGTTGTTTCGATGAAATCCTGATCCAAGGATTGAAAGAAAAGATCAATGCCAGCAAGGGAGACATGTTCATCGTGTTGCACATGCTGGGCAACCACGGTCCCGCCTATTTCGAGCGTTACCCAGCGGAATTCAAGCGCTGGCAACCCACTTGCGACACGACCGATTTGGCCAGGTGCAGTCGAGAGGCTTTGATCAACACCTATGACAATGCGATCGCCTACTCAGACCATGTATTAGCGAAAACCATCGATCTGCTGGCCAACATCGATACGCACGACACGGGGCTGATCTATGTCTCAGACCATGGAGAATCTTTAGGGGAAAAGGGGCTGTATCTGCACGGCATGCCTTACGCCATTGCGCCGGCAGAGCAAACACATGTCCCGATGATTCATTGGTACTCCGATGCACTCGTCAAGAGCCGAGGCATCCAGTTGGACTGCTTGACCAAGAAGACAACACAGCCAGCCTCGCACGACCATTTGGTTCACACCCTATTGAGCTTGTATGGCGTTCAAACTCAGGCGCAAGAGAAGGATTGGGACCTGCTCCACGGCTGCATGAGTTCGCCCCGATAAACCACGCTACAAAAGCGATCTTGCATTTGCCACAATCCAGCGCGCATCACGCTTGAGAGTTTCAACATGGTCCACGACGAACAAAAGCACTCCCCTCTCCATTTGGTTTGGCTCATCGGCGGGATCTGGCTGGCCCTGTTCTCTGCTTTGCGCCTGGGGTTGTTGGTTTGGAACGGAACAGAAG
>CAYVOP010000177.1:0-6277 GCA_964453105.1 uncultured Aquabacterium sp. | reverse complement strand
GTCATTGCCCTTGCCGGTGGCGCCGTGAGAGATGGCGTCGCCCTGGATCTTCTCGGCGATCTCGATCAGGCGCTTGGCGATCAGCGGACGTGCAATGCTGGTGCCCAGCAGGTATTCTCCTTCGTACAGCGCGTTGGCGCGGAACATGGGGAACACGAAGTCGCGCACGAACTCTTCACGCAGGTCGTCGATGAAGATGTTCTCGGGCTTGATGCCCATCTTCAGAGCCTTGGCACGTGCGGGTTCGATTTCTTCGCCTTGGCCGATGTCAGCCGTGAAGGTGACGACTTCGCAGTTGTACTCGTCTTGCAACCACTTCAGGATGATGGAGGTGTCCAGACCACCGGAATAGGCCAGAACGACTTTCTTGACTTTTTGGCCTGCTGCAGCGGCGGGTGCGGGTGCAGCCACGGGAGCGGCGGCCACGGGCTTGGCGGCCTTGACTGCCTTGGACTTGGTGGTTTTGGACATGGTTGTGTCAAACGAATTGAGACGAAGCTTGGGATTTTAAGCTGGGTAACCCCGAATACACATGCTGTCGAGGATCAGATCGAGGCAACTTATTGCCGCTTGAGCTTCTTCGTCTGAATTCACCCCCCATTGCGGCAGTTGCCCATCGGTCACCATGCGCGCCAACCCATAGGCACTGGCGCGCAAGCTCAGCCCCAATTTTTCTGGCGAAATGTGGGCCGGCAGGGCCTGCTCCGATTGCGCCTGGCGAATCAGCGCCAAGGTTGTGTCGCGCACCAGCCCAAAGTTCTGCTTCAGCGATTCCGATGCACTGAAATCAAACAGGTGCCGGCTCGACACCAATCTGAACTGGGTGGGATTGAGCCAAGCCCAGTTCAAGAAGCTGCGGCCCAGGGCACGTAAACCGGCGATGGCGTCACCGGTAACCACCAACTGATCACGCTCCACCATGATCCGCAATTGACGAGTGGCTTCCTCGGCAATCGCCGTCATCAACTCCCGGCGGTCTTTGAAATGCCGAAAGGGTGCGCCGGGAGACACCCCCAGCCTTCGCGCCACCTCTCTCAAACTGACCTGTTCCAACCCGGTTTCAGCGGCCAACTCCAAAGTGGTTTGCAGCAACGCCTGACGAAGATTGCCATGGTGATAGCGACTGGACGATTTCGACTCGACTGACACGATGCCCTCTCTCCAATGTAAGCACCGCATATTTTGCTAGGTGCGGCGCCGTGCGGTCCATAGCATCCCCGTTCACATCAACATTCATGGGGACACGGGCTATGAAGCGCAACAATTGGATCTGGTTTATGGGCTCTGGGCTGATCTGGCTCTGGTGCCTGGGAGTGCTGATTCCAGATTGGGACGTGCCCGCCTGGCGCGAACTGATTCGGGGTACCGCACGCACGTCTTTGTTGTTCTTCTTGTTGGCCTACACGGCTCAGGCCGCCTGGGCTACCTGGCCTCACGCTGCAACGCAGTGGGTACGAGAACAGCGCCGCGATTGGGGGCTCTTGCTGCTCACCTCCCACGGCACCCACTTGATCGGCATCGTGATGTTCTGGCAATTGGATGCCACTGGATTCGCGACCCTCGTGCCTGTGGCCAATCTCTACTCAGGCGGCCTTGCCTACGCCTTCTTGCTGGGCATGGGGCTGACAAGCTTTGCTCCCTTCAGCCTGTGGGCGGGCCCCCGGTTCCGTTCTTTCGTACACCGATGGGGCATGCACTATCTGTGGCTCAGCTTTGTGGTGGCCAACGGCAAGCGCATCCCCCAAAACGGCTGGTACGCCTTGCCGGTGGTGTTGCTGCTGATGGCGGCTGCGTGGCGATGGCTGGCGCAACGACACGGTTCTTTACAGTTGAATCGGTGTTGACCTGTCAGCCAAAGCCAACGGGGGCGCGTTGAGGTGACATGTACTCGCCACAGGCTTCGAACACCATGAAGACCTCTCTTCTTCCTTCGCAATGGCCTCATTCAGCCAACATCGTGGCCCTGACGGCCATGGCCCTGAGCACCGCCGCTTGCGCAGGCCCCCGCGTGGGCGACGTTGTGGGCTACCCCAGCTCCAGCACTGCCACAGTGCAGGCTCGCGTGGTGTCCAGCAGCCCAGTGGTCGCGCAAGTGGCTGTGCCTCGTCAGGTTTGCTATGACGAATTGCGCGCCGAGCCCGCTCGCTCATCTGGGGCTGGTGCAGTGATGGGCGCGATTGCTGGCGGCGCCATGGGCAATGCGGTGGGCAAGGGCTCAGGGCGTGTGATCACCACCGGCCTGGGCGTCATTCTGGGCGCGGCCCTGGGTGACCACATTGAAACATCGGGGCGCCCCGCTGGCGGTGCCCGCACCGTGCAGCGCTGCGAACAGCAAAGCACCTATCAGAACCAAGTAGTGGCTTACAACGTGGTGTACGAATACGGCGGCCAGCGCTACAGCACTCAAACACAGCGCGAGCCCGGCGCCACCATTCCGATCTCGGTAACGGTGAACCCGCGCGACCGCGATGACGACGACTACCGTGGCCCAAGCTACGGCCAGCCTTACACGTCTTCGTATTCCTACTACCAACCGGCACAACCTGTGGTGGTGGCCCCCGCGCCCGTTCGCTATGTGGTGCGCTCCGCCCCCGTGGTGCCAGTGGTCTACAGCCCACCTGTGATCATTCGTGACCACGATCGCGGCGGCCGTGGTCGCCACCATGGCCGAGACGACGATGATCGCTGCGAAGAACGGGGCGATGGGCGTGGGGATGCCCGTGGCGGCATTCGCTATCCACATCAGCAGGAGTGGAATGGCGTGGACGCGCGCGCCGCCATCCGGGGGCGTTGGAACTGATCAGGAACCGCGTTGCGAGGGCGCGGGCATCTCGCCAAACAGGCTGAGTTGACCCGCATCTGGCAGAGCAGGTGGAGACAGGCTGCTGCGGGGATCACTGCCGCGAGCGCCTTTCAGCGCGGCGGCATCAAACCTTGCGGTGTTCAGTTCCATGCGCCACCCCGGCACCCCATGGCGCGCTGCGGCTTTGCGCACGCGCTGCGCCACCAGGTCAGCCCATACACCCTGACCGCGCATGCGCAGCCGAAAGTCAGCGTCATAAACCTGACCGCCACGCAACTCGCGAATGCGAGACCAGATGCGCTCAACCTGATCGGGAACATGGTGCTGCAGCCATTCCTGAAACAGGGGGCGCACCTCCCAGGGCAATCGCACCAGGGTGTAATGAATGTTGAGGGCTCCGGCTGAAGCCGCCGCTTCGATGATGCGCTCGATCTCTGGCTCGTTGAGAAACGGAATGATGGGGGCCACATTCACCCCGACCGGAACCCCTGCATCCACCAAGCGACGCACGGTTTGAAGGCGCCGGTACGGTGCCGCTCCGCGGGGTTCCAGCTTGCGCGACAAAACCGCATCCAGCGTGGTGATGCTGACCATGACATACACCTGCTGGCGCTGAGCCGCAGCAGCCAGCAAATCCAGATCACGCTCAATCCCACAGGATTTGGTGATGACGGTGTAGGGGTGCCGACACCGATCCAGTACCTCCAGCACAGAACGGGTGATGCGCCACTCTCGCTCAATGGGTTGGTAGGGGTCAGTGGCTGACCCGATGTTGATGGGTGAGCATTCGTGCCCTTTTTTGCTCAGTTCGCGCACCAGCAGTTCGGCCGCGTTGACCTTGGCAGTCAGACGGGTTTCAAAGTCCAAACCTGGCGACAGGTTCAAGTAGCCATGCGTGGGGCGGGCATAGCAATAGATGCACCCATGCTCGCATCCCCGGTAAGGGTTGATGGACCAAGTAAAGGGGATGTCTGGCGAATCGTTGCGTGCCAGGATGCTGCGCGCATGCTCCGGCGTCACGGTTGTGAGCGCGGGCGAGCCCCCAGACTCTGGGCGATTGGGCTCATCGGGGGCTGCAACAGACCAGCCGTCGTCAGCGGCTTCCCGCCCACGTTGCTCGAACCGATGGGGAATGTGTGTCGCTGTGCCTCGTCCCTTGATGGGATGAGCCAGACGGCGCGCATCGGGCATGTCCACGGGCACCCAACTCGCTGCACACTCGGAATCAATGCCCCCAGACTGGGACAACGGTGACGGGGTGGGTGGCAGTCGACTCATGTACTGTATTTTCATACAGTATTTTGTTTTTGTCAGCCCTCTCCATAAACCAACTGGGGCTGTGCGTCGGGCATCAATTCTTTGAGTCGGGCCAGCGCCTGGTCACTCGGGAACAGCATGGCCGATTCGCCCAGGTCCAACTCACCTCGCGCAGCCACGTCGGCGGTGCGGCGCTCCACCACCACGCGCACAGGCAGGCCCTGTCGGGTGTTGGGCAGATCCGGCTGGGGTGCCTCGATCACTTTGGCCGGAAACTCGCGCAACACATCGGCCAGGGGTAGCTTGTCGCCCTTGGCCGTTAAGCGCACAAAGCGGGCATAACGACAGCGTGCCGTGCCCAAGCCAAACACCTGCTGCACGTTCAAGCGCAAGCCACCTGAGAAACGGTCGGTTTGCACCTTGCCCTGAATGATGACCAGTTCATCGTCTTTGAGCAGGTCCTTGTTGGCATCCAGCGTTTCCTGGTTGGCCACGGCCTCAATGGTTTCGCTCTTGTCGTCGACTTTGAAGATGGCCACGCGCCCGCGCGTGCCGTTGATGACCCGCAAATCGCTGATGATGCCGGCCACCACTTGCGGATCGCGGCTGTCTTTCAAGTCGCCAATGCGCTGTCTGGCAAAGCGACGCACTTCGCTTTCGGCTTCGTCAAACAGGTGGGCGGTCAGGAAGAAGCCAATGGCGGTCTTCTCCAGGCTCAGTTTTTCTTTCAGCGTCCACGGCTCGGTGGGCACCAGATCGGGCTCGTTGGTGGAGGCGGCATGGCTGTCGCCAAAGTCGAACAAGCCGCCTTGGTCCGCATTGGCTGCCAGGGTGTCGGCATACTCAAAGGCCAGTGACACGCTGGCCAGCAAGGCTGCACGGTTCTCGACCATGGTGTCAAACGCACCGGCTTTGATCAAGGCTTCCACCACCCGCTTGTTCACCTGCTTGCGGTCCACGCGCGAGCAGAAGTCGAAGAAGCTCTTGAACGGCCCATTGGCCTTGCGCTCGGCCACGATGGCTTCAATGGCGCCCTGCCCTGTGCCTTTGACCGCACCCAGCGCATAGCAAATCGACTTGTTGCCAGTGGGAATGAAGCGCCACTCACCCTCGTTCACATTGGGCGGCGAGAAGGTGATGCCAAAGTTGCCCACGGCATCGTCATGGAAGATTTTGAGCTTGTCGGTGTCGTCGCTGGCAATCGTCATGTTGCCTGCGAAGAATTCAGAGGTGTAGTGGTGCTTGAGCCATGCCGTGTGATACGCCAGCAAGGCGTACGCAGCCGCGTGGGACTTGTTGAAGCCGTAGCCCGCGAACTTCTCCATCAAGTCGAAGATTTCGTTGGCTAACCCGGCTGGAATGTCGTTCTTGGCCGCCCCTTCCGCGAACAGGCCGCGGTGGTGCTGCATTTCCTCGAACTTTTTCTTACCCATCGCGCGGCGCAGCAAGTCAGCGCCGCCGAGCGAATAGCCGCCCAGGCGCTGCGCCACCTGCATCACCTGCTCCTGGTACACCATGATCCCGTAGGTTTCGGACAACACGGCTTCCATCAGCGGATGCGGATAGGTCACCTCTTCCTTGCCGTGCTTACGCGCACAGAAGGAAGGGATCAGGTCCATCGGGCCCGGACGGTACAGCGCCACCAGCGCGATGATGTCCTCGAAGACGCTGGGTTTGGCGTCGCGCAGCATGCCTTGCATCCCGCGGGATTCCAGCTGGAACACGGCCACCGTTTTGCCTTCGGACAACAAGCGATACGTGGGCGCATCGTCGAGCGGAATCTTGGCGAAATCAAAGTCCTTCTGGTCCGGGTGGCGGGCCATGATGAACTCTTTGGCCGTTTCCAGAATGGTCAGCGTGGCCAGACCCAGGAAGTCGAACTTCACCAGGCCAATTTGCTCGACGTCGTCCTTGTCGTACTGGCTCACGGCCGAGTCGCTACCCGGTTGTTGGTAGAGTGGGCAGAAGTCGGTGATCTTGCCGGGCGCAATCAGCACGCCGCCCGCGTGCATGCCGATGTTGCGGACCATGCCTTCCACACGCTCGGCCAACTCCAACAACGCAGCCACTTCTTCTTCGGCCTTTTCGCGCTCGTTGAGTTCAGGCGCCTCGTGGCGTGCGTAGATGACTTTGGCCTTGTCCGGGTCAAAGTCAGGAGGCAACTTGGCCAAGGTCACCGTTTTGCCGGGGGGCGCCGGAATCAGCTTGGCAATGCTG
>CAYVOP010000176.1:0-6317 GCA_964453105.1 uncultured Aquabacterium sp. | reverse complement strand
GGGGTTCCTTGTCTTCCTGGTTGTCCTTGTTGTAGGCCAGGGGCTGGCCCTTCATCAGGGTGATCAGGCCCATCAGGTGGCCCACCACGCGGCCGGTCTTGCCGCGCGCCAGCTCGGGCACGTCGGGGTTTTTCTTTTGGGGCATGATCGACGAGCCGGTGCAGAAGCGGTCAGCCAGGTCGATGAAGCCGAAAGACTGGCTCATCCACAGGATCAGCTCTTCGCTCAGGCGCGAGACGTGCACCATCAGCAGCGAGGCAGCAGCGGTGAATTCGATGGCGAAGTCGCGGTCGGAGACGCCGTCCAGGCTGTTCTGGCACACGGCTTCGAAGCCCAGGGTCTTGGCGACACGTTCGCGGTCCAGCGGGTAGCTGGTGCCGGCCAAGGCGGCCGAGCCCAGGGGCAGGCGGTTCACGCGGCGGCGCAGGTCGATCATGCGCTCGGCGTCGCGGGCAAACATTTCCACATAGGCCAGCAGGTGGTGGCCAAAGGCCACGGGCTGGGCCACTTGCAGGTGGGTGAAGCCGGGCAAGATGGTCTCGGCGTTTTGTTCGGCCACGTCCACCAGGGCTTTTTGCAACTCGATCAGCAGCAGGCCGATTTCGTCGATTTCACCGCGCAACCACAGGCGCACGTCGGTGGCGACTTGATCGTTGCGTGAACGGCCGGTGTGCAGGCGTTTGCCCGCGTCGCCCACCAGTTGGGTCAGGCGGGCTTCGATGTTCAGATGCACGTCTTCCAGGTCGAGCTTCCACTCGAAGGTGCCAGCTTCGATTTCTGCGCGAATCTGCGCCATGCCCTTCTGGATGGCTTCCCAGTCGGTGGCGGAGATCAGGCCCTGCGCTTGCAGCATCTCGGCGTGCGCCAGGGAGCCCTGGATGTCCGCGGCCCACAGGCGTTTGTCGAAAAACACGCTGGCGGTGTAGCGCTTGACCAGCTCACTCATGGGCTCGGAAAACAGGGCCGACCAGGCCTGGGACTTCTTGTCGAGTTGATTGGTGCTCATGGGGATGATCCAGTGGCGCGCTTCACGCAAAATGTGCAAACCATGGATTTTAATGAGACTGAGCCCAATCCTTTCGCGGTTTGCCGAACCGGCGTGCTTTTAAAGGTCATCGTCGCCGTGCAGGTGCCGGTGGCCCTGGGGGCGCTATCGGGCAGCGATGGCCTGTTGTCGGCCGTGCAGCGCTGGGCTCAGGCCTCGGTGGTGTCGGTGCCGGCCACCTTGTTGTGGCTCTTGCTGGTGTGTGGGGCCGGTCCCCTTCTGGGGCGCTTGCGCCCAGCGGCCCAGGTGGCTTGGGCGGGGGCGCTGGGGGGCGCTGTTGTCTGGCTGGCGCTGTGGCCTCGGCACTGGATTGAGCAGGCCTTTGGTGAGCCCGTGTCACGTTGGTGGCCGTGGGTGCCGCCCATGGTGACTGGGGTGGTCATGGGCTTGGGTGTGGCGATCTGGTTGCGCAAACGGGCGCAAAACATCTTGCCCACCGAGGCGCAGGCCCGCCTGGCCGAGTTGCAGGCCCGCATCCAGCCCCATTTTCTGTTCAACACCTTGAACACGGCGATTGCGCTGGTTCAGGTCGACCCGCATCGGGCCGAGGCCGTGCTGGAAGACTTGGCAGAGTTGTTTCGCGAGGCCCTGGTATCGCCGCAAGCCCGTTCTACTCTGGGGCAAGAGGTGCGTTTGGCCCAGCGCTATCTGGACATCGAGTCCTTGCGGTTTGGTGATCGCCTGAAGGTCAGTTGGGACGTGGATGCCAGCCTGGCCGGCATTGCCGTGCCAGCGCTGGTCTTGCAGCCCTTGGTTGAAAATGCCGTGCGGCATGGTGTTGAGCCGGCCGTGCAGGGGGGCTGGCTGGCGGTGCAGGTTCGTCGTGATGGGGGGATGGCAGAGGTGTTGGTGACGAACTCGATGCCAGCTTCAGAGGTCGAAGTGCCGAGTCGGCGGGGGCAGGGCATGGCCTTGCGCAATATTCGTCAGCGCTTGCATCTGATGTATGACCTGGAGTCCGCCCTTGAATTTGGTGTGGTGAATGAGGTGCAGTCAACCGGGGCGGCGGCCTTATTCCGGGTGCGGATGGTGTTGCCGATGTCTGATGGAGTGCTGGGATGAGCCCTTGCCGTGTGGTGATCGTGGACGATGAGCCCTTGGCCCGTATGCGAATGCGCGGTTTGCTGGCGCAATGCAGCCTGGCCTGTGACGTGGTCGGAGAGTTTGGTGAGTCGGGTGCGGCGCTACAGGCCCTCAAGGGTTGGCGGCAGGTGTCGGCCATGCCCGATCTGGTGTTTCTGGACATTGCCATGCCGGGTTTGGATGGTTTGCAACTGGCCCGCGCCCTGCGGGCCGAGGGGCCAGCCCCTGCGATTGTTTTTGTGACAGCGCATCACGAGCATGCGGTTTCTGCATTTGAGGTCGATGCGCTGGACTACCTGACCAAGCCGATTCGGCTGGAGCGGTTGGAGGCCAGCTTGCAGCGCTGGCTTCAGCGTTATCCTTCTGTTGAACCAGGGGCGGATCCACTGGAGGATGCCTTGCGCGTGTCGGATCGTGGTGCCTGGGTGCGCGTGCCCTTGCGAGACATCGTCTACTGCAAAGCCGAGCAGAAGTACGTCACCGTTCGGACGGCCCAGCAAGTCTGGCAAATCGATGGCAGTCTGAACGAGTTGGAGCAGCGTCTGGGGGGGCGCTTCGTGCGGGTGCATCGCAATGCGTTGGTCGCCCGCGAAGCCATGAGCCGCCTGGATCGTCGAGAGGACCCGGAAACCGGGCAGGAGGGCTGGGCGATCTGGCTCGATTCCACTCAGGAGTGGTTGGCGGTGTCGCGCCGTCAAATTGCCCTGGTCAAAGAAAAAATGGCCGGTCGCGTTTAGCAACCAGCCATTGGTTTTGGGGCTTGAGCCTGGGTTTCAGAAGCCGAGGCTGGCCAGCAGGTCGTCGACCTCGCTTTGATTGGTCACCACGTCGGTACGACCTTCGGTGGACACCACCGGGCCTTCGAGCTTCACTTCTTCGCTGGGCAGGGCATGCGTCAACACGGCTTCGACCTTGTGATGCTGCTCGGGCGGGGCGGCTTGCACCAGCACCTTCACCAACTGGGCTTCCAGATCGTTGGCGAGCTTCACCACCTTGGCTACCACCTGACCCGTGAGGTCATGGAAGTCTTGTGCCATCATGATGTCGGTCAGGTGCTGATCCACGCGTTGCGTCGTGCTTTCCACGTCGTTGACGAAGTTCATCACCGCACCGGTGGCCACCGCTTTGACCGGATCTTGCACAATCAGATCGGCCAGACGACGGGTTTCAGCGGCAATGTGCGCCTGGTCGGCCTTGGCCTGGTCCACCAGATTCAGCACCTTCTCTGCCGCATCGGCCGTTTTGGTGGCGATGTAGCTCAAGCGGGTGCGGGCATCGGGAATGTTCTCGACCGTGTCTTTCAGCTTGGGCAGCACACCCAGCATGTTCATCGTGTCATGCAGTTGGCGGGTCAGCAAGCCGAGCTGATGAAAGATCTCGGGCGATGCCGCCGGCATGGTCATGGGGGGCAGTTCATCCATTTTCATGGTCTGCTCCCATCAGGCCGTGGTGGCCAGCTTTTGCATGATCTTTTGCACCTTCTCTTCCAAAGTCGCTTTGGTGAAGGGCTTGACGATGTAGCCTGCGGCGCCAGACTGCGCGGCCAGCACAATGTCTTCCTTGCGGGCCTCGGCGGTCACCATCAGCACGGGAAGGTGCTTGAGGCTGTCGTCGGCCTTGATGGCTTTGAGCAGTTCAAAGCCATTCATATTGGGCATGTTGATGTCGCTGACGACAAAGTCGAACTTGCCGTTTTTCAGCATGTTCAGGCCTACCGCGCCATCTTCCGCTTCCTCGGCGTTGTTGTAGCCGATTTCCTTGAGCAGACCGCGGACAATGCGGCGCATGGTGGAGAAATCGTCCACGATAAGAAATTTCATGTCAGCAGGGTTGCTCATGGCTTGTCCTTGATTCAATCCGCGGTCTAGTTGACGGGCTCTGACGACAATGTCGCTACAGGCTTATCGGCTGACCGCAGGTGGGCTTGAGCCCTTTATGGGCAGGTCAATGTTGTCCGGTTCCGGCTTGCCGGCAGCGCTTTCGGCTTGCGCCGATTCAAAGATTCGGTCTTCCGCGGCGCGGTTCATCACGATGATGCTGATGCGGCGGTTCAGGGGGCTTTCGGGGTCTTCGTGCTCATACGGCATGCTCGATGCCAGGCCTTGGACACGCAGCACCTTGTCACCCGATAGGCCCCCCGCGATCAATTCGCGTCGCGATGCATTGGCGCGGTCGGCTGACAGTTCCCAGTTGCTGTAGCCGCGGTCCCCCGAGCTGAAAGGCTTCGAGTCCGTGTGGCCTTCTATCGTCAAACGGTTCGGTACGGCTTCCAGCACGGCCCCAATCGCGCGCAGCAGTTCGCGCATATAGCCTTGCACATCGGAGTCGCCGCTGGCGAACATCGGTCGGTTCTGATCATCGACGATCTGGATGCGAAGCCCTTCGGCCGTCATGTCCAGACGAATTTGCGTTTTGTATTGCGCCAGTCGAGCATCGTTGGCGATCACTTCTTCGACTTTTTCCTTCAGCACGCGCAGTCGGGCTGATTCAGCCGCGGCTTGCGCAGCCTGGATGGCCTTGCGGCGGGCTCGGATCTCGGCCTCTTCCGACGCACCTTTTTTCACCTGACCAGCGCTTTCGCTGAGGCTGTTGCCACCGCCTTTGACCAGCGAGGTCGCATCACCGGCACCCGAGCCACCAAAGAAAGCCACCTTCAAGGGGCTGTTGAAATAGTCGGCAATGCCCTTGCGGTCGCCTTCCGTGGTCGAGCCCAGCAGCCACATCAGCAGGAAGAAGGCCATCATCGCGGTCACGAAGTCGGCATAGGCGATCTTCCACGCACCACCGTGAGCGGCATGGCCGCCCTTCTTGATGCGCTTGATGATGATCGGTTGAACCTTCTTCGAATCGCCGGCCATGATTTACTTCTTCTTGACGTGGGCTTCGAGTTCCGCAAAGGCGGGGCGCTCGGTCGAGTAGAGCACCTTGCGGCCGAATTCAATGGCCACCTGCGGGGCGTAACCTTGCATCGAGGCCAGCAGCACGGTCTTCACGCACTGGAATTCCTTGGTGCCTTCGTCGAGCTTCTGCTCCATCAGGCCGCCCAGCGGTTCCACCACGCCGTAAGCCAGCAAGATCCCCAGGAAGGTGCCCACCAGCGCGGAGCCGATCATGCCCCCCAGCACAGCGGGAGGTTGGCCCACCGAACCCATGGTGTTCACCACACCCAGCACCGCAGCCACGATACCGAAAGCGGGAAGGGCGCCGGCAAGGCGGGCCACCGCCGCCACAGGAGCATGGCCCTCGTGGTGGTGCGTTTCGATTTCGTTGTCCATCAGGGTTTCGATTTCGTGGGCATTCAGGTTGCCTGACACCATCATGCGCAGGTAGTCGGTCACGAACTCGATCACGTGGTGGTCGTGGCCCACATTCGGATACTTCTTGAACAAGGCCGAGTTGTGCGGATCTTCCACGTCCTTTTCAATGGACATGAGACCTTCCTTGCGCACCTTCTGCAAGATTTCATAGAGCATGGCCATCAGCTCCATGTAGCGGTCTTTGGTGTACTTGGAACCCTTGAACAAAGGGCCCAGGTTGGCCATCACCGCTTTGACGGTTTTGGGCTGGTTATTCACCAGGAAAGCCCCGATGGCGCCGCCACCAATGGCCATGATTTCGGTGGGCATGGCGTGAATGATCACGCTCATGTTCCCGCCGTGGATGATGTAGGCGCCAAAGATGCAGCCTAGACATACAACGTAGCCAATCAGGACGAACATGGTGTCTCTAACGCAATGGTCGAATCATGCTGACATCATCGGCATTTCCTGACAACGGGATGCCGTGAACAACGCCACGAGGTCCCCGCTTTTCTGTTTGTGAAAACGCTGGATGACACAAAAAAGCGGGCCCTGTGGGGCCCGCGAGAAAGCACACAACACTGTGCTAGGAGGAGACAAGCAAGGACGCTTCACTACCAAACCGTCCATCTGCTGTTTCGGCAGATGGCTGGACAACTTGAGCATCCATGCGTCGCAGATGGATGCGCAAACGTGACTTCCTTGGCGATCAGTGCATGTGCAGTGCGCCAGCGGCCTTGCCCTTGCCAGCGCGAGCGGGTGGATTGCACAGGCCGCACACATAGTGACGGGAAATTTCGTGAGGGTGGCTGACGAAGTGACCGCCGCACTTGGAGCACTTGGTCATGGTCAGCATGCCGTTGTCGATGAACTTGACCAGGCGCCAGGCG
>CAYVOP010000175.1:0-6322 GCA_964453105.1 uncultured Aquabacterium sp. | reverse complement strand
AAGGCACCGTGCGGGCCGAGCCTTTGCAGCTGATCAACGGCAAGGAAAAGCTCACACTGCGTTTTGACTGCAAGCCCTGCGAAATGCACGTGGTGGGCAAGATCAAGAAGTCGGTGCTGAACCAGGTGCCAGCTTCACCCATTCAGTTCTACCAGACACGCCCCAGCCCTGCGGCGAACTGATCTACCAACGCCCACCTCAGCGCCGGGCTGCATGCATGCGCAGTGGCAAGACCGGCGCACGGTCGGCTTCCACCCACTCGGTGAACTCACGCACATAGCGGGCTATCAGCTCTGGGCGCTTGCGCACCACCCAATGGGTGTCGGCTACATCGCGCCGCCACAAGACCGACGCAAAGGGCATAGCCGCTTCGGCTACCTGAGGCCGCACATAGCGGTCTTGGGTCGGCACAATGATCTGAACCGGGGCACGCGCCAATCGCATGCGCGGCCGAAACATGGCTTTAAGTACGTTGGCCCGGTACATGCCCAGACCACTGCGGGCATCGGCCACAAAGGTGTCTGACGCTTCTGCCTCCACCCCCTCGGTCCATTTCAGCCAGCGCAGCCAAAGGGCCTTCCCCCCTGCCCGCCACACCAGTTCGGGCAGCCAGGGCAGCTGAAAGAACACCACATACCAAGAGGCCAGCGTTTGCGACAAGACCTGGCCGAGGTGACGCAAGGTAGGGCGGGCCCATTTGCTGCGGCTCCACAGGGCCAGATGGTCCAGACACGGCCCAGAGATGCTGGTAAACGAAGCAATGCGGCCTTTCAGCTTGTCATCGGTCACCGACTCCCAACTGTGAATGGAGCCCCAGTCGTGCCCAACCAGATGGAACGGCCGATGGGGGGAGACCAGATCAGTCACCGCCACCAAATCGTCTACAAACCGGGCTAGCACGTAATGGCGACTGCCTTGCGGGTGACTCGATTGGCCTGCACCACGGCAATCGTAGGTCACGACCACATGGTCTTTGGCCAACTGTTCGCGCACATCGCGCCACACCGCGGAAGTATCTGGGTAACCGTGCACCAACACGACGGTGGGCGCGTCAGGCAGATCGGGAGGCATAGACACCTCGACCGACAGATTCACCCCTCTCGACCGCACCCAGATGTGCTGAACTGGCACCATCCTCACCCCCTGTACATCAAGCCCGCGCGAACAGCCGGGGCAAGCCCGGCTACGGGAAATGTTACGAGGACGAGGAAGGAAGGGAGAGATGGTTTACACCATGCTCAACGCAGCTTCACCCCTGTCGAGGTCAAGTTGACCAGTGTGGTGGCGGTGTCAGCCGAGGTGACTTCCGACTGGGCGTTGCGCCCCCAGCCAAACACACTGCCATCACTGGAGAAAACCAGGGTCTGAGCGGCTACAGCAGGCGCCACGGCCAGGCTCTGCACCTTGAAATTCGCGTTCAAGACGAGCGTGGGTGCCGTACCCGGTGCGCCCGGCACGGTTGCCTTCACTCGGCCATCCAGTTGCCCCCACCCATACAGTGCGCCATTTTCGCCCACGGCGTAAGCGGCACCAGCCTGGGTTACCAGAACCTGATGAATCTTGGGGGTGACACCGGCTGTGGCCAGCAAGCTGAGATCCACCTCGGCCGGCGTGGTGCGAGCGTCCACCGTTTCATCGCCCATCTGCCCCTTGGCATTGCTGCCCCAGCCCAGCACCTTGCCAGCATCGGTCACAGCCAGGCAATTGTCGGCGGCACAAGACACCTGAACCACGTGACTCAAACCAGCCACTGCCACAGCAGAGGCGCCATCTGCAGTCACCTGCACCCGCGAAACCTGCCCATTGCTGCCCACGGCCAACAAGGTGTCACACGTGGCGTCACCCCCATCCACCAGGGCATTCACGGCGCTCAGCCCGCCCACCGTCGTACCTTGGGTCGACGCGGTCAAGCTGCTGGGCGTGACCACACGCACGGAGCCATCAGCCTTCAAGGCCACCAGGCGGGCATCCGCACCCTGACCACAGGCTCGCACGGACGCCACTCGACCCAAGCCACTGAGAGACACTGCCGAGGCATGGCTCAGCGCACCGGCTGCATCGTTGCCCCAGTAGAGCAGGTCACCCGAAGCCAAAACCGCCCAGTTGCCCCCCCACCGCGCAGCACCCACCGCCTTGACGTTGGCACCCACAGGCTTCGAGCCAGCCATGCCCGTACCCCAAACCTGAATGGCGCCAGAGGCATCAACCCCAAGCGAATAGCCCACGCCTGCAGCCAAAGCCACGTCCTGCACGCTCACCAAATCGGGTTGCACCACAGTCTGACCACCGCCACCCTGGTTGGACGGTGTGGCACTGGCAGGATCGTCGCCCCCGCCGCCACAGCCGACCAGCGACAGCATGAGGGCACCAGCCAGGCCAAGGGGCCAGGCGCGCTTGTATTCGACCAACTTCTTCATGTCATTCCTTTCGCGTCACCACGCAGCGGCGGGCCCCATCGTCTGATGGGATCACGCGGGCTGACGCTTTGATGACGCCCCCCACAGCCCACTTGTCGGGGGTCAAGAATGATGTGAAATTGTTACGCTGCCATGACCGGCAGTTCCCAAAGCCCTGCGCTTGCCCCCAAACTGGCTGGTGCCCCCCATGTTTCCGGGGGCACAGGATGACCGAAAACATGAGTTCAGTCCCCTCAACCCCAAACCCCGACACCCCTTTGCTGCAGGTGCGCCGCGTCGCCATCGACACCTACCGCGAGAACGTGGCCTACCTGCACCGCGACTGCGCGGTCTACCGAGCTGAAGGGTTTCAAGCCCTGTCGAAAGTCGAGGTGCGAGCCAATGGGAAACGCATTCTGGCCAGCCTGAATGTGGTCGACGATGACCGCATCGTGGGATGCAACGAATTGGGGCTGTCGGAAGATGCGTTTGCGCAACTGGGCGTGGAAGAGGGCCACCCGACCTTCATCAACCAGGCCGAGCCAGCGACCTCCATTCCCGCCTTGCACCGCAAGATTGCAGGCGAACGGCTCACGCAAAACGACTTCCAGGCCATTGTTCGAGACATTGCCGAGCACCGCTACTCCAAGATTGAGCTGACCGCGTTTGTGGTGGCCTCCAACCAAGGCCAGCTAGACCGCGAAGAGGTGTATTACCTGACCGAAGCCATGGCAGCCGTCGGACGCAGGCTGGACTGGCGCGAGCACCCGGTGGTCGACAAGCACTGCATTGGCGGCATTCCGGGCAACCGCACCTCCATGCTGGTGGTGCCCATCGTGGCGGCTCACGGCATGCTGTGCCCCAAAACTTCGTCTCGCGCCATCACCTCGCCCGCAGGCACAGCCGACACCATGGAAGTGCTGGCCGAAGTCGAGCCGCCATTCGAGCGCTTGTGGGAAATCGTGCGCGAGCACCGGGGGTGTCTGGCCTGGGGCGGCACCAGCGAATTGTCGCCAGCGGACGATGTGCTGATCGCGGTGGAGCGCCCCTTGTCCATCGATTCACCCGGGCAAATGGTGGCCTCCATTCTTTCGAAGAAGATCGCCGCCGGCTCTTCCCACCTGCTGCTGGACATCCCCGTGGGGCCCACCGCCAAGGTGCACAACATGCCTGCTGCCCAGCGCCTGCGCAAGCTTTTCGAGTTCGTGGCGGGCCGCCTGGGCTTGACGCTGGACGTGGTCATCACCGACGGACGTCAACCGGTGGGCAACGGCATCGGCCCGGTGCTGGAAGCCCGCGACGTGATGCGGGTGCTGCGCAACGACCCACGAGCTCCGACCGACCTGCGCCAGAAAGCCCTGCGACTGGCCGGGCGCATGCTGGAGTTCGACCCCGATGTACGCGGAGGCGACGGCTACGCCATTGCCCGAGACATTCTCGAGTCAGGGCGAGCCCTGGCCAAGATGCAAGCCATCATCGAAGCGCAAGGCGCCAAACCATTCGATCCCAACGCCCCCGCTCTGGCCCCGCTGAGCTTCGACATCGTGGCAGACCAGACCGCCGTGGTCACCGGCATCGACAACCTGCAACTGGCGCGGGTGGCCCGCCTGGCTGGCGCCCCCAAGGTGCAAGGTGCCGGCGTCGATCTGCTACGCAAACTGGGCGACCCGGTGGCAGCAGGCGAACCGCTGTATCGCGTGTATGCCGCCTACCCCGCCGATCTGGAGTTCGCGCGCCAGTCAGCCCTCAAGCAAAGCGGTTTCCGTTTGGGGCACGCCGACGAAGTGCCTCACCTGTTCGTGGAGTTCTGACCTTGGCCACCCTGCTGTATTTCGAAGACGAGCATGAACCCGCCACACGGCTTGCCCTGGCCAGCCAACTCCAGGCCGCCTGCATCGCCACGCATCGTTTCCCTGACGGGGAACTCAAGCTCAAACTGCCAGTAGACAGTGCAGGCACAGTCGATTCGACTCTGGTGATTTACCGCAGCCTGGATCGCCCCAACGACAAATTGATTGCCCTGCTGCTGGCCGTAGCCGAAGCACGAGCCCTGGGGGCAAAACGGGTGCTGCTGGTAGCCCCCTACCTTCCCTATATGCGGCAAGACATCGCCTTCCAGCCCGGGGAAGTCGTCAGCCAGAAGCGCATTGGCTCTTTCCTCGCGCAGCTTGTCGATGGACTGATCACGGTAGACCCGCACCTGCACCGGGTGCATACGCTGCAAGAGGCTGTTCCACTGGCTTACGCGGTAGCCCTGACAGGCGCCACTGCATTGGCCAACTGCATTGCACAACACCATCCGGCCCCCCTGTTGATCGGGCCAGATGCGGAGTCTGAACAATGGATTCAGGCCGCAGCGCGCCCCCATGGCTGGGACACCGGCGTGTGCACCAAGGTTCGACGAGGCGACCACGAGGTCGACATCGAACTGCCCCACATTGGCGTGCAAGACCGCTCCGTGGTGCTGCTGGACGATGTGGCCAGTTCTGGGCAGACGCTGGCCGTGGCCACGCGCTTGTTGCTGGCCGCCGGGGCGCGCTCTGTGGACGTGGCCGTGACCCACGCCCTGTTTGCCAATGGCGCTGACAAAATGATCCGGGCCGCTGGTGTCAGGCACATCTGGAGCACCGACTGCATTGCCCACACCAGCAACGCCGTGGCTATGGCCCCCATGCTGGCCCCGGCCGTGATGACCTGGATGGGGCAGCAGGGGCAAGAATCAACGTCAAAATAGCGCCTTTGTCATCAACCGACACAATCAAGCACCATGGCCTTTGCCGACAACCTCAAGCAGCTCCCTCTTGCCGACCACCTCGCCGCCATCCATTTGAAGGACGAAGGGGGCCACACCGTCGCCACCATTGAAAACAAGCCTGGCCAGGCCGGCTCGCTGCGCGTGTACACGGCCCTGGCCGACAAACATGGCGCCATCAACGAGGACGCCGCCAAGGAAGGTTTGGAGATCTATGCCGAACACACGGCCGATGCCGTGGCCCACCCTGGCAAGCACCCCAACATTGACCGCCTGATCGCCATTCGCGATGGTGCCTTGGCCACCTTGACCGTGTTGACCGTGAACGCCTGAGCGCAGCCTCAAAACAAATCACGAGACAAAAAAAGAGGCGCTTCAAGCGCCTCTTTTGCTTTGAGTCGGGCTTGAAGCCCGACACCCAATCAGCCCACCCACTTGCGAGCATTGCGGAACATGCGCAGCCAGGGGCTGGCATCGCTCTTGTTGCCGCTGGTCCAGCTCATCTGGATGTTGCGGAACACGCGCTCGGGGTGCGGCATCATGGCCGTGAAGCGACCATCGGCCGTGGTTACACCGGTCAAACCGCCGGGCGAGCCGTTCGGGTTGAACGGATACACCTCGGTGGCGGCACCAGTGTTGTCCACGTAGCGCAGGGCTTTCTGCACCTTGGCAATGTCGCCACGCTGCGAAAAGTTGGCAAAACCTTCTCCGTGCGACACGGCAATCGGCATGCGGCTACCGGCCATGTCCTTGAAGAACAAGGACGGGCTTTCCAGCACTTCGACCAAGCTCAGGCGGGCTTCAAAGCGGGTGCTCTGGTTGTGCGTGAACTTGGGCCAATCTTGCGCGCCTGGAATGATCGGGCTGAGTGCCGCCAGCATCTGGCAGCCGTTGCACACGCCCAGCGCGAAGGTGTCCTGGCGACCGAAGAAGGCCAGGAACTGCTCTTCCAGCTTGGGGTTGAACATGATCGAACGCGCCCAGCCTTCACCGGCACCCAGGGTGTCGCCGTAGCTGAAGCCACCGCAGGCAATGAAGCCCTGGAACTGGTCCAGGCTGACGCGGCCGGCTTGCAGGTCACTCATGTGCACGTCGAAGGTGTCGAAGCCACCTTGGGCCACGGCGTACGACATCTCCACATGCGAGTTCACGCCCTGCTCACGCAGGATGGCGA
>CAYVOP010000174.1:0-6413 GCA_964453105.1 uncultured Aquabacterium sp. | reverse complement strand
TGTGCCACCCAGCACCACCGTGCGCCCGTGGAAGATCGGGGTCGTTCTGGTGGCGCGTCGGGTAGCGGCGGAGCCAGTGCTCCCAAGCCTCCCCCTGGTGCGGAAAACGCTGGCAAGCCCGGCTACTACACCGTGGCCAAAGGCGATACCTTGATCCGCATAGCGCTTGAGTCAGGGCAGAACTACCGCGACATCGCCAGCTGGAACAACCTTGAGAACCCCAATTTGATCGAGGTGGGTCAGGTCTTGCGCGTGGTGCCGCCTACGGTGGATGCGGCCAGTGTTTTGCCGGCAGCCAAGCCCGTCAGCGTGCCCAAGGTGGAAGCCAAGGGGCTAGACGCCAAGGGCGGTGCGGCGGCCACCCCGGCAGCCAGCGCTGCGGCCAAACCCGCTGCAGCAGCGGTGGGTGCGGTGGCGTCGGCGGCCTCGTCTACAGTGGCTGCGCCTGCGGCTGCCAGTTCGACCAATCCAGCCAATGCCGCTGATTCGGCCAAAGACAGCGGGGATGAACCTGCCTGGATCTGGCCTTCGACCGGACCGGTTCTCGGTGCATTTGAGGAAGGCAAACGCAAGGGCTTGGCCATTGGCGGCAAGGAAGGCGATCCCGTTCTGGCTGCTGGTGATGGTCGCGTGGTCTATGCCGGATCGGGCTTGCGTGGCTATGGCAACCTCATCATCGTCAAGCACGGTGGCGAGTACCTGACCGCCTACGCCCACAACAAGACTTTGCTGGTCAAGGAAGATCAGGTGGTGCGCAAGGGCCAGAAAATTGCCGAAATGGGCTCGACCGATGCCGACCGCGTGCAGTTGCATTTCGAGATTCGCAAACAAGGCAAGCCGATCGACCCCTCAAAACAGCTGCCAGCGCGTTGAAGCAGGGCTCATCCCTGAGACAATTCGGGGATGAGTCAAGAAACTGTTTCCGTTGAATCTGTGGCGCAGGCTCCCGAGGCTGCGCCGGTTGTCCCCGTGCACCCCAGTCAGGAATGGCTGAAGGTCGAATCCCTTGATCTGGAAGCGCAGGGCGTGGCCCATCGCGCCGACGGCAAGGTGGTCTTCATCGATGGCGCCTTGCCGGGTGAAGAAGTCCGCGTGGCGGTGTCGCGCAAGAAGAACAACTGGGAACAGGCCACCATGACCGACATGCGCCGCGAGAGCTCGCAGCGTGTGACCCCAGGTTGTCCGCACTTTGGTGTGTGCGGGGGCTGCAAAATGCAGCACTTTCATGCTTCGGCTCAGGTGGCCGTGAAGCAGCGCGTGCTGGAAGACAACCTCTGGCACCTGGGCAAGGTCAAGCCCGAAACCCTGTTGCGCCCCATTGAGGGCCCCACCTGGGGCTACCGCTTCCGCGCCCGTTTGTCGGTGCGCTACGTGGCCAAGAAAAACACCGTGCTGGTGGGCTTTCACGAGCGCAAATCGCGCTATGTGGCCGACATCCAGACTTGCGCCATCTTGCCGCCCCACGTCAGCCGCTTGTTGATGCCCCTGCGTGAGCTGATCGGCTCCATGGCCGAGCGTGACCGGTTGCCGCAAATTGAAGTGGCAGTGGGCACCAAGGTGACTGTGTTGGTGCTGCGTCACCTGGAAGCGCTGGGCGACAGCGACCGCCAAAAGCTGCTGGCATTTGGCAAGGAACACAGTGCCTGGAACAACGGCGAGCACCTGATTTCCTGGTGGCTGCAGCCCAAGGGCCCCGATACAGTGCACCCGCTTGATTCGTCGTTGCCAGGCCTGGACTATTCCTTGCCTGAATTCGGCATCACCATGCCGTTCAAGCCCACCGATTTCACCCAGGTCAACCACGCCATCAATCAGGTGTTGGTGGGCCGCGCTTTGCGCTTGCTGGATGTGAAGCGGGATGAGCGCGTCATCGACTGGTTCTGCGGGCTGGGTAATTTCACCTTGCCTCTGGCTCGACAGGCTCGTGAGGTGCTCGGCATCGAAGGCAGCGAGCAACTGGTGGCTCGCTCGCGCGAAAACGTGGTGGCCAATGGCATCGCCACGCCCACCACCTTTGTGGCGCGCAATTTGTTCGAGATCACGCCGCAGGAGTTGGCTGGCTACGGCCATGCCGACAAGTGGTTGGTGGATCCGCCCCGCGAAGGCGCTTTTGCGCTGGCCAAGGCCATGGCCGACTTGCATCAGGACCCATCACTGGTGCCTGATTGGGTGGCGCCCAAGCGCATCGTGTATGTGAGTTGTAACCCCGCGAGCCTCGCGCGCGATGCCGGCTTGCTGGTGCATCAGGCCGGTTACCGCTGCGTGGCTGCTGGGGCGGTCAACATGTTCCCCCACACCGCCCACGTGGAAAGCATGGCGGTGTTCGAAAAAGCCTGATCAGGTTCGTGCGCGTCGGTCGATGCGCACGGTCTGCGGTTGCGGCTGCATGGGCAGGGCCGGATGGTCTTCGCCCAGTGCGCGGGCCCGTAGCTGACCACATCCCCCATCCACATCTTGCCCGGCCGAGTGACGCAGCTTGGTCAAAATGCCGCGTTGGTGCAGTTGGCGCGCCATGGCTGCGGCCTGCTCCCATTCGGGGCGTTGGTAAGGGGTATCTTCCACCGAGTTAAAGGGAATGAGGTTCATCATGGCGTACTTGCCCGAAAGCAAGCGCACGATGCCGTCAATCTCTTCCTGCGAATCGTTGATGCCAGCCAGCAGCGTCCATTGGTATTGAATGGGATAGCCGGTGGCGCGGGCGTATTGTTCGCCCAGCTCCACCAGTTCTTCGGGGCAGAGGCGTGGGGCCTTGGGCAGCAGGCGGGCGCGCAAATCGGCCCGCGAGGTGTGCAGCGACAGGGCCAAGGCCGGTTTGACCGGGCCTTGCGGCAGGCGTTCGAATGCTCGTGGGTCGCCCACCGAAGAAAACACCAGGCTCTTGTGCCCAATGGCGCCTACGGTGCCCAGGGTGTCGATGGCTTCCATCACGTTGTCAAGGTTGTGGGCCGGCTCACCCATGCCCATGAAAACCACCTTCTTCACCGGGCGGCGGGTGCGGGCCAGGGCCACTTGCGCCACGATTTCCGCGCTGCTGACCTGACGCAGCAGGCCATCTTTGCCTGTCATGCAAAACACGCAGCCCACGGCGCAGCCCACCTGGGTGGACACGCACAAGCCATCGCGAGGCAGCAGCACGCTTTCCACGGTCTGGCCATCGGCCAGATCGACCAGCAGGCGCTCTGAGCCGTCATCGCCAGGGTGGGCTGAGCGCAGTGTGACCAGGCACTGCAGCTCGGCATTCAGTCCGGGCAGCAGGTTGCGAACATCCTGAGGCAGGAAATCTTGGGGGCGACGGCGCCCACTGTCGTGGGGCAGGGCCTGCACCCAGTGGCGCAGCACCCTTTGCTCGTGGCTGGGCTTGGCGCCGCGCTCGCGCAGGCGTTGGCGGATGTCTTCAATTCGCATGGGACGCGAGTGTACGCAAGCTGGAGGGCTGCTGCTTGAGCAGGGCGGTGCGGACCACGCTTGGGGCTTCCCCGGTCCAGCGCTTATAGGCCCGGGTGAAATGGGCGGGGTCATCGAAACCAATGCGTTGCGCGATGTCGGCAATGGCCAGGGCCGGATCGCTCAGCATGCTGTTGGCTGCGCGCAGCCGGGCGGCGTCTTGCAGAGATTTGAAGGTGCAACCCTCCCGCTGCAGTTGGCGTTTGAGCGTGCGCTCGGAAGTGCAGAGTCGGGCGGCCATTTGCTCGATGGTGCGAGGGGCTTGCGCCGTGTCTTGCAGGTGGCTCAAAACCCGTTCGCGCCAACTGCCGGCCAGCCCCAGGCGCACCCATTCGGCATCGCACTGCGCGCAGGCTTCCTTCAGTGCCTCGGTATTGGCCGAGGGCAATCGGGCGGTCAAGGCATCGATATGAATGGCCAGTCGGTCAACCGACCAACCGAAGGTGCAAGGCGGTAGCCGCTCCTGGTAGCGAGGGAAAAAATCGGGTTCGGCCATTGTGAAATACAAGTGCAACTGTTCGCGCGGCACCGGGGCCAGCGTCCGAATCAGGGTGGCCATTTCGACCAAGGCCGATAGCTTGCCGAATTGCTCCAGTCCATCTACATGCAGACGTTCGTGCACGTCCACCCAGATCCAGTCTGCGGGGGCGCTTGGATACGTTTGCAATTGAATGTCGTAATAGGGCATGCGGGTGGGGTGGTAGCGCATGCCCAGGTGCATGGCGTCGGCCAGGGTGGCGCAACTCATGAAGGCCACTCCCAAGGGGCCATGCTTGGTGGGGTAGCCGCGCAGGCCGGCCTCAATGCCCAAGGTTTGCCCGTAAGCCCGCAAGGCCATCAGCAACAGCGATTCGTAATCGCGGCAACGAAGCCGGCCCGTTTGTCGCCCCTGAGTCAGGGCGGGGTGTTGGGTCATCCAGTTTTGCTGAACGCCGTGGTCCATCAGAACGGATTCGACGACCGACCAGTACGACATCGATACCAAGGGTTTGTCTGAGTCCGGATGAGATGTGTGTGCCATGGTGGCCTGAAATGGCAATCAAATTGGCTCGATTGTCTCTCACGGCGCACAGGCTGTGCTTTGGACAATGGCGCATCCCAACCCACGAAACCGGATGCGTTTGTGAAGTTTGAAGAATACAGACAGCTCGACGGCCTGGCTTTGGCCGAACTGGTGCGAAGCGGACAGGTCAGTGCCGAGGAATTGTTGGACACCGCTTGGGCACGCCTGGAGGCGGTCAACCCCAAGCTGAATTTTCTGGTCACCCCCCTTCGGGAACGGGCTCTGCAGCAAACCAGGCGGCCTTTGTCTGGCCCCTTTGCGGGAGTGCCTTTCCTGACCAAGGACTTGTTTCAGGACATCGCAGGTGTGCCCAACTACAACGGCTGTCGGGCCTTGCGTCGGGCTGGTCATGTGGCTTCGCAAACAGGCACCATCACGCAGCGGTGGTTGAACGCGGGGGTGGTGTTGTTGGGCACGACGAACACGCCGGAGTTTGGCACCAAAGGCGTTACCGAGCCGCTGGTTTCCGGCGTTACCGCCAACCCCTGGAATTTGGCTGTGACCACGGGCGGGTCGTCTGGCGGTTCGGCCGCGGCTGTAGCAGCCGGAGTGGTGCCATTGGCTGGGGCCAACGATGGCGGCGGCTCCATCCGCATTCCGGCGGCATGCTGTGGCCTGTTTGGACTCAAGCCGGGCCGGGGGCGTAACCCCTGGGGGCCGCAGTTGAGCGAATACATGCACGGCGGTGTCATGACCCATGTGCTGACCCGTTCGGTGCGCGACAGTGCCGCCATGCTGGATGCCACGCATGGCCCTGAGGTGGGCTCTCTCACTGTGCTGGCACCACCGGCGCGGCCCTTCCAGGAAGAGGTCTCGCGTGCGCCGGGGCGGTTGAAGGTGGCTTTCAGCACCCGGTCGCCTCTGGGGCTGGGGGTGGATCCCTCTGCCGTGGCCTCCGTGGAGCGCACGGTGGCCCTGTTGAGAGACCTGGGGCACGAGGTGGAAGAGGCTCAGCCCGATATTGATTTCTTTGACGCTGCACGGCGCTTCATGATGTTGTGGTGCGTGCAGGTTGGGCAGTTTGTTCAAGAGGTCAAAAAGCAAACAGGCTGCGGCTGGGATGGCTTTGAGCCCGACACCCGCTCCATGTATTTGCTTGGTCAGGCCTTAACGGCGGCCGAATACCTGGATGCCCATACGGTGGCCAAGGGCTGCACCATGGCCATGGGGCATTTCTTTGAGCGCCACGACGTTTGGCTGACTCCCACCCTGGCGACCCCACCCGGAAAGCATGGCAGTACCGCCGTCCCTGCCTGGCAGGTGGCGGCCCTGAAGGCGGTGGCGTCCATGGGGCTGACTCGCGCCCTGATCCGTGCGGGGGGCATTGATCAGCTGGTGCGTGACAACATGGCCTGGCTGCCCTTCACCCAGCTGGCCAATTTGACGGGCTTGCCCGCCATGTCGGTTCCCCTGTTCGCTGCAGACGACGGGTTGCCCAGCGGTGTGCAATTCATGGGCCCCATGGGACAAGAGGGCCTGCTGTTCAGTCTGGCGGGGCAGTTGGAGCAGGCCCAACCCTGGGCGCTGCGTGTGCCGCCGATTTGATTCGGTCGTTAGAAGCGACAGCATGAGCTCTCGCACCAAGAAAAAAGCCGAGGCAAACACCTCGGCCTTTGAGTGGGGCGAAGAAAGTCAGAGAACTTCAGAGGCAAAGTCAGCCAGACGCGAGCGTTCGCCGCGCGCCAGGGTGACGTGGCCGCTGTGTGGCCAGCCCTTGAATTTGTCCACTGCATAGGTCAGGCCGGAACTGCCTTCTGTCAGGTAGGGCGTGTCAATCTGGGCCAGGTTACCCATGCAGATGATCTTGGTGCCCGGGCCGGCCCGGGTGATCAGCGTCTTCATCTGCTTGGGCGTCAGGTTTTGCGCCTCGTCGATGATGACGAACTTGTTCAGGAAGGTGCGGCCG
>CAYVOP010000173.1:0-6416 GCA_964453105.1 uncultured Aquabacterium sp. | reverse complement strand
GGCCAGTTGTCCACCTCGGTGGTCGTCATCAGCTGGCCGCCTTGGGCCATGCCGGTGACCAGGGTGGGTTTGAGGTTGGCGCGTGCGGCGTAGATGCCGGCTGTGTAGCCTGCGGGGCCGGAGCCCAGGATCAGGACCTGGCTGTGTTGGGGCGTGGACATGGCGTGAACTCTTTCTTTTCTCTCAAGGAACCGAACTGTGCCGGATTTCAGGCGCACCTCCATGCTACCGGTCAAGTGCATGATCGATAAAGTGCCTAAAAAATCGCTCGCTGGTGCCGAAAATTGTAGGGACTGGTTGTTTGTCACACACGAACGTGGGCGAAAAGTCCTTTGTTTTTTTGTTTTTTTGACAGGCCACCCCGGTCTCAACGAGAGAGGAGCTGCACATGGCCATGTTGTCCAACCTAGATTTGATCCGTCGCGTCCCCCTGTTTTCGATGCTGACTCAGGCGCAAGCCGAGTCCATCGCCGAAGGGGTGGTCAAGCGCCGCTATCGTCGGGGTGAGTTGATTGTGGAAAAGGGTCGCAAGACCAATTCGCTGTTCATTCTGCTGACCGGCCGCGCCCGTGTCGTGGCGTCGGACGAGCGCGGTCGCGAAGTCATCCTGGCCGTGCTCGAAGCCGGCGACTACTTGGGTGAAATGAGCCTGATCGACAACGAAGCCCACTCTGCTACCGTTCGCGCCGAAGTGCAGACCGACGTGCTGGTGCTGGGCCGTGCCGAGTTTGCTCGTTGCCTGCCTGAGAACTCCAGTCTGTCGTACGCCATTCTGCGCGGCCTCGTGCAGCGCCTGCGCAGCGCGGACCGCCAGATCGAGTCGCTGGCCCTGCTGGACGTGTATGGTCGCGTGGCGCGTGCGCTGCTCGATATGGCCGACGACGAAGCCGGCGACAAGGTCATCCGAGGCAAGGTGTCTCGTCAGGATCTGGCCAAGCACGTGGGTGCTTCCCGCGAAATGGTCAGCCGCGTCATGAAGGACCTGGAAGAGCGTGGTCTGATCGAAACCCAGGAGACCGGCAGCGTCAAGCTGCGTGAACGTCTGGTTGCAGCGGCCTGATCGCTGTCGACCCAAAATGCCCGCACAATGCGGGCATGACGTTTCCTCTGGGTTCCCTTCGTTCTGGCGCCTCCTCTGAGGCGCGTGGCGGCGAGCGTCCGACGGACGCCGCCGCTTCTGTGCGTGTAACAGGTCGGCTCCATCGCCAGATGGCTGCTCAGGCCGCCGAGCCGGTCGCTGCTGCCGACACCGGGGTCGGGTTTCAGGCTCGACTTCTCATTGGTGCTGTGATCTGGGTGTTGTGTGTGCTGGCGCTGGTCAGTCACAACCCGCTTGATCCGGCCTTCACCACCTCGGGTCAACACGCCGAGCCAACCAACCTGGTTGGACATTTGGGTGCGTACGCCTCCGATGTGGCGCAGTTTTTCTTTGGCTATTCCGCTTGGTGGGGGGTGGTCATCGGTTTGCGCGTCTGGCTGGGGCAGTTGGCGTTGTGGCTACGCCGCGATACCTCGGTATCTGTAGCGGGTTCTGCTCCGCATCCAACTCAGAGCGCGCACGCATTTCCGCGTTGGCGCTTTTGGCTGGGTGTGGTGTTGGTGATGACCGCCAGCTGTGCCCTGGAGTGGTCTCGCTTGTATCGGCACGAGTTGTCGCTGGCGGGGGAGCATGCGGGCGGCATTCTGGGTTTGTACCTGGGGCAACAGGGCAGCAAATGGTTGGGCTTCAACGGCTCTGGTGTGCTGTGGATTGCCATGCTGGTTGCTGGTACCTCAATGGCCTTGCGGTTTTCCTGGCTGGAAGTGGCCGAGCGAATTGGTGAGTTGGTGGATCGCCTGCGTGAACGCCGCGAGGCGCAGCGCGAGGTCGAGCAAGACATCAAGATCGGCGAGCAGGCCGTGATCGAGCGTGAGCGCGTGGTGGAAGAGGTGCGCCACGAAGCCCCGATCGAACCGATCCCGCTAATCATCGAGCAGCCTGTGGTTGAGGTGCCCAAGTCCGAGCGCGTCGTCAAAGAAAAGCAAAAGCCTCTCTTTGCCGAAATGGGCGACAACAAACTGCCCCAGATCGATCTGCTTGATGCTGCCAGTGGCCGCATGGAAACGGTCACCCCTGAGTCGCTCGAGATGACCTCGCGTCTGATTGAGAAAAAGCTCAAAGACTTCGGGGTCGAAGTGCGGGTCGTGGCAGCATCGCCGGGGCCGGTCATCACCCGTTATGAAATCGAGCCGGCCACCGGGGTGAAGGGTTCGCAGATCGTGAACCTGGCGAAAGACCTGGCTCGGTCCTTGTCGTTGGTATCCATTCGCGTGGTCGAAACCATTCCAGGCAAGAACCTGATGGCGCTGGAGTTGCCGAATGCCAAGCGCCAGATGATTCGCCTGGCTGAAATTCTCGGCTCGCAGGTCTATCACGAGGCACAGTCCATGCTCACGATCGGATTGGGCAAGGACATCGTGGGGGCGCCTGTCGTGGCTGACCTGGCCAAGATGCCGCACTGTCTGGTCGCCGGTACCACCGGCTCGGGTAAGTCGGTGGGCATCAACGCCACCATTCTGAGCTTGTTGTACAAGGCCGAAGCGCGTGACGTGCGCCTCATCCTCATCGACCCGAAGATGCTGGAAATGAGCGTCTACGAAGGCATCCCTCACTTGCTGTGTCCGGTCGTGACCGACATGAAGCAAGCCGGCAATGCCTTGAACTGGGCCGTGGGCGAAATGGAACGCCGCTACAAGCTCATGTCCAAAATGGGTGTGCGCAACCTGGCGGGCTACAACAAGAAAATGGACGAGGCCAAGTCCCGGGGTGAGCTCATTCCGAACCCGTTCAGCTTGACCCCGGATGAGCCCGAACCACTCGAGCGTTTGCCGCACATCGTCATCGTCATCGACGAATTGGCTGACCTGATGATGGTAGTGGGCAAGAAAATCGAAGAGTTGATTGCTCGCTTGGCGCAAAAGGCGCGGGCGGCGGGTGTCCACCTGATCCTGGCTACCCAACGGCCTTCGGTTGACGTCATCACCGGCCTCATCAAGGCCAACATCCCCACCCGCATTTCCTTCCAGGTGTCGAGCAAGATCGACAGTCGCACCATCCTCGATCAAATGGGTGCTGAGGCGCTGCTGGGGCAGGGCGACATGCTGTATCTGGCACCCGGCACGGGCTTGCCGGTGCGGGTGCACGGGGCTTTCGTGAGCGATGATGAAGTGCACCGCGTGGTCGAGTACCTCAAGACCCAAGGCGAGCCCAACTACATCGAAGGCATTCTCGAAGGCGGTAGCCTGGGTGACGAGGGCAGCAACCTGGATGGCTCTCCCATGGGGGGCGGCGACGGCGAGCAAGACCCGATGTACGACAACGCCGTGGCCATCGTGCTGCAGCACAAGAAGGCATCCATTTCGCTGGTTCAGCGGCATCTGCGCATTGGCTACAACCGTGCGGCACGTTTGCTGGAACAAATGGAAAAGTCTGGACTCGTATCCAGCATGGCGACCAATGGTAACCGCGAGTTGCTGGTGCCTGCGCGAGGCGGCGAGGGTGGGACCACAGCTGCACCTTGGGACGCCTGAGCGCAATCAAACGGTGACAGTCATGAGAAAAAAAATCTGGGCCTCTTTGTTGGGGCTGGGTCTGATGGGGTGCGCGTTGCATGCCCGGGCCGATGGCGTGGACACGCTGCGTGCCTTTGTCAAAGACGTGCAATCGGGCCGAGGGGCCTTCACGCAAGTGGTCACCTCGCCAGATGGCAAGCGGGTGCGCAAATCGTCGGGTAGTCTGGAATTTCAGCGGCCCAACAAATTTCGATTCACCTACCAGATGCCTGTGGAGCAGGTTATCGTGGGTGATGGGCAGAAAGTCTGGCTGTGGGATGCCGACCTGAATCAGGTCACCGTCAGGCCCATGAGCCAGGCCATGGGGTCCACACCGGCCGCCCTGTTGGCGGGCGGCTCACTTGAAAAAGACTTCGTCTTGAAGAATGTTGCTGCGTCTTCGACCAGTGCGGCGGCCGCGACCTCTTCGGGCTCGCAACAACGAGATGCTTCAATCGAATGGGTGGAGGCGCTGCCGCGCACGAAAGACGGGCAGTTCCAGTCGGTTCGAGTGGGTTTTCGCGGCCCCAACTTGGCCGCACTCGAAATTCTGGACAGCTTTGGGCAGCGGTCCAGGCTGGATTTCGCGCAGTTTGAAAGCAAGGTGGCCTTGCCCGCTGCGCGATTCCAGTTCACGCCGCCCCAGGGGGCGGACGTGCTCAATCAGCCTTGATCAGTCTTCGCGGCGAGCAAAGCCACCGCGCTTGCCGCCACCGAAGCCTGGCTTCGGGCCTTTGTTGAAACCAGGCTTGGCACCGAACGAAGGCTTGCCACCAAAGGGCTTGCCGCCGAAAGGCTTGTCGCCACCGAACGAGCGCTCGCCTTGGCCGCGGTCTTCACGTTGGCCATCGCGTTGGCCGAATGGCTTGCCGCCAAACTTGTTGCCAGGGCGTTGACCGAAAGGCTTGTCGCCAAAAGCGGGGCGGTCGCCACGGGGGGCGCGGTCCGCGAACGGACGATCCCCAAATGGGCGATCTTGTTGGGGGCGGTCACCACCAAACGAGCGCTCACCCCGATCCTGGAAGCCGCGGTCACCGAAAGGACGATCGCCGAACGGACGGTCACCTTGGGGGCGATCGCCACGCGCGCCAAACGGCTTCTTGCCGAAAGGCTGGTCGGCGAACGGACGCTTGGGGCGGTCGCTGCCAAAACGGCCAAACTCACCGCGCTCGCCACCTTGCTCAGGACGGCCTTCGCCGCGAGCAAATGAGCGAGGGGCTTCACGGTCCTGGAAGCGATCGCCTTGACCAAAGTCATCACGGCGGCCACCAAAGCGCGAACCACGGTCATCACGGCGAGGGCCAAAGCCTGGCTTGTCGCGACGGGGGCCGCCACGCTCTGCGGCCAGTTTGGTCTTGGGCTCCAGGCCTTCGATCACGGCTTCAGGAATACGCTGGGTGGTGAAGCGCTCAATGCGACGCAGCATGGGAATGTCACGACGCTCAACCAGAGTGACAGCCAGACCGCTGCGACCAGCGCGGCCCGTACGGCCAATGCGGTGCACATAGTCTTCGGCCTTCATGGGCATGCCGTAGTTGATCACGTGGGTGATGGTGGGCACGTCGATGCCGCGAGCAGCTACATCGGTGGCCACCAGCACGCGCAGCTGGCGGTTGCGCAAGGCTTGCAGCACGCGATTGCGGCGTCCTTGTGGCATGCCACCGTGCAGAGCGGCCACGGCGTGGCCCATGTCGGCCAGGCGGTCGGCCAGCACGTCGGCATCGCGTTGGGTGCTGGTGAACACCACGGCTTGGTCCACTTCCTTGGTGGTCAGCAAGCTGTCCAGCAAATCATTCTTGTGGGCCAGAGTGTCAGCCAGGTGCAAGCGTTGCTCGATGTTGTCGTGGCTGTCGGTGTGGGATGCCACCTCGATGCGCACAGCGTTCTGAGTCAAACGCTCAGCCAATTCACCCACGTGGCCCGCGAAGGTCGCGCTGAACATCAGTGTCTGACGGTTCTCGGGGGTGGCTTCGGCAATCGCTTCGATGTCGTCAATGAAGCCCATGTCCAGCATGCGGTCGGCTTCGTCCAGCACCAGGGTTTCCAGGTTGGACAGCACGGCTGCACCGGTGTTCATGTGGTCCAGCAAGCGACCAGGGGTGGCAATCAGCACATCCAGAGGGCCTTTCAGGGCCTTCAATTGGGCACCGTAAGGCACGCCACCCACGACGGTGGCCACACGCAGGCCTTGCAGATGCTTGCCGTAAGTTTGCGCGGCCTTGGCCACTTGCATGGCCAGTTCACGGGTGGGGGCCAGGACCAGCACGCGAGGGCCGTGCACCTTGCCTTTTTCGCGACGCTTGGTGTTGTCACCACGGGCCGACACGATGCGCTCCAGGCAGGGCAGCATGAAAGCAGCGGTTTTGCCGCTACCGGTGCTGGAGGCCACACGCAGGTCAGAGCCATTCATGGCGGCAGGAATGGCCTGCACCTGAACGGTGGTGGGGTGGGTATAGCCGGAATCAGCCAGGGCGCGGCACAGCTCGGGGCTCAGACCCAGATCGTCAAACTTGACAGCCCCGTCATCTACTTCAACGGCGTCATCAAAATTGCGAGGGGTATCGATTTCAGTGTTCATGAACTTCTTTCAAGCCAAAACAAAGCGCTGCCGCTTGCCCTCGAAAGGCAAGAAACAAAACGCCACGACCAGAGCCTGACAACCTTGTTGTCTAGACGCCCTGGTGCAGGGTGGAGTCGCTATGGGGATCGATGACCAGAATTGGTGATCGTGTCCGTACTTCGTGACAGGCGCACGCGGCGCAAAGACATCACGGTGAGTCGGTTGTAAGCGACGGCATCGCCGCCAACCTAAACTCAAGACACGC
>CAYVOP010000172.1:0-6474 GCA_964453105.1 uncultured Aquabacterium sp. | reverse complement strand
GCCTGCAAGGCGAAGTGACGATCTCTGGTGCCAAGAACGCTGCCTTGCCTGACCTTTGCGCTGCTCTGCTCAGTGCCGAGCCCGTCACGCTGGTCAACGTGCCTCAACTGCAGGACGTGTCCACCACCTTCAAGTTGCTGGCCAACATGGGCGTTGTCTCAGAGCGCCATGCTGCTGATGCCAATGCCGTCACCCTCGATGCAGGGCAGGTGAACAACCCTGAAGCGCCCTACGAGTTGGTCAAGACCATGCGCGCTTCCATCTTGGTGCTGGGCCCGTTGCTGGCGCGCTTTGGTCGTGCCCGTGTGTCGCTGCCGGGCGGCTGTGCCATTGGTTCACGTCCGGTTGATCAGCACATCAAGGGCTTGCAGGCCATGGGGGCCCAAATCGCGGTCGAACACGGCTATATCGAAGCCCGTACGCCGTTGGATGCCAACGGTCAGCCGACCCGGCTGAAGGGGGCCCGCATCACGACCGACATGGTCACCGTGACCGGCACTGAAAACTTCCTGATGGCTGCGGCCTTGGCAGAAGGCGAAACCATTCTGGAAAACGCCGCCCAAGAGCCGGAAATCATCGACTTGGCCAACATGCTGGTTGCCATGGGTGCCAAGATTGAAGGCCACGGCACGAGCCGCATCCGCATTCAGGGTGTCGAGAAATTGCATGGACTGAAGGGCGAGCAGGCCCATCACATCATTCCCGACCGCATTGAAACCGGCACTTTCCTGTGCGCAGTGGGCGCTGCTGGTGGTGAGGTCACCCTGCGCAAAGCCAATGCCGACCACCTTGAAGCTGTGATCGAGAAGCTGCGCGAAGCTGGCGTGTCCATTGAGGTGGGCCCTGATTGGATTCGTGTCAAGGCCGACGCCCGCCCCAAGGCCGTGGGCTTCCGCACCCGCGAATACCCCGCGTTCCCCACCGACATGCAAGCCCAGTTCATGGCGCTCAATTGCGTGGCAGACGGTACGGCGGTCATTCACGAAACCATTTTTGAAAACCGCTTCATGCACGTCAACGAGCTGATCCGCCTGGGCGCCAAGATCGCCGTGGACGGCCACAGCGCTGTGGTCACGGGTGCGGAAAAGCTGTCCGGCGCCACCGTGATGGCCACCGACCTGCGCGCATCGGCCAGCTTGGTTATTGCTGGCCTGGTGGCTGAAGGCGAGACCCTGGTGGATCGCATCTACCACCTCGACCGTGGTTACGACCGCATGGAAGCCAAGTTGCGCGCCATTGGCGCCGACATCGAACGAGTGAAAGCATGATTACTCTTGCATTGTCCAAAGGCCGCATCTTTGAGGAAACCTTGCCTCTGCTGGCAGCTGCCGGTATCACCGTGACCGAAGACCCTGAAAAGTCGCGCAAGCTGATTTTGAGCACCAACCGCGACGATGTGCGCGTGGTACTGGTGCGTGCCACCGACGTGCCCACCTACGTGGAGCACGGAGGGGCCGATATTGGTGTGGCAGGCCGCGACGTGTTGATTGAACACGGCGGCGACAATCTGTACCAGCCACTCGATCTGAACATTGCCAAGTGCCGCATGAGCGTCGCCGTGCGTGCCGACTTCGACTACGAAGCCGCCGTGAAGCAGGGCTCGCGCATTCGCGTGGCCACCAAGTACACGGCCATCGCCCGCGAGCACTTCGCCAACAAGGGTGTGCACGTCGACTTGATCAAGCTGTATGGCTCGATGGAGTTGGCGCCCTTGACCGGTCTGGCAGACGCGATTGTCGACTTGGTTTCCACCGGCAGCACCCTGAAGGCCAACAAGCTGGTCGAGGTGGAGCAGATCATGAACATCAGCTCGCGTCTGGTGGTCAACCAGGCCTCGCTTAAGCTCAAGCGCGAGCCCATTCGTGCCCTGATCCAGGCCTTCGAGTCGGCCATTCCAGCCTGAGCTATGACCACGATCGCGAGAACCCATCGTCATCGCGATCCCTTTGCCTCTGAATTCTGAGATCCTCGGCACCATGACAGTCCAGATCCGCCACCTCGCTACCTCACAGCCCGACTTTGATGCCGCCTTCCAGCAGGTGCTGCATTGGTCGGCTGAAACGGATTCGGCCATCGAGGACCGGGTGGCCGCCATCCTGGCCGATGTGCGTTTGCGTGGTGACGAGGCGGTGCTGGAGTACACCGCTCGCTTCGATCACCTGCAAGTGGCAGGTATGGCCGATCTGGAGTTGGGGCAGGCCGAACTCAAGGCTGCATTCGACGGGTTGCCAGCCGAGCAACGCTCGGCGCTGGAAAGCGCTGCTGCCCGAGTCCGGTCTTATCACGAGCGCCAGAAGCAGGCCTGTGGCCTGAGTTGGTCGTATCGCGATGAAGACGGCACCTTGCTGGGCCAGAAGGTCACCCCACTCGATCGCGTGGGCATTTATGTGCCCGGCGGCAAGGCAGCTTACCCCTCGTCTGTGTTGATGAACGCCATCCCTGCCCATGTGGCTGGCGTGGCGGAAATCATCATGGTCGTGCCCACCCCACGTGGCGAGAAGAACCCCCTGGTGCTGGCTGCCGCCTATGTGGCGGGCGTGACCCGGGCCTTCACTGTGGGAGGCGCCCAAGCCGTGGCGGCCTTGGCCTATGGCACCGCCACCGTGCCCAAGGTTGACAAGATCACCGGCCCAGGCAATGCCTATGTGGCTAGCGCCAAAAAGCATGTCTTTGGCCAAGTGGGCATCGACATGATCGCCGGCCCTTCTGAAATTCTGGTGCTGGCCGATGGCACCACGCCGCCTGACTGGGTGGCCATGGACTTGTTCAGCCAGGCCGAGCATGACGAACTGGCGCAGAGCATTTTGCTGTGTCCTGATGCCGACTACATCGCCAAGGTGCAGGCTGAAATCGATCGCCTGTTGCCCACCATGCCGCGTGCGGAGATCATCCGCGCTTCGCTGGAAGGGCGGGGCGCGCTGATCCTGACTCGCAACATGGAAGAGGCTTGCGACATCAGCAACCGCATCGCGCCAGAGCACCTGGAAGTCAGCAGCAACGAGCCCCACAAGTGGGAGCCCTTGCTCAAGCATGCCGGCGCCATTTTCCTGGGCGCTTACACCTCCGAGTCGCTGGGTGACTATTGCGCCGGCCCCAACCACGTGTTGCCTACCTCGGGCACGGCGCGGTTCTCGTCGCCTCTGGGGGTGTATGACTTCCAGAAGCGTTCCAGCCTGATTGAAGTCAGCGAAGCCGGTGCTCAAATTCTGGGCAAAACCGCTGCGGTGCTGGCCTACGGCGAGGGTCTGCAAGCTCACGCCCAGGCTGCTGAGTTCCGTCTGAAGCGCGACTGAGTGTTGACGGAGCGGACCTTTCTTTTGAGTAAATTTCTCCGGGCTAGCGAAATGACGCCGAGTCCGGAGCAAACAAGTGCCAGGCTGGTCGGCTCAGGAACGGGTGCCATGTAGTCATGACCACTCAGTCCGACTGTGTTGAGTCCCTCTATCGATGGGGCGAGAGCATAGTTAAATGAATGGTAAAAATCGGCTGTCGCACCTCGGCTTGTCGTCGCAAAGGATGAAACGTACGTCCCCACGGCAACCGAAGCGGATAGTCCCAACGTGTGGCCGACCACTGTGTCAATGGATGTGCTGAACATGCCGGTGTCTTGTTTTCCCGCTTCCCAGCGCAAAATGACTTGTTCTCCGCTAGTCAAGTCGGTCAGTCGGGTTTCTGCTTGTGCGTATGCGCTGAGAAATCCCCCGATTTCAAAGGCAGGTGAACTTAATTCACCCTCAATCTGAATCGTGATCTTGTAGTTCACGGCAGTCCCGTCAGCGAGCCCTGCTCCAGCAACTTTGAGCGTATCAAAGAAGCTAGCTTGGACGGTCGCGTCACTGTAACCTTGAGCAATCGTGCGGCCTTGGTTGTCGCAACAATAGGGGTGACTCGCCTGTGCATAGGCCTTTAGCTGTCCTATGTTGCCTTGAAACAGAGCAATGGCTTCGCCGCCACCTTGGTGAGCTTTCGCGTCCAGGGTTTGCGGGCTTAGGGCTGAGGGCTGGTTGATCAAATTCAAATTGAGTGACTGGGTATCTGTTTGGTTGTTGAGGCTGTCGATGGAGGTCGCTCGAGCCAGTGCTGTCAATTGATAGCTTTGAGCCAAGGACGGAAGACTCACGCCCATCAAAATGGACGCGATTCCAGTAGCCGCCAAAAGACGTGCTCTGGGGGGCAGCTTGTTGGGTCGAAAAGTCATGGGATTCTCTCTGGTTGAATGGTTGTTTATTCAGTCTATCCAACGGGGGCGGGGGTGACTGCCCCTAGAACGTAGTGGTCCTTCGCCTGCAAATTCATCTCATTGAGTTGACCGTGGGATAATTGATAAGAGAACGACCAAAGTCGTGCCTACAGAACATGAGCGCCCATTCGAATTTATTGACTGTCTTCCGTCCCGATGTGCTGGCCATGCACGCCTACCATGTGCAAGATGCCGCGGGCTACATCAAGCTCGACGCGATGGAAAACCCCTTCGCCTTGCCGCCCGAACTTCAGGCCAAGCTGGGCGAGCGTCTGGGCCGGGTGGCGCTGAACCGCTACCCCGGTACCCGCATCAACGACTTGCATGCCGCCCTGCGTAGTCATGCCAAGGTGCCTGCCGATCACGGTCTGGTCTTGGGTAATGGGTCGGATGAATTGATTTCTTTGCTGTCGGTGGCCTGCGCCAAGCCGGGGGCCGTTGCGCTGGCGCCCTTGCCGGGCTTTGTCATGTACGAGGCCTTTGCCAAGCAAACCGGCATGCAGTTTGTGGGCGTGCCGCTGACCGCTGATTTCGAGTTGGACCTGCCCGCCATGTTGGCCGCCATCCGCGAGCACAAGCCGGCCATCATCTACATTGCCTACCCTAACAACCCCACCGCCAACCTGTGGGACGACGCTGCCATTGAGCAGATCATTGAGGCTGTTGCGGTCAATGGGCAGGGGCTGGTGGTGATGGACGAGGCGTACCAGCCTTTCGCGTCCAAATCGTATCTGGACCGTTTGACCCGTCACCCCCATGTGCTGCTGATGCGCACGCTGTCCAAGTTCGGCTTGGCTGGTGTTCGCCTGGGCTACATGATGGGTCGCAAGGATCTGATCGAGCAGGTCGAAAAAGTGCGTCCGCCGTACAACATCAGCGTGCTCAACACCGAGGCAGCTTTGTTCGCCCTGGAGCATGCCGATGAGTTTGCCCGCCAGGCCGAGGCCATCAAGTCGGAGCGTGAGCGGGTGCTGGCGGCCTTGGCCAAGATGCCGGGTGCCAAGGCCTACCCGAGTCAGGCCAACATGATTCTGGTGCGCGTGAACGACGCCGCCGCTGTGTTTGCCGAACTCAAAACGCGTGGCATCCTGATCAAAAATGTCGCAGGATTGCACCGTTTGCTGGCAAACTGTGTCCGTTTGACCGTGGGCCTGCCCTCGGAAAATGACGCCCTGATGTCGGCCCTGGCCGAGATCCTGCGCGAACCCCTTACTTTCACCCCTGCATGAACGCTCCAGAACAGGTCGGCACCGACCGCATCGCCGAAGTCACCCGCAACACCGCTGAAACCCAGATCACCGTGCGTGTGAATCTGGACGGCACGGGCACCGCCAAGCTGCATACCGGCATTGGCTTCTTCGACCACATGCTCGATCAAATTGCCCGCCATGGCCTGATCGATCTGGACATCCATGCCGTGGGCGACCTGCACATCGATGGCCACCACACGGTGGAAGACGTCGGCATCACCCTGGGCCAGGCTTTTGCCAAAGCTGTGGGCGACAAAAAAGGCATCCGCCGCTATGGTCACGCCTATGTGCCTCTGGACGAGGCCCTGTCGCGCGTGGTGATCGACTTCTCCGGTCGTCCCGGCCTGCATGTCGACATCCCGTTCACCTCCGGCAGCATTGGTGGTTTTGACACGCAGTTGACCTTCGAGTTCTTCCAGGGCTTCGTCAACCACGCCGGCGTCACCCTGCACATCGACAACCTGAAGGGCGCCAATGCGCACCATCAGTGCGAAACCGTGTTCAAGGCTTTTGCCCGAGCCCTGCGTGCCGCGCTGGAGCGCGATCCCCGCATGGCCGGCATCATCCCATCGACCAAGGGTTCACTGTGAGCCAGCCATCTACCGTGGCCGTGATTGACTACGGCATGGGTAACCTGCGCTCAGTTTCGCAGGCCGTTGAACACGCTGCCCAAGATCTGAATCTGAAGGTGGTGGTTACGAATGACCCCGCCGTGGTGCGCGCCGCCGAGCGCGTGGTGTTGCCAGGGCAGGGCGCCATGCGCGATTGCATGCGCGAACTGCGTGAAGCCCATGGTGGCGAACTGTTGGGCGCCGTGCTTGATGCCGCAGCCAACAAGCCCCTGATGGGTGTGTGCGTGGGCATGCAGATGTTGCTTAACCACTCGGAAGAGCAAGACACCCCTGGCCTGGGCCTGATCCCTGGCAAGGTCATCAAATTCCGTCTCGACGGCCTCAAGCAACCCGACGGCAGCCGCTACAAGGT
>CAYVOP010000171.1:0-6476 GCA_964453105.1 uncultured Aquabacterium sp. | reverse complement strand
AGCACATCGTCGACACGGTGCTGTACTTCGAGGGCGACACGCACAGCAGCTTCCGTTTGATTCGCGCCATCAAGAACCGCTTTGGCGCCGTCAATGAAATTGGCGTGTTTGCCATGACGGACAAGGGCCTCAAAGGGGTCACCAACCCCAGCGCGATATTCCTGTCCACCCACAGTGAACCTGTACCCGGCTCCTGCGTGCTGGTCACCCTGGAAGGCACCCGCCCTATGCTGGTCGAAATTCAGGCACTGGTCGACTCCGGTGGCCCCAGTCCGCGCCGACTCAGCGTGGGCCTGGAGCGCGATCGCCTGGCCATGTTGCTGGCAGTGCTGCATCGCCACGCCGGTATGGCCTGTTTCGATCAGGATGTGTTCGTGAACGCGGTGGGCGGAGTCCGCATCAGTGAACCGGCAGCCGACTTGGCGGTGCTGCTGGCCATTCAGAGCAGCCTGCGCGGCCGCGCCTTGCCCAAAGGCTTCATTGCCTTTGGTGAAGTGGGCTTGGCAGGAGAAGTGCGCCCAGCGCCAAGGGGGCAAGATAGATTAAAAGAGGCGGCGAAATTAGGATTTTCGGTCGCCATCATTCCCAAAGCAAATGCGCCGAAAAACCCAATATCTGGCCTCACGATTCATACTGTGGAACGAGTTGAAGAAGCCATCCACCTAATGCGGGGGTAGGGTAAAACTGCATTTTCGGACAATACCGAGGCAGCCCCCCAAATCAGGGGCTGCATTTAAAACAATCTGATACATAGAATGCGGCCAACTTGAAGGCTGCCGTAGTGGCCCAACCCGTAGTAGATGTTGCAATGGCCACCACACTGAATGAACGCATCAAATCAACCAGCGGAAAACCGTCCGGATTTGACTACATGCGACTCATACTCGCTGTGCTGGTGATCTGTTTTCACAGCGTAGTCACTTCATACGGACCGTTAGCACAAAACGAATTCAATCAAACCTTTCTGGGCAAAACATTCGGGATGATTCTTCCCATGTTTTTCTGCCTCAGCGGTTTCCTGGTTGCTGGTAGCCTCATGCGGTCCCACTCCGTCGTGACTTTCCTAGGCCTTCGTGCCTTGAGAATCTACCCAGCCTTAGCAATCGATGCCATTTTCTGCGGCCTGATTCTTGGACCGATTCTCACAAACCTACCCTTGGCAGAATATTTCAATCACTCTGATGTCCACCGATATTTACTCAACTCAATTGGCATCATCCATTATCATTTGCCAGGCGTTTTCGAGAGAAATCCAACTAACGCAGTGAATGGGCAACTCTGGACAATTCGATATGAGATGGAGTGTTATATTGCGTTAGCTCTGCTAGCGCTGCTCGGCCTTCACAGAAATAGAAAAATATTCACTTTAATTATTGGACTTATTTTAGCAATCCAACAAACCAGGTCACTTCTGCAAGAAACACCTATCTGGCTCGGACGCCAACTAGTTTACTGCTTCCTCGCAGGTGTAGTGTTATTCTTGTGGAAGGACAAGATTCACTGGAACAAACACCTCTTCATTCCCGCGTTACTCTTGGGATTTGCGCTTCAACACTCGTCACTCGCCTATCTCGCGTCGGCCCCTGTCGCTTACGCCACGATTTACCTGGGGCTACTGAACCCGAAGAAAATAAAATTAATTGAAAGTGGCGACTACTCGTACGGCCTATTCCTGTATGGTATCCCTATCCAACAGACCCTTGTAAGTCTGTCCCCGTTGGCTAGAGATTGGCTGATGAACTGCCTACTATCCATCCCGACTACATTTTTGTTCGCCTGGATGTCATGGCACTTGGTTGAAAAACGTGTGCTCCGCTCGAAAAGTGGCCTCTATCGCCTGGAAAAATTCATCCCGGAGAACCCGTTGACCAACGCATTCGAACGAATCATCGGAAGAAGATCGGCCCGTTGAGGCTGACGCCATACTCAACAGCGATCAGGCATCTTGGGCGGCAAACGGAATAACGCCCCATAGACTGACAGACCATGATCGCAGACAGCGAAATCAGCGGCGAATTGCTTTCTTGAGGTTCAAGCCGGTGGCCGCCAAAGTGCCGAAATACAGCACGGCAGCGCCCACCAGGCAAGCCGCCATCGCCCCCACACGCAGCATTTTCTGGGTATGCAGGCCGATCCAGTCGATGTGGGTGGTGGCCAACCAAAGCCCCACGCCCAGCACCGCTGTGGCGAACACCACCCGCAGGGTGAACAGTGCCCAGCCAGACGCCGGCTGATAGCGCCCGGCCTTGCGCAAACCCAGCAGCAACCACGAGGCATTGACCAGCGAGCCCAAGCCAATCGACAAGGCCAAGCCAGCATGGCCCAGCAGGGGCACAAAAATGACGTTGAAGCCTTGGGTAATGGCCAGCACGGTGATGCCAATGCGAACGGGCGTCTTGATGTCTTGGGTGGCGTAAAAACCCGGTGCCAGCACCTTCACCCCGATCAAGCCCATCAGACCCACGCCGTAACAAGACAGCGCCAGCACGGTTTGCTGCACATCGTTTGGCGTGAAGCGGCCGTAGTGGTAAAGCACCGCCACCAAGGGCTTGGCAAAGACCAGCAAAGCCACCGCAGCGGGCAGCGCCAACAGCAAGACGAGGCGCAGCCCCCAGTCCAGCAGATCGGAAAAACGCGCGGCGTCGCCCCCCGCCTGGGCCCGAGACAACTGGGGCAGCAGCACCACGCCCAGGGCCACACCCAGCATGGCGGTGGGGAACTCCATCAAGCGATCGGCATAGGTCAGCCACGACACGGCCCCGGCCCCCAGGTGCGAAGCGATCTGGGTATTGACCAGCAAAGACAGCTGCGCGACCGACACGCCCAGAATCGCTGGCGCCATTTGCTTGAGAATGCGCCCCACCCCAGGGTGGGCACGTGCCTTGCGCCAGGCCGACAAGGTCACCCCGATACGGGGCACCATGCCAATTTTCAGCAAGGCGGGCACCTGCACCGCCAATTGCAGCAAGCCCCCCACCATCACGCCCACGGCCAGGGCATAAACCGGCTCAATGCCATGGTTGCGGAACAGGGGGGCCACAAACAGCGCCGCCCCGATGGTGGACACATTCAGCAAAACCGGCGTGACAGCAGGCACCGCGAATCGGCTCCAGGTATTCAGAATGCCAGCACTGAGGGCGACGAGCGACATGAAGCCGATGTAGGGGAACATCCAGCGGGTCATGACCACGGCGGCGTCAAACCCGCCGCTTTCCTTCAAGCCCGAGGCCATTGCCCACACCAGAACCGGCGCGCCAATGACCCCCAGAACGCAGACCAGGCCCAGCACACCAAACAGAACCGTGCCCACGGCGTTGACCAGATCGTGGGTGGCCTGCTCACCGTTGCGTGTGCGGCTTTCGGCCAAAATGGGCACAAACGCTTGCGAAAACGCCCCTTCGGCAAACAAGCGTCGCAGCAAATTCGGAATGCGAAACGCCACATTGAAGGCATCGGTGGTCGCACTGGCGCCAAAGGCGGCAGCGATCAACAACTCCCGAACCAACCCGGTGATGCGCGACGCCAGGGTCAGCAGAGAGACGATGGATGCGGATTTCAGCAAGCTCATCCGGGCATTATAGGAAGGGCCCGCCGCGCGCTAGCCAAACAACGCCTGCCGTGATATATTCGCAGGCTCTCTAACCAACTTTGCCTTGTGGGGTGCGAATTGGTTGTCGGGTTTGCCCGGCGCCAGGCATCTACAGGGCCAGAAAATCATGGCATCTGCATCCAAAGCCAAAAAGACCGTTCGTATTGCTTCGGGCCGTAAGCGCGCTCGTCAAGACGTCAAGCTGAACGCTGCCAACTCGGCTCTGCGCTCGAAGTTCCGCACCGCCGTCAAGAGCGTGCTGAAGGCTGTTGCCACTGGCGACAAGGCCAAGGCTTCCGACGCTTTCAAGTCGGCTCAGCGCGTGATCGACTCGATCGCCGACAAGGGCATCTTCCACAAGAACAAGGCTGCTCGCTACAAGAGCCGCCTGTCTGCCAAGATCAAGGCCATCGCCGCCTGATCTCAGACCCTCGGTCGCAAAAAAGGCTCGCACTGCGAGCCATTTTTTTTGCTTCCGCCTGGCTTGCCCCACTCAGGGCAACAGACACCCGTCCACGACCTGCAGGTCGTTGTCCCTGGCAAAGTTCATGACGAAGTCCCAGGCCATGGGCTCGACGTCTTTCAGCGCTTCACTGACCACCACGCATTTGATGTCGCCCATCGTGGTGGGCACGCAATAAGGCGAGTACCCCAGGTGGGCTGCTGCCCCCATTGCCACCCCGCCAGGGCGAAAACTGGCCAAGGCCCCGGCCAGGCGCTCGGCCCAGTCACTGGGGCGAAACGCTCTGCCTTTGCTGTTGATGCCTTGGATGAATACTTCTCTGGGTTTGATACGAGAAAACGTGGTCACGGTGCTGCTTTTGGCTGGCTGTGCAATGACAGTTGCGACGGCAGATTGTGTCTGCGCGCCGCGTGAATCTACTGGGAGTCCGGGATGGTGACCCGTTGGCCCATCGTTGGCGATGGACTCGACCTCTACAACCGCTTCCATACCTGACAGCTCCTTCACGTTGCTGACCCTGGAAAGACAAGCAAGTTCAATGCCTCGGAGCACCCCACTGGGCGCGCCAAGGACAGCCAAGAAACCGCCGTACCCGGTATGCATCTCGTCAAATGCAGCACCAACTTGACACACAGTGTGCACCAATCATGACCGATCGTGAACGATCACCCGTTCGACAGTCGGGCTGTTCTGGCATTTGGACACGCCCAGGGTCGATTCGAGGGCGCCTTTTACATAGAATGGCAAAGGCGCAGCCCTGCCCTGCGCCTTTTTCTTTTTTGAGAGATCTTTCACTGCCATGAACGCTCCCGTGTCGATGCCCCATGTGATGCCCACCTACGGTCGCCTGCCGATTGCCTTGTCGCACGGCGAAGGTGCCTACGTCTGGGACACGGATGGCCGACGTTATCTGGATGCCCTGTCTGGCATTGCGGTGAACACCCTGGGGCACAAGCACCCCAAGCTGACACCTGCGCTGCAGGATCAGGTCAGCAAGATGATTCACTGCTGCAACTACTACCAGGTACCCTTGCAGGAAGAGCTGGCCCACTTGCTGGTGGAACGCTCGGGCCTGACCAATGTCTTCTTCTGCAACTCCGGCCTGGAAGCCAATGAAGCCGCTCTGAAGATTGCTCGCAAGTATGGTCACGACAAGGGCATCGACAAGGCCGAAGTGGTGGTCTATGAGAAGGCTTTCCATGGCCGCTCGATTGCGACGCTGTCTGCCACCGGCAACCCCAAGGTTCACGCCGGATTCGAGCCCCTGGTGGAAGGTTTTGTGCGCGTGCCATTGAACGACATGGCCGCCCTGGAAGAAGTGGCACGCACACGCCCGAACGTGACGGCCGTATTCCTGGAAGTCATTCAGGGTGAAGGCGGCATCAACCCCGCCCGCGCGGAATACCTGCAAGCCGTGCGCGCCCTGTGTGACAAGCAAGGCTGGCTGTTGATGCTCGATGAAGTCCAGTGCGGCATGGGGCGTACCGGCAAGTGGTTTGCTCACCAATGGACTGGCATTCAGCCTGACGTGATGCCACTGGCTAAGGGTCTGGGTTCCGGCGTGCCCATTGGCGCCGTGGTGTGCGGACCCAAGGCAGCCAACGTGCTGCAACCGGGCAACCATGGCACCACCTTTGGTGGCAACCCATTGGCCATGCGCGCCGGGGTGGAAACCATCAAGATCATGGAAGAAGATCAGCTGCTGGCGAACGCCGAACGCGTGGGCAACCACCTGATGGCTGCTTTGCGCAAAGAGCTGGGCAACCTGCCCGGTGTGGTCGAGTTCCGCGGCCAGGGCTTGATGATCGGCATCGAGCTAGATCGTCCCTGCGGTGTCATTCTGAACCGCGCCATGGAAGCCGGCCTGCTGCTGAGCGTGACCTCGGACAAGGTCATTCGCCTGCTGCCCCCGCTGATCTTCACCACCGAACAAGCCGACCAGACCGTGGCCATCCTGGCCCCGCTGGTGCGTCAATTCCTGTCGGAAAGTGCTGCCTGAGACATGAAACCCGGAATGAGCCTGATCAAGCATTACCTGCAGTTCAAGGATCTGCGGGCCCCCGAGTACGAATACCTGTTCGAACGCGCGGCCATCATCAAGAAGCGCTTCAAGAACTACGAAAAGTACACGCCGCTGGTAGACCGAACCCTGGCCATGATCTTCGAGAAAGCCAGCACGCGCACCCGCGTGAGCTTTGAGGCGGGCATGTATCAGATGGGGGGCTCGGTCGTTCACCTGACCACGGGCGACAGCCAGCTGGGCCGCAGCGAACCCATTGAAGACAGCGCCAAGGTCATCTCGCGCATGGTCGACATCGTGATGATTCGCACCTACGAGCAAGCCAAGCTGGTGAAGTTCGCGGCGAACTCGCGCGTGCCGGTCATCAACGGCCTGACCAACGAATACCACCCCTGCCAGATCCT
>CAYVOP010000170.1:0-6521 GCA_964453105.1 uncultured Aquabacterium sp. | reverse complement strand
ACGCAAAGCAGGGCCAGGACGCGGACAACACCGCCAAGGCCTTCAAGGACGCCTTGCCCCTGACCGGCATTGTGCTGACCAAGATGGACGGCGATTCCCGTGGTGGGGCGGCCTTGTCGGTGCGCCAGATCACTGGGGTGCCTATCAAATTTGCTGGCGTGTCCGAAAAGATTGACGGCCTGGAGGTGTTCGACGCCGACCGCCATGCTGGCCGCGTGCTGGGCATGGGCGACATCGTGGCCTTGGTGGAAGAAGTCCAGAAGGGTGTCGACATCGAAGCCGCGCAGCGCTTGGCCGAGAAGGTCAAGTCTGGGGCCGACTTTGATTTCAATGACTTCCTGTCTCAAATCAGCCAGATGAAGAAAATGGGCGGCTTGTCTGGACTCATCGACAAACTGCCCACGGAGTTGGCGTCCAAAGCTGGGCAGGCCGACATGGACAAGGCCGAGCGCGACATGCGTCGCATGGAAGGCATCATCAGCGCAATGACGGCCAAGGAGCGCCGCCAACCCGCTTTGCTGATGGACGGCAAGACCAAGGCCAGCCGCAAGCGTCGCATTGCCCAAGGGGCGGGCGTGCAAATTCAGGACGTGAACCGTTTGCTCAATCAGTTTGAGCAAATGCAGACCATGATGAAAAAAATGAAGGGTGGCGGCCTTTTCAAGATGATGAAACGCATGGGCGGCATGAAAGGCCTGCCCGGCATGGGGCGCTGACGTTTGGCATTGACGCCTTTGCGTCCTGTGCTGTCCCCCATGGCGCCTGCCCGCCAAGACTGTTAGTTTCTGTTACGGGTGTAGCCCTTCATCTCAAGGGCTACATCTTCGGAGATTGCAGCCGAAAGCCTACGAAGCAACCGGATGTGTCTTTCATTCGGATTCTTTGCGGCAAAGAAAGGCGTCAATCATGGACGTGATCGCGACTTGGCCCCTGATGGTGGCTGGTATTTTTGGCACCCTGGGCCTAGGGGCTGCCTGGTGGTTCCGGCAACAGGCCGTGGGCGGTGGGGCGGAAAAGGCCGGCAAAAGCAAGCGGCGCGCACCAGAAGAGGCCATGGACACTCTGGCGGCTTGGGAGCCCATGGCGACCCGTGTGTTGACCACCGCTGAACGAGATGCCTACCTGGTGCTGCGCAAGGCCTTGCCAGATCACATCGTTCTGGCCCAAGTACCGCTGGCGCGTTTCATCAAGGTGCCCACCCGAAATTCCTATGCCGAGTGGCTGCGCCGCGCTGGCTCGTTGTGCGCAGACCTGGTGGTGTGCGATGCCGCGTCGCAAGTCATTGCGGTGGTCGAAATTCGCCAACCCGCTTCACGTGAAAAAGAGCGCACCGCACGCCGCCATACCCGTATGGACCGGGTGCTGACCGCCGCACGCATTCCCGTACATGTATGGTTGGAAGGGGCATTGCCAGGGCATGCCATTGCGCGAGAAGCCATTTTGGGGGCGGCGGTCAACACCGTCACCCACTCGAAGGAACTCGATTCCGAGTCAGCGCGTCGCAGTGTGGAGGCTGCTTCTGTTGTGGCTTCCATGCAGTCGGCCAAGGCCGCACCGGCCGCGCCTGCCCAGAAGGTCATCAAGACGCCCCTGTCTTCGGTGGGGACCGCCAACGTGCCTGGTGCCAAGGGCCCGCAGAAAGTGGTCGTGCCCTATGGCATGCCGCCTGTCGAGGTGTCGCAGGTTGACTTCAACGTCGATGACTGGGCTGAGCCGCCCCCGGTCATGATGGATGAGCGCAAAGATCCGCCCCCTTCCACTTGGTTTGACGACATGGATTCGTCACCCATGCCACTGGATGCGCACGCCTCGGTGCGATGAGCGGTAGCAGGCATACATCGATGCCTGCAATAAGTACAAAGACAAAGGGCTGCCTAGGCAGCCCTTTTCCATACGGATCCGTTTGGTGTCCCTGACTTGGCTTATGTCTCAGCTCAGCAGCGCTTGCGCAAACTCTCTGGCGTTGAAAGTTTGCAGGTCTTCCAGCTTTTCGCCTACGCCAATGAAATAGACCGGCACCGACTGATTGCGCTGTTGCGACCACAAGGCAATGGCGGCCAGCACACCACCTTTGGCCGTGCCATCCAGCTTGGTCACCACCAAGCCGGTCAGCCCCAAAGCTTCATCAAACGCCTTGACCTGAGACAGCGCATTCTGGCCCGTGTTGCCATCGACCACCAGCAGCACCTCGTGCGGGGCGCTGTCCATGGCCTTCGCAATGACGCGCTTTACTTTGCGCAACTCATCCATCAAATGCATTTGCGTGGCCAGACGGCCGGCTGTGTCGGCAATGACCACATCGCAACCGCGCGCGCGCCCGGCTTGCACTGCATCGAAAGTGACCGCAGCAGGGTCGCCACCCTCCTGGCTGACGATGTCGACCTGGTTGCGATCAGCCCAGACCAGCAACTGCTCGCGCGCTGCGGCACGGAAGGTATCGGCAGCAGCCAGCAAGACACGTTGGCCGGCATCAGCCAAATGGCGAGTCAGCTTGCCAATCGTGGTGGTTTTACCTGCGCCATTGACCCCCGCCACCATGATCACCGTGGGCGTGTGGTGCCCCACTTCCAGGGGCTTTTCAAGCGGTGACAGCAGATCCGTGATGGCGTCGATCAGCAAATTCTTGACTTGTTCGGGCGCGGTGGCCTTGGCCTCCTTGACGCGCTTTTTCAGATCGTCCAGCAGCCACTCTGTGGCAGCTACGCCGGCATCGGCCATCAGCAAGGCTGACTCCAACTCCTCGTACAGCGCGTCGTCGATCTGAGTGCCTGTGAAGACCTGGGCAATGCTGGACCCGGTCTTGCGCAAACCTTGGCGCAGCTTGTCTAGCCACGAGCGCCGCTCAGAGGCCGCAGGGCTAGGTTGTGCGGCGAGGGGGGCTGGCGTTGCGGGTGTTGCTGGTGAAACAACCGCCTCAGGCAAACTCGCGGCGATCGGCGCCTCGGGGGCAGGTGCAGCAGCGGGAACAGGCTGCGCTGGCGGAGCAGCCACGGGCGCCACTGCGGCGGCTGCAGCCGTTTCAGCGACCGGCGCGGGCTCTACGGGGGTGCTGGGCGCCTGCGGTGCGGACTCAGGCTGGTTTTGCCCCCATCCCAGCTTTTTCTTGATGAAACTGAACATGCCGCCATTGTAGGCGCCGGAGCTTTTTACAATGCTCACTTCGCCACATTCCGTGTTTGTTGAATGCGCAGTTCTCGCCCCCCAAAGTCTCCAGCCGAGGTGCGAGCACCCAAGTCCAGCGGCTTGCAAGCAGCACAGCAGGCCGGGCGCCATGCGGCACAAGAGGTGCGCATCATCGGTGGCCAATGGAAGCGCACGCCCTTGGCCGTGCCCGTGTCCGCAGGCTTGCGCCCTACGCCTAGCCGTGTTCGCGAAACCCTGTTCAATTGGTTGGGGCAAGATCTGTCTGGATGGACCATTCTGGATGCCTTTGCGGGCAGCGGCGCCTTGGGTCTGGAAGCCGCCTCGCGGGGGGCCAGTTCGGTGACCTTGATTGAGCGGGAGCCCGCTTTGGCGCATTCCATTCGGGCCAGCATCGACAAGCTCAAAGCACAGAATGTGGTCCGTCTGATTCAAACCGATGCCCTTTCCTGGATGGGGCAGGCAGCTCGTCAGCACACCCTGTTCGACCTGGTATTTCTGGATCCTCCCTTTGAAACCGACGCCTTCGAGGCCGCCGTGCAGGCTGCGGTGCACTGTGTGCCACCGGGTGGCTGGATTTATCTGGAGGCGTCCAAGCCTTTTGCGGCGACTGCTTTCGACGACCTCACCCTGGCGCGCGAAGGCAAGGCTGGGGCAGTGCACTTTCACCTCTTTCAGCGTAAGGCTGAACCTACAGCTGGCGCGTAACCCAATTCACAGGGCTACACTTCTTCTCGATTTCCATTCGCTTGTCGATTCATGACTGCTCCCTTAGCCACCCTGGCCATCTACCCCGGCACGTTTGATCCCATGACACTGGGGCATGTCGATTTGATGCGTCGTGCCAGCCGACTGTTTGGGCGCCTCATCATTGCCGTGGCGGCCGGGCACCACAAAAAAACCATGTTCAGTCTGGAAGAGCGTTTGGCCATTGCCAAAGAGCTGGCAAAAGACTTTCCCAATGTGGAGGTCATTGCCTTTTCTGGGCTGTTGCGCGACTTCGTTGTGCAGCATGGCGGGCACGTCGTGGTGCGTGGCTTGCGGGCTGTCAGCGATTTTGAATACGAATTCCAGATGGCAGGCATGAACCGGCAACTCATGCCGGATGTGGAAACCGTCTTCCTGACCCCATCAGATCAATACCAGTTCGTATCAGGCACCTTCGTGCGTGAAATTGCCATGCTCGGGGGCGATGTATCGAAATTCGTGGCGCCGAGCGTGCTCGAACGTTTGCGTACCCGTGTGGCGCAGGCAAAGGCCTGAATCATGGCGCTGAAAATCACCGACGAATGCATCAACTGCGATGTGTGCGAGCCGGAGTGCCCCAACCAGGCTATCTCCATGGGCGAGACCATTTATGTCATCGACCCCAACAAATGCACCGAGTGCGTCGGGCATTTTGATGAGCCGCAGTGCGTGCAGGTCTGCCCGGTCGAATGCATTCCCGTTGATCCCGCTCGTGTTGAAACGCGTGAGCAGTTGATGAGCAAATACCTGAATTTGCAGAAGTTGGCGCGACGCGCCTGATCAACGCCCAGATACCGAAGGCAGGCGATGGGCCCGAGCCTTGGCCTTGCTAGCCGCATGGCGCTCGGGCTTGTGTACCGCCCGGAAGTCTCGCTTGCGTGGAATCCGCTTGAGGTCTGTTGTGGGGAGGCTGGGGTTAGCCTCGGCTTCGGCTCGTCGTGCTGTTACCGTCAAGGGTAGGGCGCGGGCTTGGTTTGCACCGTTTTGCCGAGACAGGTTTCGCAAAAGCTTCTGCTCACGCTCGGCCATGTCGCTTGCATGGTTTCGCTGGGCGTCTGTTCGCGCATCGGCCACCAGAACCTGTCGTTGTGAGGCGGCTTGAGCGCAGGGCCATTGCTGATACTGGCTTTGGCCGCTGGCATCCTGGCAGCGGAAGGTTTGTGCATGTGCCGGGCTGCCGTTGGCCAGAAAACTGAACAAGGCCAAGCCGAGCGCCGTGAGGGCGCGAGCAGACGGAGCGGTCATGGTTGAGGGGGCGGAGGTGTCTCTGGCGGGGCCGTGGACGATTCGGTGGGCGATGGGGCAGCATCAGCGCTGGGGGGCGCAGGCTTACGCGGTGGCTTGGGGCGCTGAGGCTGGGCATGAACCAGGGTGGTGGCCTTGTTCAGGTCGCCATCCAGGAGGGCGGGCAGGGCCGCTTTCGCCTGGTCAATGCATTTGTAGATCAGCTCGCGTTCCGACTGCGGTGGCTTGCGCAAAACGAAGGCCGCCACTTCTTGCTTGACGCCGGGGTGCCCAATACCAAGGCGAAGGCGCCAATAGTCGGGGGTGCCCAGTTGGGCGTGAATGTCTCGCAGACCGTTGTGACCACCGTGGCCGCCGCCCTTTTTCAGCTTGACCTGCCCGGGAGGGATATCGAGCTCGTCGTGCGCCACCAGAATTTCGTCGGGGTTGATCTTGAAGAATCGAGCCAACGCGGCAACGGACTTGCCCGAGACGTTCATATAGGTTTGCGGCTGAAGCAGCCACACAGGGCCTTGGGGCGTGTTGGCCCGTGCGACCAACCCGTGATAGGCCCGATCAGGCAGCAAGGTTACGCCGAGTTGGCGCGCCAGCGTGTCGATCCACCAGAAGCCGGCGTTGTGCCGGGTGTCTTCGTATTCCGGGCCGGGGTTGCCCAAGCCAACAAACAGTCGAATCATGATGGAGGCGAATTATCGATGGGTGACGCACAAAAGGAAAAGCCCCGCCAAAGCGGGGCTTGACACAAAGCCATGAGGCTTTGAGGGCGATGCCAAGAAGAATTACTTCTTCTTCTTGCCCTTTGCGGGTTCGGCAGCAGCCTGAGGTGCGGCAATGACTTCTTCCACGGGCTCGACCACGGTGGCAATCACGGGGTTCTTGCGGCCATGGGTCAGCACCTTGATGTGGCTGTCCAGCTTCAGGTCATCGACGTGGATCGATTGGCCCTTCACCACATTGCCCAAGTCAACGGTCAGGAATTCGGGCAGCTGTTCAGCCAGGCACTCGATTTCCAGTTCGGTGGCAACGTGGTTGATGATGCACTTGTCGATCTTGACTGCGGTCGACTCGGCTTCGTTCACGAAGTGCAGAGGCACCTTCTTGTGAATCTTGGTGGTGGCGTCGATGCGTTGGAAGTCGACGTGCAGAACCAGCTTTTGGAAGGGGTGGACTTGGTAGTCGCGCAGCAGGACCTTTTCAACCTGGCCATTCAGTTCCATTTCGAGAACGGAAGAGTGGAAGGCTTCCTTGCGCATGGCGTGGTACAGCGCGTTGTGGTCCAGCTCGATGTTCTTGGGGGCCTGGCCAGCACCGTAAACGATGCCAGGGGTTTTGCCGCTGATGCGCAGGCGGCGGCTCGCTCCGGTGCCCTGCAGGGAACGCTCAAAGGC
>CAYVOP010000169.1:0-6575 GCA_964453105.1 uncultured Aquabacterium sp. | reverse complement strand
GCCAAGGGCAAGCCCGAAACCGGCACCATCACCCTGGCTGCTTCGCACCAAGGTGGCTCGATCGTGATCGAAGTGCGTGACGACGGCCGCGGCCTGTCGCGTGAAAAGCTGATCAAGAAGGCTCGCGAGCGTGGCATCGATGCGCCCGACTCGATGACCGATTCCGAATGCTGGAACCTGATCTTTGCCCCCGGCTTCTCCACCGCCGAGACCATCACCGATGTGTCGGGTCGTGGCGTGGGCATGGACGTGGTCAAGAAGAACATCACCTCGCTGGGTGGCACGGTTGAAATCGATTCGGCCGAAGGCTACGGCATGCGTGTGGCGGTTCGTCTGCCGCTGACCCTGGCCATCATGGATGGCATGAGTGTGGGCGTGGGCGAAGAGGTCTACATCCTTCCGCTGTCGTCGGTGGTCGAGTCCTTCCAGGTCAGCCCCGAAATGATCAAGACCGTCGGTGGCTCTGGCCGCGTGGTCGAGGTGCGCGACGAATACATGCCGGTCATCGAACTGGAGAAGGTCTTCCAGGTGCCGCGATTCGACTGGGAGCACAACTCCGGAATCATGGTCGTGGTCGAGTCTGAAGTGGGCCGAGTGGCCATGCTCGTCGACGAACTGCTGGGCCAACAACAGGTCGTGGTCAAGAACCTGGAAAGCAACTACCGCAAGGTCAGCGATGTATCGGGTGCCACCATCATGGGTGATGGCCGCGTCGCGCTGATTCTGGACGTCGGCAGTCTGGTGCGCCGTTCGCGCCACTGAGCCGGCCAGGAAAACTAGGAGAGCAAAGCAATGGGCATGATGGAAACGCTGGACGTGCAAACCACGCTGGCACGTGAGTACCTCACCTTCCGCCTGGGCGACGAAGAGTACGGCATCGACATCCTGAAGGTGCAGGAAATTCGTGGCTACGAGAACCCCACGCGCATCGCCAACGCCCCGCACTTTCTCAAGGGCGTGATCAATCTGCGCGGCACCATCGTGCCGATCGTGGATCTGCGCTTGCGCTTCGGTTGTGATTCGTCCGAGTACAACGCCTTCACCGTCAGCATCGTGCTGCACATTGGAACCCGCACCATTGGCGCGGTGGTTGACTCGGTGAGTGATGTGATGGAAATTCCGGCTGAGGCCGTTCGGCCTGCTCCGGAACTGAATTCGGCGATTGACGCGACCTACATCCGTGGGCTGGCGCAAGTAGGCGAGCGCATGGTGATCCTGCTGGACATCGAAAGCCTGCTGCTCAGCCCTGAAATGTGCTTGATCGATTGACACCTCAACAGGAGCGATCCATGAAGATTCGTTTTGCCAATGCAGTACCTTTGTTCATGTCGGTCGCTTTTGCCTGGGCCTATGCGGCCGAGGGCGGCGCGACCAAAGACGATGCGGTCGCCATGGTGAAAAAGGGTGTGGCCTATGTGAAGGCCAACTCGCATGACAAGGCTTACGCCGAGTTCAGCGACAAGGAAAACAAGGCCTGGCACAACCAGGATCTTTATCTGGTCGTCTATGGGCTGGACGGCACGGTGCGGGCGCATGGCGCCAACGCCAAGATGATTGGCAAGAACCTCATCGAACTCAAGGACGTGGACGGCAAGGCTTTCGTCAAAGAGCGTGTGGATCTGGCCAAGACCAACGCCTCGTTCTGGCAAGACTACAAGTTCACCAATCCGGAGAACAAGAAAATCGAGCCCAAGTCCATGTACTGCGAACGCCTGGATGACAGTGTCGTTTGCGGTGGCATCTACAAATGATGTTGACCCACTGAGGAGTTTGGCGTGAAGCTACGTACCAAACTGATGGCCGCACCAGGTTTTGCCTGTGCGGCCTTGTTTTTTGCGCTGGTGGGATTTGTCTTTGCCCTCAATGCCTATCGCGACCGAACGCAGCAGGCCAATGAAACCAGCGGCATGACCCAGCTCGCGGTTGCCGGCATTCGTGAAAACATTTCGAATGCCCATGTGACGCTGTACAAGTCGATCACCATCATCAGTTCGATGAGCGACCAACAGGTGCAAGAGGTTCGGGCGCGCCTGCAAAGCGATGCGGGCAAGGTTCGCCAAATGCTGGACGCCAGCCTTCCCAAGGCTGAAAAATCAGCCGCCATCAAAGAAAGCTTCAAGCAATCTTTGACGGCCTATGTGAAGTCGGCTGACGACGCCATCGACATGGCCGCGATGGATCCCAATACCGGCATTGCGGCCTTGCAGACCGCTGATGACAACTATCGCAAGCTGGTCGGGCAATTGACCACCCTGGTGGGCCTGATTCAGGAAGGCGTGGATGCTGACCTGGCCAGCCTGGAGCGTGACACGCGTTGGACGCAAGCTGGCATGGCCTTGCTGGGCGTGGCAGCGGCGGTCGCTGGACTGGGGTTGGCCTGGATCACCCAACGCCGCGTGGTGGCCGACATCGGGCATGCGGTGGATGCGGCCAATGAAGTGGCCGAGGGGCGTTTTGACCGTGTTCATGCATCAGGGCAAAACGACGAGGTGGGGCAGTTGCTCAACGCCTTGGCCCGCATGGCGCATCAGTTGTCTCAGTCGATCAACACGGTCAAGCAGGCTGCACAGTCGATTGGCACCGCATCGGTCGAAATCGCGTCGGGCAATCAGGATTTGAGCCAGCGTACGGAAAGCACGGCTTCCAGTCTGCAGGAAACAGCGTCGTCCATGGTGCAGTTGACCTCTACGGTTCGCCATACAGCAGATGCCGCGCGTTCGGCCGATAGCCTGGCCTCCAGCGCGGCCGAGTCCGCCCGCAAAGGGGGCGCGGTGATGGAGCATGTGGTGGCCAATATGGCCGAGATCGATACGGCCTCGCGTCGCATCAATGAAATCATCGGGGTGATCGACGGCATTGCCTTCCAGACCAATATCTTGGCGCTCAATGCGGCGGTCGAGGCGGCTCGTGCGGGCGAGCAGGGCCGTGGGTTTGCGGTGGTGGCTGGCGAAGTGCGTTCGTTGGCGCAGCGTAGCGCCAACGCGGCGCGGGAAATCAAGACCCTGATCGGTGCTTCCAGCGAACGGGTGGAAGCCGGCACACGGCTGGTTCAGGAGGCGGGTGAATCCATGCGCGACATCGTCAGCGGCGTCGAACATGTCACCCAAATCATCAGCGAAATTTCCCGAGGCGCCGAGCAGGAATCACACGGCATTGGCCAGGTCAATGTGGCCGTGGCCCAACTTGATCAGATGACGCAGCAAAACGCGGCACTGGTTGAAGAATCGGCGGCCGCCGCTGAAAGCCTCAAGCAACAGGCGCGAACCCTGGCCGATGTGGTGGAGCGCTTCCAGTTGACCCAATGATCAGAGGCCTCAGGCCTCTGAAACCGTCAGTGCCTGTTGAATTGCCCGGTCTACCTCGGGCAAGCGGCTGAGCAAGTCCTGCCAACGCTGGGCAGGCACTTCGCGTTGAGGCTGACCCCAGATGGGCTGTGGGAAATGGCGGTCGTCCGCGAAGCGGGCAATCACGTGCCAGTGCAAATGCGGCACCACATTGCCTAGTGTGGCCAGGTTCACCTTGGTGGGCTGCAATGCGGCTCGCACAATGGTTTCCACCTTGGCCACCGCCTGCATCAGATGGCTGCGGTCTGCTGGCACCAAGTCGGTGAACTCGGCCACATGATCGTTCCAGATCACCCGGTAGAAGCCGGGGTAATCCGCATCAGCGACACGAATGACCCGCAGCTTGTCGGTGCGCAACACCAGCATGCCGCCATCTTGCTGGCACAGCTCGCAAGTGGCGTGTCGGGTGGTCTGGTTTTGATCCATGTGCTTTGACTTTGTGGGGCTTACACCAGCACGCGTTCAATGCCACCGGCATTGGCACGGTCCACGTACTCGCGCATCCAGTTCTCGCCCAGAATCTGCTTGGCCATTTCGATGACGATGTAGTCGGCTTCGAGCAGGCCGTTTTGCAGGTCTTCGCCATAGCGGCTCAGGCCTTGCAAGCAGGCAGGGCAAGAGGTCAGGATCTTGACGTTGTCCTTGGCGCCAATCAGCCCTTGGTCACGCAGTGCGGCCTCGCCCTTGCGAATTTCCTCTTCCTTGCGGAAGCGAATTTGGGTGGACACATCAGGCCGGCTCACGGCCAGGGTACCCGCTTCGCCGCAGCAACGATCCGACTTCATCACGCCATCGCCCAGCAGAGCCTTGACGGTCTTCATCGGGTCCTGCTGCTTCATGGGCGTGTGGCAGGGATCGTGATACAGGTAAGCACCTTGCTTGGGCAGGGTGATGCCCTTTTCCAGCAAGTACTCGTGGATGTCGATGATGCGGCAGCCGGGGAAGATCTTGTCGAACTGGTAGCCCTGCAGCTGGTCGTAGCAGGTGCCGCAGCTCACCACCACCGTCTTGATGTCCAGGTAGTTCAGCGTGTTGGCCACGCGGTGGAACAGCACCCGGTTGTCGGTGATCATTTTCTCGGCCTTGTCGTACTGGCCCGAACCGCGCTGAGGATAGCCACAGCACAGGTAGCCCGGAGGCAGCACGGTTTGCACGCCGGCATGCCACAGCATGGCCTGGGTGGCCAAGCCTACTTGCGAGAATAACCGCTCCGAACCGCAGCCCGGGAAGTAGAAGACCGCTTCTGTGTCGGCCGTGGTCTGCTTCGGATCACGGATGATGGGCACGTAGTCCTTGTCTTCGATGTCCAGCAAGGCGCGGGCGGTCTTCTTGGGCAGGCCGCCAGGCATCTTCTTGTTGACGAAGTGGATGATCTCTTGCTTCAACGGTGCTTTGCCAACCGACGCGGGCGGTGCACTGGTTTGCTTGCGAGCAGCCAGCTTGAGCACCTCATTGCCCAGGCGTTGCAAGGGCATGGCCACATCCACCAAGGCGCTGCGCACGATCTTGATCGTTTGCGGGTTGTTGGTGTTGAGCATCAACATGCCTGCTGCACCGGCCGGACGGAAGGACTTCTTGCCCATCTTGGTCAGCAGGTTGCGCATGTTCATCGACACGTCACCAAAGTCGATCTTGACCGGGCAGGGCGTCAGGCACTTGTGGCAAACCGTGCAATGGTCGGCCACGTCTTCGAACTCTTCCCAGTGCTTGATCGACACACCGCGACGAGTCTGCTCTTCGTACAAGAAGGCTTCGACCAGCAGCGAGGTGGCCAGGATCTTGTTGCGGGGGCTGTAGAGCAGGTTGGCGCGTGGCACGTGGGTGGCACACACGGGCTTGCACTTGCCGCAGCGCAGGCAGTCTTTCACCGAGGCGGCGATGTCGCCAATGTCCGACTGCTGCATGATCAGCGACTCGTGGCCCATCAGGCCGAACGAAGGCGTGTAGGCCTCGGTCAGGTCGGCGGCATGCACGTCGTCGCCCAGGGCCTTGAGGGCAGCGCCGCGCAGCAGCTTGCCCTTGTTGAAGCGGCCTTCAGGGTCGACCTTTTGCTTGTAGGCCGTGAAGTTGGCAATCTCGTCGTCAGACAGGAATTCCAGCTTGGTGATGCCAATGCCGTGCTCGCCCGAGATCACACCGTCCAGGCTGCGTGCCAGCTTCATGATGCGGGCGACGGCTTCGTGCGCCGTTTGCAGCATCTCGTAGTTGTCGCTGTTGACCGGGATGTTGGTGTGAACGTTGCCATCGCCGGCGTGCATGTGCAGCGCCACCCACACGCGACCACGCAGCACTTGCTTGTGGATGCGCTTGAGTTCGTCCACGATGGGGCTGAGCGCGCCGCCATTGAAGATCTTGGCCAGCTCGTCGCGGATTTCCTTCTTCCAGCTGGCGCGGATGGACCAGGTCTGCAGCAGGTTGAAAACGGTGTCGCCTTCGGCGGGCGTATAGGTGCCGTTGCGATGCTGTTCGTAGCCCAATGCGACCAGTGGGTCTCCCACCGATGTCAGGGGTACATCAATGTTGTCGTACAGGAATTGCCAGCGGTTGCGCACGGCGCCTAGGCGAGCCAGCGCAGCGTTTACCTTTTCGGTGAGCTGCTCGGGGCTGGGCAGGTCTTCCGCGTCTTCCACCTTGCCCATGGGCAGGTTGCCGCCCTGAATGAAGCCGGTCAGTGCGTCAACCAAGGCCAGCTTGTTGCGCAAGCTCAACTCGATGTTGATGCGCTCGATGCCCAGGGTGTACTCACCCATGCGGGGCAGAGGGATCACCACGTCTTCGTTCACCTTGAAGGCGTTGGTGTGCTTGGCGATGGCCGCGGTGCGCTTGCGGTCGGCCCAGAACTTCTTGCGGGCGTCGGCGCTCACAGCCACGAAGCCTTCGCCGCTGCGGCCATTGGCCAGGCGGATGACTTCGCTGGTGGCACGGGCCACGCGGTCTTCGTCGTCACCCACGATGTCGCCCACCAGCACCATCTTGGGCAGGGTGCCGCGCTTGCTCTTGGTGGCATAACCCACGGCGCGCAGATAGCGGTCGTCCAGGTGCTCCAGGCCAGCCAGAATGGCGCCGCCGGGTTGCTTCATTTCCTCGAACATGAAGTCCTTGATTTCCACAATCGAAGGCACGCCTTCGGTGGGGTTGCCAAAGAACTCCAGGCACACGGTGCGTACGTGCTTGGGCATGCGGTGCACCACCCAGCGCGCGCTGGTGATCAGACCGTCACAGCCTTCTTTC
>CAYVOP010000168.1:0-6599 GCA_964453105.1 uncultured Aquabacterium sp. | reverse complement strand
CAAAAGGCCACCAGCCACAACCCGCGCTCCACCGTGGGCACGGTGACCGAGATCCACGACTACCTGCGCCTGCTGTTTGCGCGTGCGGGCACCCCGTTCTGCCCAGATCACCATCAGCCCCTGCAATCGCAAAGCGTGAGCCAGATGGTCGATGCCGTACTGGCTATGCCGGAAGAGACCAAGTTGATGATCTTGGCGCCGGTGCTGCGCGATCGCAAAGGTGAGCACGCCGAGTTGTTTGCCGAGATGCAGGCCAAGGGCTATGTGCGTTTTCGGATCAACGGGCAGGTGGTGGAAGCGGCCGACCTGAAGCCCTTGGCCAAGAACGAAAAGCACGATGTGGACGTGGTGGTGGACCGCCTGAAAGTGCGTGCCGACATGGGCCAACGCTTGGCCGAAAGCTTCGAAGCCGCCTTGAATCTGGCTGAGGGCCGGGCTTTGGCCTTGGAAATGGACACGCAGAAAGAGCATCTGTTCTCTGCCAAGTTTGCCTGCCCAGTGTGCAGCTACTCGTTGGCGGAGCTGGAGCCCCGCCTGTTCTCCTTCAACTCGCCGCAAGGGGCTTGCCCAACATGTGATGGTTTGGGGCATGTCATCGCCTTCGATCCACAACGCGTGGTGGCCTTCCCCAGCTTGAGCCTCGCCAGTGGGGCTGTGAAGGGTTGGGATCGACGCAATCCCTACACCTATTCCTTGATCGAATGCCTGGGCAAGCACTATGGCGTCGACATGGAGCAGCCCTTCGAAGAACTCCCCGCCAACATCCAGCACATCGTTTTGTATGGCTCGGGCGCTGAAGAAATCGAGTTCACCTACGAAGCAGAAGGCACCGCGGGCAAGAAGCGCAAGGTCAAACGCCAGCATCCGTTTGAAGGGATCATTCCTAACTTCGAGCGCCGCTTCAAAGAAACCGATTCGGCCGCTGTGCGTGAAGAATTGGCCCGCTACCAGCAACCCAAGGCCTGCCCAGACTGCCATGGCACCCGCCTGCGCACCGAAGCCCGTCATGTGAAGCTGTTGGATGCCGTGACAGGCGACACCAAGGCCATCTACGAAATCGGCCACGCCACTTTGGCAGAGGCGCATCGCTATTTCGAAGGCCTGCAACTGCAAGGCGCGAAGGCCGAGATCGCCAGCAAGGTCGTCACTGAAATCCGCTCGCGCTTGCGCTTCTTGAACGACGTGGGCTTGAACTACCTGAGCCTGGATCGCAGTGCCGACACCCTGTCCGGTGGCGAGGCGCAGCGCATCCGCTTGGCCAGCCAGATTGGATCGGGCCTCACCGGCGTGATGTATGTGCTGGACGAGCCCTCGATTGGCCTGCACCAGCGTGACAACGACCGCCTCATTGGCACCCTCAAGCACCTGCGTGATCTGGGCAACAGCGTCATCGTGGTCGAGCACGATGAGGACATGATCCGAGCTGCTGACCACGTGGTGGACATGGGGCCGGGAGCGGGCGTGCATGGCGGTCGCGTGCTCGCTCAAGGCACGCCCGATGATGTGGAATCCAACCCCGACAGCATCACCGGTAAATACTTGGCGGGTGCCCTGCGCATTGATGTGCCGGCCAAGCGCCACACCTTTACCGACGAAACGCCCCGATTGCGCGTGGTGAATGCGCGCGGCCACAACCTCAAAGGCGTCACAGTGGAATTCCCGGTGGGTTTGTTGACCTGTGTGACCGGCGTGTCAGGCTCAGGCAAAAGCACCATGGTGAACGACACCTTGTACGCTGCCGTGGCCAAGAAGCTGTATCAAAGCCACACCGAGCCCGAGCCGCACGACGAGATCGAAGGCCTGGAGTTGTTTGACAAGGTCATCAACGTCGATCAGTCGCCCATCGGGCGCACGCCGCGCAGCAACCCCGCGACCTACACCGGGCTGTTCACACCGATTCGCGAACTGTTTGCTGATGTGCCTACCGCGCGTGAGCGGGGTTATGGGGCTGGGCGCTTCTCCTTCAACGTGGCGGGTGGTCGTTGCGAGGCCTGCCAGGGTGATGGTGTCATCAAGGTCGAGATGCACTTCCTGCCGGATGTGTATGTGCCTTGCGATGTGTGTCATGGCAAGCGCTACAACCGCGAAACGCTGGACGTGCAGTACAAGGGCAAGAACATTCACGAGGTGCTCAACCTGACGGTGGAAGACGCCTTGGCGTTCTTCAGTGCCGTGCCCAGCATTGCCCGCAAACTGCAAACCTTGATGGATGTGGGCTTGGGCTACATCCGCCTGGGTCAAAGCGCCACGACCTTGTCGGGCGGTGAAGCGCAGCGGGTGAAGCTGGCCTTGGAGCTATCCAAGCGCGATACCGGTCGCACGCTCTACATCCTGGATGAGCCCACCACCGGGCTGCACTTCCACGACATTGCCTTGCTGCTGAAGGTGCTGCATCAGTTGCGTGATGCGGGCAACACCATCGTCATCATTGAGCACAACCTGGATGTGATCAAAACCGCCGACTGGTTGATCGACATGGGGCCGGAAGGTGGCTCGGGTGGCGGCACCTTGTTGATGGCGGGCACGCCCGACGAATTGGCCGCTTGCGAGGCCAGCTTCACGGGGCGCTACTTGAAGCCCTTGCTCCAGCCCAAGGCCCGCGTCAACTCATGAAGCCGAGGTCGTAGGCCGATGAATTGAATTGATTCAGGTTGGGCAAGATGGTGAGCAGGTCCGATTGCGATACACCCATCCATCGGCCCAGGGTGTAGGCGTACTGATCGACCGAGGTGGTGGGTAGCATCACCCCGTTTTGCAACTGGTCGGGGCTGCCGAATACGCCTTGCGCATTGGCCGTGCTGTATTGCGGGAAGGTGCCATACACCTCGGTGCCACGCACGGCCCCGCCCATGACGAAATGGTGCGAGCCCCAGCCGTGATCGGTGCCATCGCCATTGTTGGTGAAGGTCCGGCCGAAGTCTGATGCGGTGAAGGTGGTGACCTGAGAACGCATGTCGCCACCCGGCATGCCGCCCAGCACCATGTCGAAATACGCCATGGCATGGTTCAGTTGGGCCAGCCGGTCGCCATGCACTTGGTTCTGGTTGTCGTGGGTGTCGAACCCGCCCAGGCTGACCATGAACAACTGACGGCGAATGCCGAACCCGCCTAGGCGGTTGGTTTCAATCAGGCGGGCCACCATTTGCAACTGAATGGCCAGTGGATTGGTGCTGGTGGCGCCGGTGGAGGGCACCGTCATCTGCAACAAAGGCTCGTTGTAGACGTTGGTGATCCCAGCGTTGCCCCAGGGCGGTGCCCCAATGACCGGGATCTTCTCGATCAGCAGACTGCTCGCATCCATGGCACGTCGAACGAATCGCTGGTGATCGCGAGCGTACAGATTGCTCGCCGTGTTGTTGGCCATGACATTGCCCATGGCTTGCAACAGGCGCGCATTGCCGTAGACCTTGCCCCCGCTACCCAGGCCCGCGATAGAGCTGGTGCCGGTTTGGTATTGCATGACGGATTGCCCCGACAACCATGCCGATGTGGAGCCAGGGGTCATGCAGGTGAAAGAGCGGCGGATCACGTCGACATTGGCGGCCGAGTTGCTGCTGTTCATGCCCATCAGCAGATCGCCCATGCGTCCGCCCCAGCCGTTTCCTGCTCCCTCTGGCTGGAATGATTGCCAGGTGGACTGCTGATCGTTGTGCGAGAACAGCTTGGCAGGCTTGCGGATGCGGTCGTTGCTGTAGTCGGCCTTGGTCAGGGGGCGAGTCAAGGGCCCCACGTTGGCCAGTACCGCGACGCGTCCGTTTTGATGCAGTTGTTGCACCTGGCTTAAAGCGGGGTGGAGGGCAAACTGACGCCCAGTGTGCACTGCGCGGCCAGCGTGGTTGATGGGCAGCACCCCACCAAAGCGGGCAGGCGATCCTCCTGCAGCAGACCCATTCGGAGCGGTTCCCGATGCCAGCAGCGCAATTGAGGTACTGGTGTCAGCGGCGTTGCGCGAGGCCGGGTCGCGGTGGTTCACATAGTGCGTCCACGAATCGGTGTCGGTGGCCAACACGGTGTTGTAGGCGTCGTTGCCGCCATACAGGAAGATGCAAACAAGCGCTTTGTAGTCGGTGGGGCCCGACTGGGCGGCGGCCTCGTTCATGGTCAACAGGCTCAGGCCCAGAGGGCTGGCTGCGCCCAGGCTGGACAGGGCAGCGGCTTGCTGCAGGAATGCGCGACGGCTGGCTTGACTCATGAAAGCCTCACTGCTGAACGATGAAGGAAGGTGAAACCGCAACCAACAAAATGGCCGCTTGAGCGCGCTTGCGGCGTTCACTGACATTGCTGTTGGGCATGGCTTGAATGGCCGTTACGGCTTCGGCGGCCACGTCGGTCGCCGGCTCTACGCCCAGCAAGCGGCGAGCGACCGCAGAGACTAGTTGCGCTGGCTGATCGGCCAAGGACTCAAACGAGCTCAAATCAAATCGAATGTCATTGAGTCGTTTATTACTGTCCCACTTGCCTAAACCATCATTGAGAATGGTCGCAATGAAGTTGGCGTAGCCGACCACCGTGGTTTCAGTCGTCAATTGCATTTCCGGTGACATCATGCCGCGCTCGCCCAATTCGGTTTGCGGTGGAATGTAGCCGGGCCGGAAGAAGTTGAAGACCGAAGGTGCGCGCATGGGTGTTTGGCCCAACGAGGTCCCGGGATTGTCGGTTTCACCAAGCGGGTAATAGGCCACACCACCCGCAGCGGCTTGCGCGTTGTATGTATCCGATGTATGGGGCAGTGCTCGCATCAAATGGGCCAAGCGAAGCACTGGTTCCCGCAGTTTGCCGCTGGTTTGTAGATCGGATGGCGCTCGGGCTTCGGCGTGAAGCAAAATGGCTCGCACCACTTCCTTGATGTTGCCGCGAGAGCTACGGAAAGTACTGGCTACGTCTTGGACATAGCTGGGGCTGGGGTTGCTGGTGACCAGGCGTTGAATCAGTTGGCGGCTGATGAATGGTGCGGTGTTGGGGTGGTCGGCCAAACGGTTCAGTGCGATTTGTAGGCTCAGCTGTGGGTTCGCTGTGGGCTGCGCATCAACTGTCGTGCCCAAGAATTGTTTGATACTGCTTGAGTGTTCTTGTGAGTAGCCCGACATGCTGGAGACCTCCTGCAGCGTGTCGGTGCATTCAGGCGTTCGCCAAAAGCATTTCCACCAGATTAAGGCTGATTTAGTGGATGGCCAGGCCCAGCTGAAGCCAGTGAATACCTTGGCTAGGCCCTTGACGTCATTCGCGCTGTAGGTTTCGATCGGCTGGCCGTTGTTCAGTCGCAAGCTGCCATCGGGGTTCAATTCATAGAGACCAATCGAAAACAGCTGCATGACTTCGCGGGCAAAATTTTCGTCCGGTACGCGTCCTGTTGTGGCATCTTCCTTTCGGTTGCTCCGGTGAGACAAGTACGCGCCCATGGCTGGGTGCATCGCCACATCTTCAAGTAACTGGCGATACGTTGCGCTGCTATCGCGGGCCAGCATGTCCATGTAGCTCGCGACCATTCGGCCTTGCATGGCGAGGTTGTCACTCGCTGTTGAAATCACGAAGATTTCAGACAGTGCAAAAGCCACGCGCTGACGCAACTGGGCGTTATCTTTGATCGCGTGGGTCCACCAGCTGGAGGTGATATCAGTTGCATCCGGCTTTGATGCACCGCGCGTTACTGCCATGGCTTCGACCATTTGCAAATGCGTTGGCATGTTGCTGGTTTGAGTGAACTGATCGTCAATCCACTTGCTGTATCCCAATGATTGGAGGCGAGAAATCTCGTCCGGCGTAGGGCCGAAACTGGCTTGCTCAAGGAACCTCGCGGCCTGCGCTTCGGAAATGGGTTCCAGTTTGGCTTCTTCGTCACTGCCGCAGGCGCTGAGTGCAATCAGGGTGACAACTGCGATCGCCGAAAGTACACGGCGCGTGTGGTGTGTTGTGGGGCGGGACAGCTGGATGGACATGGCAGGCCTCGGCCAGAAAAGGTGGCCGAAGAATGCCATGTCATGCTGCACAGCTGTGCAGTCGGATTCCCTCAGTTGTAAGCAGTCGCAAGCATGTTGCGAGTTGCCTGCAGTTAGCGTGCTTTGGTCACAAGTTGGGGGCCAAAGCGCGTTCGGCGTCACTCGGGGAATGCCCTGTGCGTAGCGCCCAATCTTCCATCTGATCGCGCCCGATCTTGCCCACGTTGAAGTAGGCGGACTCGGGGTGGGCCATGTAGAAACCGCTCACGCTGGCCGCTGGTGTCATGGCCAGGCTTTCAGTCAGGTGCATGTGGATGTCGTGTGCATCCAGCACGCGGAACATTTCGCGCTTCACACTGTGGTCGGGGCAGGCTGGGTAGCCAGGCGCCGGGCGAATGCCGCGGTACTGTTCCTTGATCAACTCGACGTTGTCCAGCTTTTCATCGGCCCCATATCCCCAGAATTCCTTGCGCACACGCTCGTGCATGCGTTCGGCAAAGGCTTCAGCCAAGCGGTCGGCCAGGGCTTTGAGCATGATGGCCGAGTAGTCGTCGTGCTGCGCCAGAAACTCGGCTTCTTTCTTCTCGATATTCAAGCCTGCCGTGACGGCGAACATGCCGATGTAGTCGGCCTTGGCTTCGCGTGGCGCGATGAAGTCAGCCA
>CAYVOP010000167.1:0-6601 GCA_964453105.1 uncultured Aquabacterium sp. | reverse complement strand
TCCCGGGGGTGATCTTGTCGCAGTTGGAGATGCACACCAGCGCGTCGGCCGTGTGAGCGTTGACCATGTACTCAACGCTGTCGGCGATCAGGTCACGCGAAGGCAGCGAATACAGCATGCCACCGTGGCCCATGGCAATGCCATCGTCCACCGCGATGGTGTTGAATTCCTTGGCCACGCCACCGGCTGCTTCGATTTCACGGGCAACCAGTTGCCCCAGGTCCTTCAGGTGAACGTGACCGGGCACGAACTGGGTGAAGCTGTTGGCGATCGCAATGATCGGCTTCTCGAAGTCACCGTCCTTCATGCCGGTGGCACGCCACAGGGCACGAGCACCGGCCATGTTGCGGCCAGCGGTGGAGGTACGGGAACGATACTGAGGCATGAAGGGACTCCGGGCTAGATTCGCTTGAGAGGGTCGATTTTATCCTCAGCCCATCCCTACCCCTCTTCGCTGTCAGGTTTTCAGTCAGCCCTGGTTGCGACGGGCGCGAGACTTTTCATCCAGCCCGAGATCTTCCAGGTGCTTCTGCCGGCGCGCCTTGCGCTTGTTGTCCACCTTTTCCATGGCCTTGCGCTGCGTCCAGCCGGTCGAATCCACAAACGCCCACCAGATGACGGCCGCCAGGAACGGTGCCAGAAACGCCCACCATCGATCACCCCAGGTCCATGCCCCCACCGGCCCCAGGCCGGCGAAATTCATGACCAACATCAAGACTCCAATCGCTACAAACCACATCTTGTGTCCTTTGGCTCACCACCTTGAAATGGATGGCTAGAATGAGTGCGTCCTAACTGTAGACCCACTTGTGGAAGGATCATTCATGAAATTCTTGCCCTCTCTGCTGGCTGCCACGGCCCTGAGCGCTGTTGCTTTGACCCCGGCATTCGCCAGCCAGGAATTGGCTCAGAAAAAGGCTTGCATGGGTTGCCATGGCATCGACAACAAGATTGTCGGCCCGGCTTACAAGGATGTGGCCAAGAAATACAAGGGCCAAAAGGGCGTTGAAGCCAAATTGGTGGAAAAAGTCCTGAAGGGCGGCAAGGGTGCATGGGGTGAAGTGCCTATGCCTGCCAACACCCAAGTCAACGAAGCCGAAGCCAAGCAACTGGTGGCTTGGATTCTGGCTCTGAAGTAATTCACTTCATCCACCCAAAAAACAAAAGCCCCGCAGCGCGGGGCTTTTTTATGCTCCCACCCAAGGTGGGAGCCTGACACGGATCGATCAGTCGTTGGCGTAAATGTCGATGTCCTTGGTTTCGCGCACAAACAGCAAGCCAATCACGAAGGTCATGATGGCCACCACGATCGGGTACCACAGGCCGTTGTAGATGTTGCCGGTTTGCGCCACGATCGCGAAGGCCGTGGTGGGCAGCAGACCGCCAAACCAGCCGTTACCGATGTGATACGGCAGCGACATGGAGGTATAGCGGATCCGCGTGGGGAACATTTCGACCAGCATGGCTGCGATCGGCCCGTACACCATGGTCACATAGATGACCAACAGCGTCAGGATGGCCACCACCAGAGGCTTATTCAGCTTGGCTGGATCAGCCTTGGCTGGGTAACCAGCGGCCTTGATGGCCGACACCACATCCTTCTTGAACGCAGCGTCTTGCTTCTTGGCCTCATCTGCAGCCAGCCCCTTGGACGAATACGAAGGGATGACCTTGTCGCCCACCTTGATCTGAGCCACGCCCGCACCGGTCACGTTCTCGTAGTTCACCGAATTGGCGGCCAACACTTGCTTGGCGATGTCGCACGAACTGGTGAACTTGGAGGTACCCGTGGGGTTGAACTGGAACGAGCACTCGGCAGGATCAGCCACCAGGGTCACGGGCGCGGTGGCTTGAGCACGAGCCAGGTCTGGGTTGGCCGCTTCAGTCAGCGCCTTGAACAAGGGGAAGTAAGTCAGCGCCGCGATCAGGCAACCACCCAGAATGATGGGCTTGCGACCAATCTTGTCTGACAGCGAACCGAACACCACAAAGAAGGGTGTGGCGATCAGCAGCGAGATGGCCACCAGAATGTTGGCGGTAGCGCCGTCAACCTTCAAAGCCTGCGTCAGGAAGAACAGGGCATAGAACTGGCCGGTGTACCAGACCACGCCTTGGCCTGCGACCAAACCCAGCAGCGCCAGAATCACGATCTTCAGGTTGGACCACTGACCAAACGATTCGGACAGCGGGGCCTTGGAGGTCTTGCCCTCTTCCTTCATCTTCTTGAAGGCAGGCGATTCATTCATGCTCATGCGAATCCACACGCTGATGCCCAGCAGTGCAATCGACACGACGAACGGCACGCGCCAGCCCCAAGCGGCGAAGGCTTCTTCGCCCACAAAGGTACGCGTACCGAGAATCACCAGCAGAGACAGGAACAGGCCCATCGTGGCTGTGGTTTGAATCCAGGCTGTGTAGGCGCCACGACGACCGTGAGGCGCGTGTTCAGCCACATAGGTGGCCGCGCCACCATACTCGCCACCCAAGGCCAAACCTTGCAGCAAGCGCAGCACAATCAGAATAACTGGGGCTGCGACACCAATATGTTCGTAATTGGGCAAGATACCGACGATAAACGTCGACAAACCCATGATCAAAATGGTGACAAGGAATGTGTATTTACGTCCGATCATGTCGCCCAGGCGACCGAAAACCAGCGCGCCAAAAGGCCGAACAATGAAGCCCGCCGCAAATGCCAGCAGCGCGAAAATGAATGCCGATGTGGGATCCAGGCCCGCAAAGAACTGTTTGGCGATGATGGCCGCCAGCGAACCGTAGAGATAAAAGTCGTACCACTCAAAAACCGTTCCCAGACTGGAGGCGAAAATGACTTTCTTTTCCTCAGCCGTCATGGGTGCATTCGTCATGCTGCTACTCGCCATGGTGTGCTCCTCGTGATGACAGATTCAACCGGGCTTGTGACCCCCCCCCAATTTAAGGGGGAGCGACTTGTTTTGTAATAAGGGTGAATGCTGAGTCTCGTGGACAAAGTGCACAAATTGAAAACAATTGGAAATTGATGCGCAAAAAAATGAGCCCGACCTTTACAGGCCGGGCTCGATTTGAATTGTGGCTGAATTGTTAAATTCAGTTGCTCTGAGCCAACTGCTCAAGAATTGCGGGGTTTTCCAAGGTACTGGTGTCCTGGGTGACGTCTTCTCCCTTGGCAATCACACGCAACAGGCGACGCATGATTTTCCCTGAACGGGTTTTGGGCAAATTGTCTCCAAACCGAATATCTTTGGGTTTGGCGATCGGGCCAATTTCCTGCGCAACGTGGTTGCGCAATTCGGCCGCCAACTGGCGGGCTTCGTCGCCAGTCGGGCGCGGCCGTTTGAGCACCACAAACGCGCAAATGGCCTCGCCCGTCAGGTCATCAGGGCGCCCCACCACGGCAGCCTCGGCCACCAAGGGGTGCGACACCAATGCCGATTCGATCTCCATGGTGCCCATGCGGTGTCCGGACACGTTGAGCACGTCGTCAATGCGGCCGGTGATGGTGAAGTAGCCGTTTTCGGCATCACGAATGGCGCCGTCGCCAGCCAGGTAGTACTGACCGCCGAAATCTGCCGGGTAATAACTCTTCTTGAAGCGCTCAGGGTCACCCCAGATGGTGCGAATCATGGAAGGCCAGGGCTTGCGCACCACCAGCACGCCGCCCTGCCCCCAAGGCACTTCCTTGCCGGTTTCGTCCACCACGGCCGCATCAATGCCCGGGAATGGCAAGGTGCAGGAGCCCGGCTTAAGCGCATGCGCGCCAGGCAGCGGCGTGATCATGTGCCCGCCAGTTTCGGTTTGCCAGAAGGTGTCCACGATGGGGCAGCGGCCACCACCGATTTCGCGGTGATACCACTCCCACGCTGCGGGGTTGATGGGCTCACCTACCGTGCCCAGCAAGCGCAAGCTGCTCAGATTGAACTTGCGCGGATGCACCGCCTCGTTGGTTTCTGCCGCCTTGATCAACGCACGAATGGCCGTAGGGGCGGTGTAGAAAATGGTGACCTTGTGCGCTTCGATCATGCGCCAGAAGCGCGACGCGTCCGGGTAGGTTGGCACCCCTTCGAAAATAACCTGAGTGCCACCCAGCGCCAAAGGCCCATACGCCACATAGGTGTGCCCCGTCACCCAGCCAATGTCGGCGGTACACCAGAACACATCGTCGTCTTTCAAGTCGAAAGTCCACTTCGTGGTCAGCGCCGCGTGCAACAGGTAGCCACCGGTGCTGTGTTGCACGCCCTTGGGCTTGCCGGTGGAACCGGAGGTGTAAAGCAGAAACAGAGGGTGCTCTGCACTGACCCATTCCGGCGCGCATTCGGCGGGTTGAGCGGCCAGCAGCTCATGCAGCCACACATCACGCCCCAATTGCATTTGAATCGCGCCGCCCGTGCGCTGGAACACGATGACCTGGCGCACCGAATCGCAGCCGCCCATGCCCAAGGCTTCGTCCACGATGGCCTTCAGAGGCAAGGCTTTGCCGCCCCGCAGCTGTTCGTCGGCCGTGATGACCAGCACCGCGCCAGCATCTTCAATGCGGTCACGCAGACTTTGCGCCGAAAACCCGCCAAACACCACAGAGTGCGTGGCTCCAATGCGGGCGCAGGCCTGCATGGCCACCACACCTTCCACCGACATGGGCAAATACAGCACCACGCGGTCGCCCTTCTTCACGCCTTGCGCCTTCAGTGCATTGGCCAGCTTCGACACCCGCTGCAGCAAATCGCTGTAGGTAATGCGGCTGACCTGACCGTCGTCTGACTCGAAAATGATGGCGACACGATCGCCTCGGCCCGCTTCAACATGGCGATCGAGACAGTTGTACGAAACATTGAGCAGGCCGTCGTCAAACCACTTGAAAAACGGCGCGTTGCTGGAATCCAGTACCTTGGTAAAGGGTTGCTTCCAAGCAAGAAATTCGCGAGCCAGTCGCGCCCAGTAACTTTCGTGATCTTGCTGGGCTTCCGCGCAAAGCTGGTCGTACGCTTGACGACTACCAATGTGAGCCTTGGCGGCAAACGCTTCGGGAACGGGGTAAAGGGATGGGGTTGTGTTTACATTCTGGCCAGACATGCCATGTACTCCTGATACCGGTGCTTTTGGCACCTGCTGTTGGATTGATGCGCATGACGTAAAAGGCGCACCAAGACAGGACATTGCGCCTGTCTCTAGAATTTGTTACCTCGGACATTCCCCAAGCGCACTCATGAACAAATCAGACAAGTCGGTCAAACTTGGCACCATTCCAAACTTGATCTTCGCCAGCCGCTGGCTGCAATTGCCCTTGTACGTCGGCCTGATTGTGGCTCAGGGTGTTTACACCTTCCATTTTTGGGTGGAACTGGTGCATCTGGTTGAGGCCGCTTTTGGCAATCAAGATGCCCTCAAGGCCATTTTTGCGGCATCCGGACAACACGCGGGCGAAGCCCCCAGGCACCTGACCGAAACCACCATCATGCTGGTGGTCTTAGGGCTGATCGACGTGGTCATGATCTCGAATCTGTTGATCATGGTCATCGTGGGGGGCTACGAAACCTTTGTGTCGCGCATGCACCTGGAAGACCACCCGGATCAGCCCGAGTGGCTGGACCATGTGAACGCCTCGGTGCTGAAGGTGAAACTGGGCACGGCCATCATCGGCATCTCGTCCATTCACCTACTGAAAACCTTCATCAACGCAGAAAACTACTCTGAAAAAGCCTTGATCGCCCAAACGGTGATTCACGTGGCTTTCCTGCTGTCGGCCATGGCCATTGCCGCCACCGACCGCATCCTCCACGCTAACCACCAGAATTCCGGTAAGCCACACTGACGCCGCAGTGTGCCTTTGGCACAATGGCGGTCTATTCCAATCACAGCCCCACAAAGGCCCAGCCATGACGACCATTCGTTACGACGATCTCGTTGAAAGCGTCGCAGCCGCGCTGCAATACATTTCCTATTACCACCCTGCGGACTACATCGCCCACCTGGCGCGCGCCTACGAGCGCGAAGAGAGCCCCGCCGCCAAAGATGCGATTGCCCAGATTCTGACCAACTCGCGCATGTGTGCCGAAGGCCACCGCCCGATCTGTCAAGACACCGGCATCGTCAACGTGTTCCTGAAAATCGGGATGGGCGTGAAGTGGGAAGGTTTCGGTGCCCGCTCCATCCAGGAAGCCGTGGACGAAGGCGTGCGCCGTGGTTACAACAACCCGGACAACAAGCTGCGCGCCTCTGTGCTGTCTGATCCCATCTTCGAGCGCAAGAACACCAAGGACAACACGCCCGCCGTGGTCTTCATGGAATTGGTGCCCGGTGAGACTGTGGACGTGACCGTCGCTGCCAAGGGCGGTGGCTCGGAAAACAAGTCCAAGGTCTACATGCTCAACCCGTCCGACAACATCGTGGACTGGGTGCTCAAGACCGTGCCGACCATGGGCGCTGGCTGGTGCCCGCCCGGCATGCTGGGCATTGGCGTGGGCGGCACGGCTGAAAAGGCCGCCCTGCTGGCCAAGGAATCGTTGATGGACGACATCGACATGTACGAACTGCTGGAGCGCGGTCCCCAGAACAAGCTGGAAGAGCTGCGCATCGAGCTGTACGAGAAGGTCAACGCCCTGGGCAT
>CAYVOP010000166.1:0-6617 GCA_964453105.1 uncultured Aquabacterium sp. | reverse complement strand
ACGGCTCCGGCCCGGTCTACCTCGACCCGCCCAGCCTGGACCTGTGGCCCAACGTGCACTGGGCGCCGGACTACAACAAGTCCAAGCGCGTGGACCTGAACACGCTGACCAAGGAAGAAGTCGCCAGCTGGAAACCGGGCCAGACCCTGCTGCTCAACGGCAAGATGCTGACCGGCCGCGATGCCGCGCACAAGCGCATCCAGGACATGCTGGCCAAGGGCGAGAAGCTGCCCGTGGACTTCACCAACCGCGTCATTTACTACGTCGGCCCGGTTGACCCGGTGCGCGACGAAGTGGTCGGCCCCGCTGGCCCCACCACCGCCACCCGCATGGACAAGTTCACCGAGATGATGCTGGCCCAGACCGGCCTGATCTCCATGGTGGGCAAGGCCGAGCGCGGCCCCGCTGCCATCGAAGCCATCAAGAAGCACAAGTCGGCTTACCTGATGGCTGTGGGCGGCTCGGCCTACCTGGTGTCCAAGGCCATCAAGGCCGCCAAGGTCGTCGGCTTTGAAGACCTGGGCATGGAAGCCATCTACGAGTTCGACGTGGTCGACATGCCTGTGACCGTGGCGGTAGACGCTGGCGGCACCAGCGCCCACATCGAAGGGCCCAAGGTGTGGCAAGCCAAGATCGGCAAGATTCCGGTGACCGTGGCCTGATCCGCCAGGCGCCCTCGCCTCAGCACAAAGCCCCGGGTGTTCACCTCGGGGCTTTTTTGTTTTTGCCGCCACCTCCCTACATCTAGGGACAGCATGGCGCCCCCGATCGCGCTACTGTCGCGACGTCAGCCACTCTGAGCTCACATCATGATGACCACCAATGTCAGTCGCGAAGACTTTCTTGCCTGTACACGCCCCTATCAAGGCCAGTTGAAGGCGCTGAAGACCAAGCAGTACAGCGATGTGATCGACAGCCAGGGCCAACAGTACATCGACCTGGTGCTGGAAGGCGGCGGCACCCTGGGCATTGCCCTGCTGGGTTACATCCATGTGCTGGAAGAAGCGGGCTTACGCTTCATCGGCATTGGCGGCACATCGGCAGGGGCCGTGTCGGCCGTGGCACTGGCTGCGGCGGCCAAGCCATCCGAATCGCGCATGAAGCCGCTGATGGAAATTCTGGCCAACATGCCCATGAGCAGCTTTGTGGACGGCAAAGAGCCTGGCGACACCGATGCCATCGAGGCCTTGAACGCCTGGATGAAAGGCCGCAACCTGCTGGTAAAAACATGGAAAACCGCGCAAGTGCTTGATAACTTGCACGAAATCCACGCGCTGAACCGTGGCCAGACCTTTTTCGACTGGATGTCCGCGCTGATGCGCGGCTTCAATGGCGGCAAAACCATGACCTCGGCCGTGCTGCGCGAGCGCATGCACGACCTGCCTCCGCTGTGGGTTTGCGACAGCGCCCTCGACAGCGACTACAGCGGCCTGCCCGTCAAACCTTACTTGGTTCAGGCTGATGGGCGCCGGGTGTTGACGATCAACCCCCACAGCGACTACCTGTGCGTGATCGCGGCGGACATTTCCACCGAAAGCAAGGTGGAGTTTCCCAAACATGCCCCGCTGTACTGGCAAGAGCCAGAGCAGGTCGATGTGGCGAACTTCGCGCGCGCATCCATGTCGATTCCCGGCTTTTTTGAAACCTATCAAATCGACTCCCTGCCTCTGGAGCAAGCCCGGCCCCTGTGGAAGGAAGCGCACCCTTATCGACCTGCCCGCGCTTTCGAAGGCGAGTTTCTGCCCAAGCGCCATCATTTCGTCGATGGCGGGGTGTTGTCCAACTTCCCCATCAACGCTTTCCACAACCCCAGCCGTGTGCCCTTGCGCCCCACATTCGGCGTCAAGCTGCAGTGGGATGAATACCGCCACGATATCAAGACCTTGATTGACGTGGTGACCCAATCGTTCAACTCGGCGCGGCACGCGCTCGACAGCGACTTCATTCACCGCAACCCTGACTTCAGCAAGCTGGTGGCTTTTGTCGATACACAAGATGTGAATTGGCTCGACTTCGACATGGCCCGAGAAACCAAGCTGCGCCTGTTTGAAATGGGCGTGCAATCGGCCATTGCCTTCCTGGAAGGCTTCGACTGGCCTCGCTACAAGGAAATTCGCCGCCTGATGCTCCAAGCCAGCCTGATTCAGACCTGAAGGGTTTGTACAGTAGCGGCATGAAAAACCGCTACTACAACCCGGCCAAGCCTCACCACCGGCCGGACGGCTTTCAGAACAACTATCAGTCGTTTCGTGGCAAGCGCTGGCATGAAATTCTGCGCTGGCGCTGGAACGCCTGGCGTGCCGGGCATCCTCGGCCCCTGACCGAGCCGATTCCCGTCGTGGCACCAGATCTGGCGTTCATCCACGCCAACGCAAAAGCCGGCTTGAGCATGCAGCCTGCGGTGACCTGGATCGGACACATCACCGTGCTGGCTCAGCTCGGTGGGCTCAACATCCTCACCGATCCGGTATTTTCTGAGCGCTGCTTTCCTGTGCAATGGGCAGGCCCCAAACGCGCCACGCCTCCCGGCATGGGTTTGGCTCAATTGCCTCGGATTGACGTGGTGCTGCTGTCGCACAACCACTATGACCACATGGACGAGGCCTCGCTATTGGCCTTGGCGCGGCAGGCGGGCGGCTCGCCGCTGTTCATCACCCCACTGGGGCATCAAGCCTGGTTTGCACGACGCGGCATCCACCACGTACTTGAGTTGGATTGGTGGGACACCCATGTGCTCCCCGCCACCGAACACTCTGCCCGGGTGCCCATCACCCTCACACCCGCTCAGCATTGGTCGGCGCGCACCGCCAACGATGCGCTGCGCAGCCTGTGGGGCGGTTTTGCCGTGCTGGCACCCGATTGCCACCTGTTTTTTGCAGGCGACACGGCCTACTCGCAAGACTTCGCCGACATTCGCCAGCACTTCGCACAGGCGCAAAATGCCGCCTCAGGTGGCGGCTTTGACATCGCGCTCCTGCCCATTGGGGCGTACGAGCCACGCTGGTTCATGAAAGACCAGCATGTGAACCCGCAGGAGTCGGTTCAGATCTTTCATGATCTGGGATGCAAAAAAGCCATCGCCGTGCACTGGGGTACCTTCCAGTTGACCGATGAAGCACTGGACGAGCCACCAAGGGAACTGGCCCGATGCCTGCATCAGGCCGGGCTGCGTTCCGATCAATTCATGACTTTGGCAATTGGGGGCTCACTCAAGGTCTTGCCCCGAACAAGCTCATGACGCTTTGGCGCGGCGCTTTCTTTGCATGAAGGCCCCAACCCCAAAACCTGCTGTCAACAACCAAAGGGAGGCAGGCTCATCCACCGCCGGCGCCGGCCCAGGCACAAAGCCAAATGGGTCACCGTCATGCACGGCCCAAGCTCCGCCGTAAAGAATTTTTCCCACGTAGGCTTGCGAGCCTGCAAAAGGGAAACTCGTCCACAACGCCCAGGCCCTGCTTGGTTTGGGCGTGTAGGTGTCTTGCGTCCAGAACAGTTCCGACGAGAAATTGAGAATGACGCCGTGATCCACACCGGGAATCTGAACCGTTCCACGGTTGGGTGACAAGTCCGCCCCCAGATTCAGATTGGTGTAGTACATGTGCCCCAACTCACTCTTATGACCATCCCCCCCCAAACCCGAGGCGATCTGATCTAGTGAAGTTGTACTGATACGCGAAAGCACAGAAGGCAGACGCCAACCGGTGACACCATGAAAGTCCAAGCCATTCGCCCACGAAACCGCTTGGCCCCACGGCAATTCAGGCAGTTCTGCATACCCGGATGTAGCGACATAGCCCGCATCGGCCAGCCAGGTAATGCCCAGTACGGTGTCGTAATAGGCTTCAAACCCATTGCCAGGGTTTTGATCCGCATCTCGACCTTCCAGGGCTGCGTGCGCCGCCAATGGCAGACTGCCAACAACACAAGCCAGCGCGACCGATTGCGTGACAGCCCGAACTACCCGATTGATCGAATGCATATGACCCCCGTTTTTCGTTGGACGGGTTCTGATTAGACGCCCAATGAATTCGGACATCAATTAACCAGAACCCTGACGAAATGGTGTCAGGCATCTGACTGGACAAACCTTGCATTAAGGGCCGAAGCCACCCACTCATGGCAGCTTAACGGCTCTTGTCAAATGCGGGAAATCAGGCTTTGCGCTGGCGGCGCACCCAGCCACCCAGGCAAGACAAACCCACCAGGGCAAAAGCCGCCGAGGCAGGCTCTGGCACAGGCGCCGTCACGGCCGCGGCCCCTACGCCACTGACTTTTGACAACAGAGTCAACGTCGCCAACTGCGTAACATTGCTGGTGTTTTCAAAGATCACCTTCAATTCACGGTCACGGGCATCTTGCGCCGAAGCACCGCTGACCCACACAACTTCCATCTGACCGGTTGCGGCATTGGGCAAATAGTCGTAGTAACCACCCGCAGTTGCCGTCGCGGTCAGTGAATCCACAAACGAATAGTTAACTGCACCGTTGTCGGTGCCATAGCTGTAGCTCAGGCCCAGCGAGGCCAAAGCCTTGGCCCAGTCCGAGCCATTGCCGCCAGGGTCTGCAGCTGCAGCCAACACCGAAGCCTTGGCCGTGATCGTGAGTCGCGAATGGGCTGCCAGAGACACGTTGCCCAGCACCCCAGTACCGCCTTGCCCCGTCAGAGCCGAAGCGGCAAAGTTGGAATTGCCGCCGTTGGCCGCACCTTGCGCATTCACGTTCCAGTTTCCCACCGGCAACGAGATTTGCGAATGGGCCTGTGCATAGTCGCTGCCCCCTTGCACGTTGTACTGGAAGAACGACTGACTCTTCTTCTTCGCGGCGCTGCCGTCACTGGTGTCGTCAAGCGCAGAAGCCGACAGCGACGTCGACCCGCTGCCGCTGCCCGACAGCCAACTGTAGCCGGCAGCCACCCCGTCGAACTGGTTCAAATCTTCGAGCTGAAAATGGAAATCGCTCAAGCCTGCGGAGGCATTGGAAGCGGCGTGCCCCAACGGGGCCACAGCAGCCAGACTCAGGGCTGCCCAAATAGCATGGTGACGCATGGATGTAGTCCTTGTGGTGGGCGCGTCACATACAGTGAGCACGCGCTGATTCGAGGAGACCACAGCGTGCAAAGGTGTCATGACAACGTCACGACACCCGGACTACATACCCCCTAGACCCCGGGGGATACCCGGAGGGCGTTCAATGGACCACGCGTTCGAACTGGAACTCGCCCGCATCCCCCACTTTCACCGGAATCACGTCCTTCGCGCCAAACTTGCCCTGCAAGATGAGCTTGGCCACCGGGTTCTCGATACGCTGCTGAATGGCGCGCTTGAGCGGCCGAGCGCCAAACACGGGGTCGAAGCCCACCTTGGCCAGTTCGACCAACGCTTCGGGCGACACATCGAGCTTCATTTCCATCTGGGCCAGTCGACCTTCCAGCGCCTTGAGCTGAATCTTCGCAATGGATTCGATGTGAGCCTGATCCAGCGCGTGGAACACCACCACTTCGTCGATCCGGTTCAAGAACTCGGGACGGAAGTGCTGCTTCACCTCCACCCACACCGCATCCTTGATGTCCTCGGCGGGCTGCCCGGCCATCTGCATGATGTGGTGTGAGCCCAGGTTCGATGTCATCACGATCACGGTGTTCTTGAAGTCCACCGTGCGCCCCTGACCATCGGTCAGGCGGCCATCGTCGAGCACTTGCAGCAACACGTTGAAGACGTCAGGGTGAGCCTTCTCAACTTCATCGAGCAGCACAACGCTGTAGGGCTTGCGTCGAACTGCCTCTGTCAAGGTGCCGCCTTCTTCGTAGCCTACGTATCCGGGGGGCGCACCAATCAGGCGGCTGACCGAGTGCTTCTCCATGAACTCGCTCATGTCGATGCGAATCAGGTGGTCTTCGCTATCGAAAAGGAAGCCTGCCAAAGCCTTGCACAGCTCGGTCTTGCCGACCCCCGTGGGGCCCAGGAACAGGAAGGAGCCATAGGGACGGTTCGGATCAGACAGGCCGGCACGCGAGCGACGGATCGCATCGGACACGGCCACGATGGCCTCTTGCTGCCCGACCACTCGCTCGTGCAATTTGTCTTCCATCGACAAGAGCTTGTCGCGCTCGCCCTGCATGAGCTTGGACACAGGAATACCCGTGGCACGGGCCACCACCTCGGCAATTTCCTCCGCACCCACCTGGGTGCGCAGCAGCGTCGGCCGGTCTGACTGACCGCCCTTCTTGGCGTTTTCCTTGTCCTGCGCGTCCTTCAGGCGCTTCTCCAGCTCAGGCAGCTTGCCGTATTGCAGCTCAGCCACCTTGTTGAAATCACCCTTGCGCTTGAACTCTTCCATCTGGAAGCGAATCTTGTCGATCTCTTCCTTGATGGTGGCGGAGCCTTGGGCCTGGGCCTTTTCCGCCTTCCAGATGTCTTCCAGGTCGGCGTATTCCTTTTGCAACTTGCCGATCTCTTCTTCGATCAGGCCCAAGCGCTTGATGGAGGCTTCATCTTTCTCACGCTTCACGGCCTCGCGCTCAATCTTCAGCTGGATCAGACGGCGATCCAGACGATCCAGAGCTTCGGGCTTGGAATCGATTTCGATCTTGATCTTGGCCGCCGCCTCGTCGATCAGGT
>CAYVOP010000165.1:0-6656 GCA_964453105.1 uncultured Aquabacterium sp. | reverse complement strand
CCGCCTTGCAACGGGTTGCGCCACGGCGCGCCAAGTCTCAACTTCGCATCACCGAGCTGCTGCGCGCCGCTCGCGAAGTCTTTTCTGAGCACGGCTTTCAGCACGCCACCACGGCGCTGATTGCCGAGCGGGCGGGCGTGTCTGAAGCCACGGTGTTCACCTACTTTGCCGGCAAGCGCGAGTTGTGCATCCAGGTCATCAAAGACTGGTACGACGAGATCAGCACCGAGGTCGAGCGCGAAATGCCGCACCTGCAAGGCGTCTACGCCCGGCTGAGCTTCGTCATTCGCCACCACCTCATCACCTTGCTGGCCGACGGCTCGGGCATGTGCGCCCTCGTGCTGGGAGAAGGTCGCGCCACCGGGCCCGATCTGGTTGATGTCATCACCGAGTGCAAGCGCCGCTACACCGCGCCTTTGATGGACTGCCTGGCGCAAGGTCAAAAGCAAGGCGAAATCCGCACCGATGTGCCCCTGCGCCTGATGCGCGAGCTGATTTATGGCTCGATGGAACACGTGCTGTGGGACTCAATCACGAATCAAAAGCGCCCCGCCATCGACCAAACCGCCGAACAGCTCACCGCGCTGATCTGGAGCGCCATCACCCCCCCGAATGCCTCGCTGGAAGCACTGACCCGCTTCCGCGATGAAGTGCGGCAAGCCCTGCAGCAAAGTCTGCAAGTGGCCCCGCCCTCTGGCAACGACACCCCTTGATTCAACCGAATCCGAAGACCGCCATGCCTGTCATCGACTCTCAAATCAACCCGCGCAGCGAGGCCTTCAAGGCCAGCGAGCAAGCCATGCTGGCCCTGGTGCAAGACCTGGAAGCCAAGCTGGCGCAGATCGCCCTGGGTGGCGGCGAAGGCCCGCGTGCCAAGCACCTGTCCCGAGGCAAGTTGCTGCCGCGTGATCGGGTAGAAATGCTGCTGGACCCCGGCTCGCCGTTTCTGGAAATCGGCCCGCTGGCGGCCCTGAATGTGTACGACAACGCTGCGCCCTGTGCGGGTGTGGTGGCCGGTGTGGGCCGCGTATCGGGCGTGGAATGCATGATCGTGTGCAACGACGCCACCGTGAAGGGCGGCACTTACTACCCGCTCACAGTCAAGAAGCACCTGCGCGCGCAAGAGATCGCGATGCAGAACCGCCTGCCCTGCATTTATCTGGTGGACTCGGGTGGCGCGAACTTGCCCAATCAAGACGAGGTGTTCCCCGACCGTGATCACTTTGGCCGCATCTTCTACAACCAGGCCAATATGAGCGCGGCGGGCATTCCGCAAATCGCCGTGGTCATGGGCTCGTGCACGGCGGGTGGCGCCTATGTGCCCGCCATGAGCGACGAGACCATCATCGTCAAGAACCAAGGCACCATCTTCCTGGGTGGCCCGCCCTTGGTGAAAGCCGCCACGGGTGAAGTTGTCACCACCGAAGTCCTTGGTGTCGGCGATGTGCACACCGGCGTGTCTGGCGTGGCCGATCATCTGGCCAATGATGACACCCATGCGCTGGCGCTGGCGCGCCGTTGTGTGGCGCAGTTGAACTGGCGCAAAGAACCGGCCATCCAGATGATCGAGCCGCGTGCGCCACGCTATGCCGCGTCTGAACTGAACGGCATCATCCCCACCGACACGCGCAAGCCCTTTGATGTGCGCGAGGTCATCGCCCGCATCGTCGATGGCTCAGAGTTCGATGAGTTCAAGGCCCGCTACGGCAACACGCTGGTCACCGGCTTTGCGCACATTGAAGGCATGCCGGTGGGCATCATTGCCAACAACGGCATCTTGTTCTCGGAAAGCGCCAACAAGGGCGCGCACTTCATCGAACTGTGCTGCCAGCGCAAGATCCCATTGGTGTTCTTGCAGAACATCACCGGTTTCATGGTGGGCCGCAAATACGAAAACGAAGGCATTGCCCGCGCGGGCGCCAAGATGGTGACGGCCGTGTCGTGCGCCCAGGTGCCCAAGTTCACCGTGGTCATTGGCGGCTCGTTTGGGGCCGGCAACTACGGCATGTGCGGCCGCGCCTTCAACCCACGCTTCCTGTGGATGTGGCCCAACGCCCGCATCAGCGTGATGGGCGGCGAACAAGCCGCGAGCGTGCTGGCCACCGTCAAGCGCGATGGCATTGAAGCCAAAGGCGGCCAATGGTCGCCCCAGGAAGAAGAAGCCTTCAAGGCCCCGATTCGCCAGCAGTATGAAGACCAAGGCCACCCCTATTACGCCAGCGCCCGCTTGTGGGACGACGGCGTGATTCGCCCGGCCGACACTCGCCGCGTGTTGGCCCTGGCCTTGAGCGCCAGCCTGAACGCACCCATTCCGGACACACGCTTTGGCGTGTTCCGCATGTAAGAGGGGCCGCCATGAGCACCTTGGACATTCGCAAGCAAGCGCACCCCAACGGAGAGGTGGGCCACATCTGGCTGAACCGCCCGGAACTGCGCAACGCCTTCAACGACAGCACCATTCAGGAAATCACCCACGCCTTCCAATCCATGGGAAGCGACCCATCTATCAAGGCGATTGTGATGGGCGCGCATGGCAAGGCTTTCAGCGCCGGGGGCGACTTGAACTGGATGCGAGCCATGGCCGACTACAGCTGGGCTGAAAACCATGCCGATGCCACCGGTCTGGCCCAAATGCTGTGGACCATTTACAGCTGCCCGGTGCCCGTCATTGCCCGTGTGCAGGGCGACTGCTATGGCGGTGGCGTTGGTTTGGTGGCCGCCTGCGACATGGCGGTGGCGGCTGACACCGTTCACTTCAGCCTGTCGGAGGTGAAGCTGGGCCTGATCCCTGCCACCATCAGCCCTTATGTGATCCGCGCCATGGGCGAACGCGCGGCCCGCCGCTATTTCGTGACCGCCGAGCGCTTCAACGCCACCCAAGCGCATCACATCGGCTTGGTGCATGAAACCGTTCATGTGGACGCGCTGGATGACACGGTAGACGGCTTGGTCAAAGCCATCCTCAGCAACGGCCCCGCCGCCGTGCGTGCCAGCAAGGAACTGATTGGTTACGTGGCCCAACAGCCCATCACCCCCGAACTGCGCGACCGCACCGCCCGCCACATTGCCGACATCCGCGCCAGCGACGAAGGCCGCGCAGGCCTGCAGGCCTTTTTGAACAAAACCAACCCGCCCTGGTTGGCGGGTGACAAGCAGTGAAGGTCGACTGATGTTCACCAAGATCCTCATCGCCAACCGTGGCGAAATCGCTTGCCGAGTGGCAGCCACCGCGCGCCGCATGGGCATCCGCACCGTGGCCGTCTATTCCGACGCCGATGCCCACGCCGCTCACGTGCAGGCCTGCGATGAAGCCGTTCACATTGGTGGCCCCGCCCCACGCGACAGCTATCTGCAAGCCGACCGCATCCTGGCAGCAGCCCTGGCCACGGGCGCGCAAGCCGTGCACCCAGGCTATGGCTTCATGAGTGAAAACGAAGACTTCGCTCAGGCCTGCGCCAAAGCGGGCGTGGTCTTCATCGGCCCTCCCGCCTCCGCCATTGCCGCGATGGGCAGCAAGTCGGCCGCCAAGGCCTTGATGGAAAAGGCCAACGTGCCTTTGGTGCCGGGCTACCACGGCGACAAGCAAGACCCTGCCTTCCTGAAAGAGCAAGCCGATCGCATGGGCTACCCTGTGCTGATCAAGGCCAGCGCGGGCGGTGGCGGCAAGGGCATGCGTGCCGTACAAGCTTCGGCCGATTTCGAAGCGGCCCTGGCGTCGTGCAAGCGCGAAGCCTTGGCCAGCTTTGGCGATGACCATGTGCTGGTGGAACGCTATGTGACCCGACCTCGCCACATCGAAATCCAGGTGTTTGGTGACACCCATGGCAACTACGTGCACCTGTTCGAGCGCGACTGCTCGGTGCAGCGCCGCCACCAGAAGGTACTGGAAGAAGCCCCTGCCCCCGGCATGACTGCCGGGCGTCGTGCCGAGATGGGCGCCGCCGCCATTGCCGCCGCACGCAGTGTGGGCTATGTGGGGGCTGGGACAGTGGAGTTCATTGCAGAGCAGAGCGGTCAGTTTTATTTCATGGAGATGAACACCCGCCTGCAGGTCGAGCACCCCGTGACCGAAGCCATCACCGGCCTCGACCTGGTGGAATGGCAACTGCGCGTGGCTGCTGGGGAACCCCTACCTAAACAGCAGCACGAACTGGCCATCCGTGGCCACGCCATCGAGGCCCGCATTTGCGCTGAGAACCCGGCCAACCAGTTCCTGCCCGCAACCGGCAAGATGAATGTGTATCGCACGCCCACCAGCAACGCTTTCCAGGTCGCCCCCGTGCGGGTGGACAGCGGCGTGCGTGAGGGCGATGAGATCACGCCCTATTACGACTCGATGATCGCCAAACTCATCGTGTGGGGTCACAACCGCGAGCAAGCCCTGGCCCAGTTGGATGCCGCTTTGAGCGAGATGCACATCACCGGCCTGACCAACAACGTGGCCTTCTTGCGCCGCATTGTGAGCAGTCAGGCTTTCTCAAAGGCCGATCTGGACACCGCTCTGATCGAACGCGAACGCGAGCACCTCTTCGCTGCCCCCGATCAAGGCCCTGCCGCTACCAGTTGGACCGTGGCCGCCATCATGGCCCGCCAGATGGCCGATGAAGCCCAGCACACATCCGGCCAACAAGATGCTTGGAACCAACATGACGGTTGGCGCGTGCATGGCATGGCGCGTCGACATTTGCAACTCGACATCGAAGGCCAACGCCTCACCGCCGTGTTGAGCTACGTGGCGGCCGATCAGTTCGAGCTGCAAGTCAACCCTGCGGGCCCTGACACGGCGTCGGCTGCATCGCAAACCTTGCGCATCCGTCGCCTCAGTAGTGATCGCTTTGAGTTGAACCTGGGCGCGCAGCGCCGCACGGTGTCGGTCTACCGCGATGGCGCGCAATTCCATGTGTTCGCCCCTCAAGGCCAGGTCCAAGCCCGCTTGATCGACCCCTTGGCCCATGCTGGAGACGACCACAGCGGCAGCGGCAAGCTGACCGCGCTGATGCCAGGTCGGGTCGTGGCCCTATTGGTGCAAGCTGGTCAGGCTGTGCAGGCTGGCCAGCCCGTAGCCGTGACCGAAGCCATGAAAATGGAACACACGCTCAACGCACCCGCCGATGGCGTCGTCACCGAAGTCTTGTGCGCTGTGGGCGATCAGGTGCCGGAGGGTGCCGAGTTGCTGCGCATCGAGGCCGCCGCCTGAAGACCCGTACGGAGACACCCATGTTGCCCACCCAAGTCAAACTCGTTGACGTCGGCCCGCGCGACGGCCTGCAAAACGAAGCCACGCCGATTGCCACCGAACACAAGATCGAATTGATCCACCGACTGCAAGCCGCTGGCCTGCGCGAGATCGAAGCCACCAGCTTTGTCAGCCCCAAATGGGTGCCGCAAATGGGTGACAACAGCGCCGTGATGGCGGGCATTCAGCGCCAAGCGGGCGTGCGTTATTCGGTACTCACGCCCAATATGAAGGGCTTTGAAGGCGCACTTGAATCCAAAGCGGACGAGGTCGTCATCTTCGCGGCCGCCAGCGAAGCCTTCAGCCAACGCAACATCAACTGTTCGATTGCCGAATCGATTGAGCGTTTCCGCCCTGTCGTCGAAGCCGCACACGCGAACCAGATGAGAGTGCGCGCCGCCGTGTCTTGCGCACTGGGCTGTCCGTATCAAGGCGGGGTCTCAGTGGATGCAGTCAGCGACGTCGTGCGGCGCTTGCTCGACATCGGCACCGATCACATCGGCATTGCCGACACCATTGGCGTGGGCACCGCAGGCCGTGTGAAACAAGTGATGGAAAGCGCCATGAAGCTGGTGCCGTTGGCCGAACTCAGCGGCCACTTCCACGACACCTATGGCCAAGCCCTGACCAACATCTACGCTTGCCTAGAGCTGGGCGTTCACACCTTTGACGCGAGCGTGGCCGGCTTGGGTGGCTGCCCTTATGCCAAGGGTGCCACCGGCAACGTGGCCACCGAAGACGTGGTTTACCTGCTGCACGGCCTGGGCATTCAAACCGGCATTGATTTGGACAAGTTGGTCGATGCGGGCGCCTACATCTCGCAAGTGCTGGGCCGCAAGCCTGCCTCGCGTGTCGCCAATGCCATCTTGTCCAAACGCCCCACCATTCATCATTCATAAGCAACAAACCATCCCTAGCCTGTCAAGGATGACGAGGAGACCCACATGAGCAACATGCCCGGACTGAACTACCAACTCGGTGACGACGTTGATGCCCTGCGCGAAGCCGTTCGCAGCTTTGTCGACAAGGAACTCGCGCCCCGCGCGGCAGACATCGACCGCGAAAACTTCTTCCCTGCCGACATGTGGAAGAAGCTGGGCGACCTGGGTGTGCATGGCCTGACCGTGTCGGAAGAATACGGCGGCACCAACATGGGCTATGTGGCTCACATGGTGGCCATGGAGGAAATCAGCCGGGGCAGCGCCTCGGTGGGTTTGAGCTATGGCGCACACTCCAACCTGTGCGTGAACCAGATTCACCGCAACGGCACCGAAGCCCAGAAGAAAAAGTACCTGCCCAAACTGATCAGCGGTGAGCACATCGGTGCCCTGGCCATGAGCGAACCCAATGCGGGCTCCGATGTGGTCAGCATGAAGCTGCGCGCCGACAAGAAGGGCGACCGCTATGTGCTGAACGGCAG
>CAYVOP010000164.1:5411-6697 GCA_964453105.1 uncultured Aquabacterium sp. | reverse complement strand
CCGATCAAGCCGTCCAAGCAACGCCGCAACGACAGGAAGCGCCAGCAGCCGCAGGAGTAGCAGGCGACAAGACCTCCAACGGCCAAGAGTTCACCACGCTGAAAGACTTGTCAGGGAACACCGTTACCGTCAAGACTTCAGACCTGAATGGCGATGCCAAGTTGCTTCGCATGTTCACCAAGGACGGGGCACCGAAGGGCGGAAACATCCACCGCGACAACCTTGACCAGACTGGAGAAAAGCTGGCCAAGGCTGCCGAAGAGGACGCTAGCAATCCTCTGTTCAACGTCATCACCGCCAAGGATGGCAAGCCCTTCGCCAGCAAGATCGCAGCCGGCCGGGAAATGAACAAGCGCGGGCTTGGCGCCACGCATGAGGTTGTTGCGACATCGCCGGAAACCGATGGGGCGGCTGGGTTTGTCGTGAAACGCAAGGGCGCCCAGGCCGTCGGCAAGGCGCTTCCGAATGATGTGGCCCCAACCAAGGGACTTGGCGAACAGTTGGCCGAGTTGAATGCCGAACTGGAGCGCCAAGGGGCAGTTCAGAACGCGAACACCCGCGCCAAGCGTGACGCTATTCGCAAGCAGATTGCAGAACAGGACTTCCCTGAAATCCTGAAGGCCGTTGACGACAACATCGACGTGGCCGAGGAACTGAATCGCGCATTCAAATACGCCGGCGACGAGCCAAAGGCCAACACCATCGCACGCATCCTGAAAAAGCGCGGAATCACGACTGAATATCAGGCTCGATGGACCGAGCGGCTGATGGCTGAAGAGGTCGACACTGCAAGCGTGGAGCAACCTGGAACGAAGCCGGAAGCTGTGGTAAAGGTTCCCGAGGCGATTGGCGCGGCCATCCAGGAGCAAATGGAGAAGCAGAAGCGCCGCGTCATGCGTAGGCGTAGCGAAGAATCCGCGCCAGGCTTGAATCTGGAGCAGAAGGCAGCGGCGCAGACCAAGACCAAGGCGGCCGAAGCAACCCTGCGCCAGATGCGGACGAGCGTGTTTGACGCCGAAGACGCGGCCATCAAGGCGATCGAGACTGGAAAGGCCAGCGAGTTCGAGAAGCACGCCGACCTGTTCCCTGCGGCAAATGACGCCATTCGGGCGATGCTTGGCCAGAACGACGAACTGGACGCCGAAACGCGGGCCTACGAGGATGGGCTGACTGCGCAGACTCGCGCCGACGACGTGAAGAAGTTGGTGGACGCTGCAAAGAAGCAGGACAAAGAGCCCGCCCCCGGTACGCGCATCAATGGCCCAGCCGAGCGCGCCGCGGCCGAT
>CAYVOP010000164.1:0-5311 GCA_964453105.1 uncultured Aquabacterium sp. | reverse complement strand
CCGATGCCGAACGCGCTGCCGGGAAGCCGTCGTATGCGGACAAGCCGGCCAAAGCGCCTGCCGCGCCAAAGCAACCCAGCGCCGCCGAACTGCGCGCGCAGGCCGATCTGAACAATGCCCTGGCCGACCTTGGCGACATTTTCAGCAAGCCATTCAAGGCCCACATCACACCCGAGCAGGAGCAGAAGCTACTGCCGGTGCTGACGCGCGTGCTGGACGCCGCTTTCCGCCTTGGCTACGCCAAGTTCAAGGACGCCGCCAAGTTCGCGCTGGACAAGATTTCCGCCGCGCTGGGCGCTGACGTGGCCGACGCCCTGACCCTTGACCACCTGCAGGGCGCCTACATCGCCATGGCGGGTGGCAAGACTGGCGCGGATACCAAGCGCGCGGTGATCGAGGTAGAAACCAAGGCCGAGATTGAGTCCCATGAGGCTGTTTCCGTGGATGACGGCCAGCAGGACGTTGCCACTGAACGCACGTTGACCCAGGTGCTGCGTGATGAATTGGCTGCCAACCGCATGCCGAAGGACAACCCAGCCTTGAAAAAGCTGGTGGAGGCATTCGACGGGAAGCCCGCCGACCAGGCGCGCATGAAGCAAGCCCAGGAAGCGCTGGAGGCTGCCATCGTGCAGGAAGCCCGTGCGCGTGTGGAAAAGCTGGACAAGGAAGGCACCAAGACCACATTCGCGTCACTGCTGCGGCTGTACGAGTCGCAGCCCCTGCTGAATGTGCGCACCAGCACCAGTATTGCCAACCAGGCCTACAGCACGCCTGCACCGCTTGCCTACTTGGCGTCCAAACTGGCCGGCATCAACCAACAGACGCTGGTGCACGAGCCCACTGGTGGTACGGGGATGCTGCTGATTGGCGCTGACCCGAAGAATGCTGTGGTCAACGAGCTGAACGACCTTCGCGTGTCGCTGCTCAAGGAGCAAGGTTTCAATCCAACGCAGAAGGATGCGGCCATTGGGCCCCTGCGCGACAGTCGCGGGCAGGTTGATGCGGTCATCACCAATCCTCCGTTCGGATCTGTCAAGGGAGAGGATGGCAAGCCCGTCAAGGTAAAGGTGGACGGCTACAACATCGGCCAGATTGACCACCTGATCGCTGCGCACGCGCTGGCCACCATGAAGGATGACGGCCGCGCCGTTCTGATTCTGGGGGCCAATAAAGCGCCCGGTGGACTGAGCACGGACGACCGCATTTTCTTCAACTGGCTGTACTCGCACTACAACGTGGTCGGGCACTTCGAGGTGGAGGGCGATCTTTACGCCCGCCAGGGTGCAGGCTGGCCCGTGCGGGTGATCGTCATCAATGGCCGCGAGAAGTCGTCCAAACTTTCTCCGGTTGCAGGAACCATCCAGCGAGCAGACAATTGGGATCAAGTCTATGAACAGTTCAATCAAATTCTGGGTTCCGGCCGGCGACCTGTCCGAGGGGCAGGCGATGCTGCTGGCCGTGCCAGCGACAGCCAAACCAGATCCGCAGGTGTACCAGATGATGCTGGCGCAGAAGCTGCAGGATCTGGTGGACGAGTCGCCAAGGCTGGCCCGGACGGCGCTGGAAATGTCGCCCGAGCAGGCACCGGAACTGTTGCAGATCGCACAGGAGCAACCACAGACCCAGTGGGGCATATCCCTGACGAGCAGCGACTCAATGGCCAGTCTTTTGTCCCGCCTGGACTGGTCCAAGCCCGGACAGGTGCAGACGCACCCGCAGACCGACCTACAAAGCCTTCTGGAACAACTGCCGTAGCGGAAGCGCCAGCCGCTGCTGGCAACGAGTTCCAGACCCCTTACGTGGCGCGCAGCGCTCGCAAGGACGAGGGCGTTCTGATCCCTTCCAACATGGCACAGCCAACGCAGGACGCGCTCAATCGTCTGGAAGATGCCGTTGGAGACATTGACGAATTCGCCCGCAAGGAGCTGGGCTACGAGTCCACCGAGGCGCTGCACAACGCGCTGATGGGATTGCAGGTGGATTCCGTGGCTACGGCCATCTACCAGATCAAGCAGGGCAAGGCCGTGGTGATTGCCGACCAGACCGGTATCGGCAAGGGGCGCCAGGCTGCGTCCATCATCCGCTGGGCCGCCCGCAATGGCATGACCCCGGTGTTCGTGAGCGTCAAGCCGAGCCTGTTCACCGATATGTACGGCGACTTGGCCGACATTGGCACCAATGACGTGGCGCCTTTCATCCTGAATTCTGCGGAGTGGGTGTCTGGTGCGGACGGTGAGAAGCTGTTTGCCAACAAGCCATCGACCCACCGGGCAGCGATTCAGTCCATCGTGGACAACGCGGCCTTGCCAGAGGGCCGCAATGCCATGTTCATGACATATTCCCAGATCAACACGGCCAACCTGCAGCGCCAAGCCCTGATGGCATTGGCTCCTAATGCAGTGTTCGTGCTGGATGAGTCTCACAACGCAGCAGGGGATTCAGGCACTGGCGATTTCATGATTTCTGTGCTCAAGGAGGCGCGCGGTGTCACGTACCTGAGCGCAACCTATGCCAAGCGGCCCGACAACATGCCGCTGTACTTCAAGACGGACATCGGGGACGCCGCAGCCGACTCGGAGGGCTTGGCCGATGCCATGGCTGCCGGCGGCCTGCCCCTGCAGACGGTGGTATCCAACAACCTGGTGAAGGCTGGGCAAATGTTCCGCCGCGAACGGTCGTATGACGGCGTTTCCATCGCATCGACCTTCGACACAGCCAACCGCGAACTGCACGAGCGCCTGAGCGACGAGGCAACACAGGCGCTGCGTGCGATTGTGCAGGCCGACAAGCTGTTTCATTCGATCTTCGTGAAGACGATGGACAAGGCTTTGAAGAAGGAGGGCGGCGAGGTCCAAGACAACGCAGGAAACCGGGTTTCCGCTGGCGTGCAACACACCGAGTTCTCCAGCGTGGTTCACAATTTCGTGCGCCAGATGCTGCTGGGCCTGAAGGCGCAGACGGCCGCCGACGAGGCAATTGCATCGCTCAAGCGTGGCGAGAAGCCGGTGATAGCCGTTGAGAACACCATGGGCTCCTTCCTGTCGGAGTACGCGGCGCAGAACAACATCGCGCAGGGTGACAGCCTGGGTTCGTTCGACTACCGGACAGTGCTGTCCCGCGCGCTGGAGCGCAGCCGCGTCATCAACGTGGTAGCGCCGAATGGCGATAAGGTCAAAAAGAACATACCTCTCTCGCAGCTCGACCCTATCACCCGCAAGGCATACGACCGGGCGCAGGAAGTCATTGATGGCCTGGCCATCGACATCCCCGTTTCGCCCATTGACTGGATGCGTGCAGAAATCGCGCGTGCAGGGTATTCCGTGGCGGAAATCACTGGCCGCGACCTCTCCGTGGACTACAGCAACCCGAAGCGACCCGTGCTGTCGGCCATCGACCTGACCGAGCAGCGCGACAAGGTGGCATCGACTCGCCGATTCAACGGAGGCGAGCTGGATGCGCTAATCCTCAACGTGGCGGGCTCCACCGGCATCAGCCTGCACGCATCGGAGAAGTTTTCCGACCAGCGCCAACGCCACATGATCGTGGCCCAGGCTGCTGGAGACATCAACATCTTCATGCAGATGCTGGGCCGCATTCACCGCACAGGCCAGGTGCGGCTACCCAAGTACACCATCCTGAGCGTGGACTTACCGACTGAGAAGCGCCCAACGGCTGTGCTCTCGCGCAAGATGAAGTCGCTGAACGCGAACACATCGAGCAACACCGAGTCGGCCACGTCGGTGAAGACCGCCGACATCCTGAACAAGTACGGCGACCAGATCGTCAACCAATTCCTGGCCGACAATATGGAGCTTGCGCGGCAACTGGGTGTGGACGATCTTGTTTCCATGGACGGCGAGCGCGTGACTGAAGACCTGGCGCGCAAAGCGACCGGCCGACTCGCGCTCCAGCCCATCGAGGTGCAGAGAGCTTTCTATGAGGATGTGGAGGCGCAGTACGACGCCCTGATCGAGTATCTGAATAAGACCAACCAGAACGACCTGGAACCGCGCACCTTCGACTTCGATGCCAAGGAACTGCGCCAGGAAACACTGTTCGATGGCCCCAACAAGAGCACCCCATTCGGAGAGGATGCGGTGTACGGTGAATACTCGATCAAGGCGCAAGGCACGCCTATGAAGCCCGAGGAAATCCGGGCGGCAATGGCTGAAAACCTGGGCGGACAACAAGGCCAAGCCCATGCCAAGAGCCTGATGGATGGCCTGCTGCAAACATACGCAAACCAAGTCAATGATGCCCAGCAGAAGGCTGGTATCACTGCGGACACATTCGACGAAACCAAGTACGCGGCCTTGATGAAGTCGCTCTTTGGAGAGGCGGGCGAGTCGCGCGTGGAGGCAGCAAAGGCTCAAATCGCAATGGGCAAGACGGCCCCGCTGCTTACCGTCGATGACCTGATGTCAGCGCAGGGAGTCGGCGCGGGCCTGGACTTCATTCGCAGCCATTCCATTGGCTCCACGTTCCGCGTGGACATCAATAGCGAACCCTACAACGCAGTCGTCACCAACGTGCGGAGCACGCACAAGGCGACTGGCAACCCGTTCAGCCTGAGCAAGATTCAACTCACGGTAGCTGTGAACGGATCACTGCGTAGCATCACTGTTCCGGCAACGCAGTTCAGGAAGATCGAAGTTTCGAGCATCGCCCGCACCTTCCCGATTGAAAGCCTGTTCCGCGAGCAGCCCGCCAACCAGCGTGAAACCGCCAAGATCGTCACTGGCAACCTTCTGGCCGCCTATGGAGAAATCAAGGGCGTGCGCGGGACGATCATCAGCTTCACGAAGTCGGACGGCGTGATTGAGCAGGGCATTCTGCTGCCAAAGCTGTTCGACTACAGCAAGAACACGCAGGGCGACTACCGCCTGCGCTCCGGCGCCGATGCGCTCAAGTTCTTGCAGCAGAGCGAGAACAAGGACATTGGCCGGTTTGGTATCGCAACGCGCGACGGGCAGGTGCGCGTTCTTCCGCGAGGCGATGGCATTCAGGTGCGCGTGCCGAAGTCCAAGGCGCAGGGTGCTCGCTACTTCCTCGACAAGAACCTCATCGCTGCGGCTGGAGACTTCGTTTCCAGCGCAAACGCGATGATCGCCAACGTGGAGAATGCGGCCTCAGCAGAGAAGGTGCTGAACATACTGATGGACAAGCAGGCGCTGTATGCCTTGCCCAGCATGGCTGAGGAAGCCAAGGGTTTGGCATCAAGCGCTGACACCGCCAACTACGCCGCCAACCCAACCAAGCGCCGAGGCCAGGACGCCCCATCCTACGAAACGCAAGCTGTCCAATCCGGCAT
>CAYVOP010000163.1:0-6884 GCA_964453105.1 uncultured Aquabacterium sp. | reverse complement strand
AACAAGGCGAACACCACATTCCCACGCTGGACAGACCTGATCTGATCGCCAGCGCCCCCGGCGCCATCACCAGCCACACCCCTGCGCACACCGTGGTCAGCGCGGGCGGCCAAGTGGCCATCAGCACCCCCACAGACGCCAACCTGCTCAGCCAACGCCACACCGCCTGGGCCGTGAAAGACGGCATCAGCCTCTTCACCCGGGGCGAAGCCAAAGACAGCAAGCACCCCGTGCAAGACACAGGCATGAAGCTGCACGCCGCCAGCGGCAACGTGAACACCCAAGCACAAAGCGGCGGCATCACCGTCACCGCCGCCAAAGCCATCGACATCCAAAGCACCACCGCCAACATCACCATCAGCGCCCCCAGCAGCCTCATGCTCAACGGCAGCGGCGGCTACATCAAGATCAATGGGGGGGACATTGAGATTGGGACCTCGGGGGCGGCGAGTTTTAAGGCTTCTATGAAGGAGTTGGCGGGGGGGGCGTCTGCTTCGGCATCTGGCCCATCGATCAAGAAAGCTGCAGACATAAAAGGTTGTGCAGAACGTATGAAAGGTGCTGCGGGCTCGGGGGGGGCGCTGGCATGAGCTCACAAGCGCATACCGCATTGGGTCATTTTTTGGCTGAAACACAAGCCTCGGCATATTGGTTCATCGACCCGACGATTGATGACCCAACCCAATCCATCCCAGAACTGGCGGCTTGCCCAAAGCACCCCCTCGTGCTGAATCACCCTGACACGCGCTCATTGGCCGCGCCCTACTTGGCCATCAGCCCTACAGGGCCAATGGCTGACAAACTGCATGATTCATGTTTGCGACTGGCTATTGCTCAGGCGACCCAGACAAGTCAACCGGGCGAGCCTCATGCACACTCCGTTGCCGCATTGCTACTGACCGATACTCCACTTGCTGACCTGGTTGCAGGGCTTAGCAGTGCAACCACCGTGCTTGACTCCATGGGGAAACTACGTGTGTTTCGCTACTGGGATCCACGGATTGTCGGCTGCTTGGCACATTCCCCCACGCTCAGCCCCCTGCTGCCGAATTGGCTTGGTGCGGTTGGCTGGATCCACGTTGATAGCTCAGGGCGCCTCCAGCGTCACGAACTAAACCATCAGGGCGTCATCAAACCAGACAGGTTCCCCCCCATCAACAAGCTCAGCAAAGAACAAGAACAAAATCTCGACCTGCTCAGCCGAGGCAATCAGGTTCTGATGAGGCTACGCTCTCAGGGAACTGAAAGCGATACCACGGCGACACAACACGCTGCCATTGAAGCGATTAAAGCGCTCGAACAGACGCCCCTGAAATCTGGCGACGATATGGTGACGCTTGCAGTGCAACGCATTCGCCACGCATGCGCAATCGAAACATCACCAAAACTCATCGCGTTGCTTGAGCAATGCAATTCACATCAATTGCCTTTGTCCGCCTTACTCTCTGAGTTAGCGGCAGAGGACTGGCTAGAAATTAAAAAGACAACTCGGGAGTTCACGCCAACATGAGTACACAAGACTGCCAGTTTTGTAATCGCCGAGGTCTGCCACTCCTCCCACTACGCTTGGCCTATGTGCCAAACCACAAAACTAGCCTACCAAGCTCGCTCACTAGCGGCAACCCGAACCTGCATCCTGTCAAGGATGGGGCCTATGCACTGAGAATCATCACCGAGGGATATGTCTACATTTTGGACATGCGGGCCGGCGGATTCTGGCGCTGTTTCGCGGCAACCCAAACGGGCCATTTCAAGGAACTCCCACTCGACGCGTTACCCGCTCAACAACCGGCCTTCCAGTGTGGCCGAACAGGGCATGCCACCGTTTCATCCATTGTCTCCATAGAGCGTGCGAGCGAAGGAGGTGAGGTCTGGGTTGGCTACAGTCGAGTGCATTGGACCCAAGCCACGCGAGCCAAAATCAAACAAGATGCGAGCTTACGTGCAGCAGCCATGGTCGAGTTCAATTCTGCGACGGTGGTCACCGGAGGAAAGCTGCCTCCTCATAGCGGAACACGACTCACCAGCGGCGATCATCTTTCGTCCTTGGTTGGCGAATACGCCAAAGACGAAACAGCGTTCAGCCACATTGATCGGCAGTATGCCAATGTAACCACAGCAGGAGCCGTTGAGCGCCAAGGGCAGGCAGACGAACTCGTCAAGGCCATGCATCACATCAGCCCAAACAATGCCATCGTATTAGCGTTGCCCGACACAATCGGGATTGCCCACGACATCAACCATTGGCGAAACATTCGTGCAGGTGAACTGGCCAAATACCAAGGTGAGGCCGCCAAACTACGCACGCGCATCATCGGCGACATGATTCTTGACATTGAATCGTCCATGCGCAAGCAGGGCCAAGGATCTGTCTGGGATGAACGCTACGCACCTAAAGTCGAAATAGAGAAAGTGCGAGCAGATAAGCTTGCTCACACAAAAAAGGTGACAGACATCGAAGCGCTTATCCTGCGCGCCAGCAACGATTGGTGCAAATGGACTGCGTCCACTCAGTTCAAGTTGGCCTGGCAACTTTACGATGGCATGGATGCACTGCACGGCAAGTCAATTGGCTCAGCGATGGAGCGTGACTTTGCAAGCTGCGTCTTCGGCTCTGGCGCCACACCCAAAGAACAGAAATGGTGGGGGGAATACCTCATCGCTGACCCAGCTGACACGAATCACGCTCTATGGCTGGCCTTTGCTGCAGGGGATAAGGATGTCGTTGCCTTTTTGAAAGGCGACGCGGCCAAACCGCTTGATATGGGCAAGCTGGACAAAGGCATCGACCTCGTCAAGCAAAGCAAGGACCTCGCTGAGAAGCTGCGCGAATGGCACGGTAGCCGTGCATCCGCGAGGCTATTGCGTGCGGTTCAAGCTGAGTCTGGATTACTGGCCACAACGATTGCTTCACAGCTTGCAGTTCTGGGCAGAGCCAAACCCCAAGCGGCACTCATTGCAGGACAACGATTGCGCCTGGTCATTGTCAGCCGCATGGAAGTACTCGTGACCCCCTACGGCCAACAGGTCACGCTAAAACAGATGGTCGTGCAAATGCACGAAGCGGTTTGGGGTCCACCGAAGTCGCAAATGTCCAAAGTGGTGCAAGAGGCGCGATCACTCAAAATTGCGCAGGGAATCGATGGCGCCTGGCTGGGCAGCAAATTTACGTCTACCAAAGTAGTAGCAGTCGAAGTATGGATGCCGGAAACCGCCGTCGGTCTCGGCAACAGCAAAGCATCACCCAAAGCGCTGCCTGTTCCCGACACGCCCACCCTGAATCCATGGAAAGGCCTGACGCAATACATCAAGAACAGCAAGGCACTTGGTCAAGGCCTACTCGGACTGGGGGCAGCACTGCAAATCAGCAATCTTTCAGCCAACCTGATCCAACTGGACCGAGCAACAAAAGGCAATGCGGCCAATCGAGACGACAGCATCACTGAATCACTCTACGGCGTAGTTTCGGGATCCCTGGGGCTGTTGGCTCTGACTGGCGAAGTGTTTGCGGGATCTGTCGCCGCCAGGGTGTCGGCGGCAGCAGTTTCAACGAGTTCCACACGGCTACTAGCAGTTGCCGGCTGGACCGCCTTAGGCGGAGGGCTATTGGGTAGCGTATCAGCTGGTGTTGATGCCTATCAATCGTTCGGAAAAGCCAACGGGTTACTGCGCGATGGTGATGCAGATGCTGCCACTGCGTACAGATCTGCCGCCTACGCCTCAGTGGTTACAGCAGTTGGCAGCGGCGCCCTCACCGTCATCGCTGCTGGGACACTGCTCGCTCAAGCAGGGGCGACAGGGGCTGCAGCCTCCACCGTTATCGGAGCAGCAGGCTTCTTAGGCATGGGCGCTGCCATTCCCGTCGCGGGATGGATTGTTCTAGTTATTGGTGCCACAGTTGGAGGCATCTATTTGGCTTACAAAGCCTCAACACAGGAAGACACCCCGCTAGAGAAGTGGCTCTCACGCTGTGAATGGCGAAATGAGGCCGCGTATAAAAACACCACCCGAACTAAGTTTGCCAACCTCAAGGAGGAGATGAGTGAGTTCCAGCAGGCTCTTTATGGCATCAACGTATCACTTTACTGGAACGACCGTTTGGGCAAAGACGAGGTAGAAGTTTCTGTCATCATGCCGGGCTTCCGCAGCGCTGCCAGCAGCTACGCCTTTTCGCTACAACTCCTTGGCCCAGGCAAACGCCAAACCATTGTCACCCGCCAAACCAGCGCCTTCAGCTCTGACCCTGACTTGAAGCCGCAGCCACCCGCCCAACACTACGTGAGCGCTACGCCACCGGGTCAAAAATTCATCCCCATGGAGGAAATCCTCCAATTCAGCGAGCCCTTCTCACTGAAACTTGAGAAGGGAATTGCCACCTACGCGGGTAAGCTGCGCGTGAACGAAGATTTTTATGATCGAGCCCGCCTCAAATTTGAGTATTGGCCTGACGCAGCCAACCACCCCGACTTACGCATGATTCCCGTGCCTGGTGGGGCTAACTATGCGGATGCCCGAGATTGAAATGGCTTGGTTGAAACGAACACGCGCGGGCTGGGAACGCGCCAAACAACACGCACACAGCGCTCGCTCCTTGCCTGTGCGTCGCTCCCTGAGTGATTGGGCGAATAGCGACCAGATGGTCTATGCACTGAACAGCGCGTATTTGGAGATAGGTCAAGGTGGAAACTCGCCACTGCGCGGATGGGGTGCTATCTGCTTCGTTTTATGGCTTGGCCTTGCCCCCTCCATCCTATACCGCATGACCATTCTTGTGACTGATATGGTTCGGTTGAATCAGGCCAATATCTTCGATGTTGTGCTTGCATTTGGCGTGGGGGTAATCATGCTTGCAACGATGTGCTTTTCATTGTTCTATGTAGCTATTACCTTCTTCTCTGTCACCGACGCCACTGTCCGCCTCGATCCCGCTCGCAAAAAAGTCTGGCTCTGGACTAGCAAAGGTCCCATCGAGATCGACTGGCATAAGCTCACACCTCGAGTTGAATCCAGCGTCGCCACCGCCTATGCGACAGTCAAGACCTACCGAGGCCAGTATGCCGAGCTAGGCCCAGATGGCTTTCCGCTGACCACCAATGGTATTCCACACGTCTTTCAATGTGGACAAATTTCCGCCGCAGAAGAGGGCGTCCTTCCAAGCATTGAGTATGTGCGCCGGTATATGGATATCGGCCCAGATGCTGTAGAACCGCCAGAAAAGTTCCTCTCACACAAAGTGCGCTGGTATGCCTTGGTCAACTTGTTTGGCATGGCCGATGACTGGGTGCGATGGAAAGAGAACCGTGCGCGTCCGGGTGTTGCACCAGCACCCTGGATACGCACCGTCATCTTCATTGTGCTATTCCCAATTTTCTTTCCTATGCAGTTCACCAACTGGCTTGCACTAGCGATTGCGCCCAAGCCAAAGTGGCCACATGCGCTGGAAGCCATGCATCAAGCAGACCTGATCACATATCAAACAGAAAGAACAGATCAAGCACAAAGAAAGCCTGTCATTCGCATGAATGGCGAGCCACTTCCTGATGAGGGCAGCTCGCCGAGACCATCGGCCTGAGTTCGCTACGAGTGAGCGAGGCAGCCACGCCGCGCGATACCGCCCTCACGCCTGCCACAAATAAAACACCTTCCCAAACTGGCCAATCACGACCAGTTCTGGATAAAACCGAGACGGCGTGAAACCGTTATTGCAGGGCAACGATTGCGTCTGGTCATTGTCAGCCGCATGGAAGTACTCGTGACCCCCTACGGCCAACAGGTCACGCTAAAACAGATGGTCGTGCAAATGCACGAAGCGGTTTGGGGTCCACCGAAGTCGCAAATGTCCAAAGTGGTGCAAGAGGCGCGATCACTCAAAATTGCGCAGGGAATCGATGGCGCCTGGCTGGGCAGCAAATTTACGTCTACCAAAGTAGTAGCAGTCGAAGTATGGATGCCGGAAACCGCCGTCGGTCTCGGCAACAGCAAAGCATCACCCAAAGCGCTGCCTGTTCCCGACACGCCCACCCTGAATCCATGGAAAGGCCTGACGCAATACATCAAGAACAGCAAGGCACTTGGTCAAGGCCTACTCGGACTGGGGGCAGCACTGCAAATCAGCAATCTTTCAGCCAACCTGATCCAACTGGACCGAGCAACAAAAGGCAATGCGGCCAATCGAGACGACAGCATCACTGAATCACTCTACGGCGTAGTTTCGGGATCCCTGGGGCTGTTAGCTCTGACTGGCGAAGTGATTGCGGGATCTATTGCCGCACGTGCCGTACCGGCTGCTGCCACAGCCGGTACGGCACGATTGCTAACCATCGCAGGCTGGACTGCGTTGGGCGGAGGGGTGTTGGGGTGCGCGTCAGCAGGCGTTGATGCCTTCCAATCGTTTAGAAAAGCAAACGGGCTAGCTCGCGAAGGTGATAACGATGCCGCCCTTAGTTCATTCGGTGTGGCAGGTGCTTCGGCTCTCGCCTTCGTGGGATCAGGCGCGCTCACAATCATTGCAGCAGGGACCGTACTTGCACAAGCAGGAGCTACGGGTGCAGCCGCGTCTACCGTTGTCGGTGCAGCAGGGTTCCTGGGCATGGGCGCGGCCATTCCGGTCGCGGGATGGATTGTTCTAGTCATTGGTGCCACCGTTGGTGGTATCTATTTGGCTTATAAAGCCTCAACACAGGAAGACACCCCGCTAGAAAAGTGGCTTTCACGCTGTGAGTGGCGAAATGAGGCCGCGTATAAAAACACCATCCGAGCCAAGTTTGCCAATCTCAAGGAGGAGATGAGTGAGTTCCAGCAGGCTCTTTATGGCATCAACGTATCACTTTACTGGAACGACCGTTTGGGCAAAGACGAGGTAGAAGTTTCTGTCATCATGCCGG
>CAYVOP010000162.1:0-6910 GCA_964453105.1 uncultured Aquabacterium sp. | reverse complement strand
ACGGCGAAGTTGCCACCGATCAGGAAGTGACCGAACGACTCGATCACCCGGCCGGCCGCGCCAGTTCCGGTGTGGCCTTCCATCAGCACCACGCGGGTGGAGGCCACGTTCAGCGACAGGCGCAACAGGGTGGTCAACAGCAGCACCGAGGGAAAGGCTGCAAAGTCCAGCGGACGCAGCATGGTGGCCGCGACCATCATCACCATCAGGGCGGTGGCAATGTTGAAGGTGAAGAACAGGTCCAGCACAAAGGCAGGCAGCGGCAGCACCATCAGGGCCAGCACAAACACCACCACCAGCGGAGCCAGCATGGCCTGGGTGTTCTTGGCTTGACCACCCACGATAAGTTGGAGTTTTTGAAGCCAGGGGTTCATCACTCAGTCTCCACACTGCTCATTGCGTCGGACTCGGCTTCGACCTGCTCCTTGAGCTGGGCCGATTGCAAGGGATCCAGGGCCGCCGGCACATCCAGGTCGGGCATGTTGCCGGGCATTGGGGCCTTGCCAGACAAGGCGGCCTTCAACTGGTACACATAGGCCAGCACCTGCGCCACGGCGCTGTACAGGGCCATGGGTACTTCGGCATCTACTTCGGTATTGGCGTACAGCGCACGGGCCAGAGGCGGGGCCTCCAGCACGGGCACGCGGTTTTCGGTGGCAATGTCGCGAATGCGGAAAGCCAGCAAATCGAGGCCCTTGGCCACCACGCGTGGGGCGCCCATCGTCGCCTCGTCGTACTTCAGTGCCACGGCATAGTGGGTGGGGTTCATGACCACCAGATCAGCCGAGGGGACAGCAGCCAGCATACGCTTCTTGGCCATCTCGCGCATCCGTTGCTTGATGCGGCCCTTGACCTCCATATTGCCTTCCTGCTGCTTGAATTCGTCCTTCATTTCCTGGTGGCTCATCTTCATCTTCTGAGCAAACAGGAAGCGCTGCAGGGGCCAGTCCACAATGGCAAAGGCGGCCATCACCAACAGCATGGAGCCCAGCACTTCGCCAATCGTCACGCCGAGGTCGTGAATGGCGGCGGGCAAGGGTCGGCCCAGCAACTGAACCATGTCAGGCCAGACCTTGGAGAGGAACATCGCGCCCGCCACACCCAGAATCAGGGCCAGCAGGCAAGACTTGAGGGCATCGATCATCTGTTGCTTGGAAAACAGATTGCCGAGGCCCGTGATGGGGTTGAGCTTGCCGAAATTGGGCTGCAGAACCTTGAAGGTCATCACCCAGCCACCAGCCATCACGCCCGCTGCCACCGAAGCCAGGGCCACGGCCAAGCCGAAAGGCACGATCATCAACAGGGCCTGGCTGGCCAGGCTGCCCAGGCGCTCCAGCATCATGTCGGGTGCGGCCACCGTGCGGGCATCAAAGCGCATGCCGGCAGCCAATTGCGCCTGCAGGCGCTCCATCCACACCGGCGTCAAAGCCAGCAAGATGCCGGTTGCAGCCAGGACAACCAGGAAATGCCCCAGATCGCGCGAACGCACGACCTGCCCGTCTTCTCGGGCTTTCTGCAGTTTCCGCTCTGACGCGGGCAACTGCTTGTCTTGTGAACTTTGTTCGGACATGTTGAAAGGGATTTACTGCTGCCTGTTCGTGATTCTTGAGGACAGCAGGAAAATCTTTAGCGAGATAAGCGGGGAGCAACACGCCCTATTCCGCATCCCGAACCTGGCCTGAAGCCCGTGGATGGCCCCGCCGGCTTCGCCCACCAGGGCAGCCCCAGCGGCGCAATCTCAACAAATAGCCGCTTTGCGTGAGCCACTTCACAGCTTACGGGGCCCGATAAACCACTAGCATGCCCCCATGGCCCATAACCCCCATTACCTCAAGCACATCCAAGGCGTCATGGCTCGCATGCCCACGCTGGCTGCGCAGTGGGTGTCGTTGACCCTGGGGGCCCTCCGGGCATCAAACACCGACCTGGCCCTGGCCAATGACCGGCGGTTGTTGTTCCAGTTGATGGAATCGCTGCAAAGCCAGCGCAAGAAGCTGGAAGACCAGTTCGCCTACCAGATTCAGGCCGAAATCGAATCGGCAGACCGCCCCAGCAGCGCCACCAGCCTCGACAACATGCGGCTGGACCAATTGAAGCTGGTCGATGAGTCGGAAGCCGAAAAGGAAATTGAGATCTCGCGCACCCTGCAACTCATCGACCTCAAGGCCGAATGGGAATTGCGCGAGCTGCAAGCGTTTGCCGCCACGCTGCAAGGCGAAAGCACCTTGCGCCCAGAAGCCAATATCTTCCGGCCCACCGTGTTTGCCCGCGCGCTCAGCAACGCCACGGGCGATCTGGGCCTGTCGGCTGGCGAACGCAACCTGCTGCTGCGCATTGGCGCCAAGATGCTGGCGGAACTGCTGCGCAACTTCTACGCCGAAATTTGCGATGGCCTGCGCGACCAGGGTTACACCCCGCTGGCCTACCGCGCCGTGACCATGCCTCCCCGCATTCCTGCGTCAGACATCAACGTCACCCAACCCGGCGCCCTGCAAAGTCTGCTGCACCGCATTCCCTCGCAGCACCTCATGGGCCGAGCCATGCCTGCACCGGTGGTGGCCGCCTCGCTCGACCACGCACTGGGCCAACTGCCCAGCCAGCACAGCCCCAACGCGGCACCACCGCCCCCCGGCGTGCGAGCGGACCCACAAACCGTGGCCCTGATGTCGCGGCTGTTCGAGCAAATGGTGAAAGACGAACAGCTGCAGCCCGCCGTTCAAAGCGTGATCGCGCAGCTTCAACCCTCGGTGCTGCGCGTGGCCATACACGACCCTCGCTTGCTGCGCACCGACAAACACCCGGCCTGGCGCTTCATGAACGAAGTGGCCTCGTATGCGAACGGCCACACTGGCCCCAAGCAATCGGGTCTGTCATCGTTCATGGCCTTCGTGCAGCCCCTGGTTCAGGAACTGGCCCAGAACACCCGCCCGCAGGCCGTTCAGTTCGAAGAGGCCCTGCACAAGGTACAGAACTTCATTGAACTGCGTTCGCAAGCCGAGCTGCAACCCACGCAGCAAGCGGTCACCGAACTGGCCATTGCCGACCAGCGCCAGGCATTGAAGCCCATTTTGCGTCAGCAGGTGGCGCGTCAGTTGGCCGCCACGAAGGTGACCGACCGAGTCAAAGACTTCCTCAGCGGCCCCTGGGTCGATGTGCTCGCGCACACCATGGCGACGCACGACCATGACGATGCCGAAGTGCAAGCCATGCTCGGCACAGTCGATGACCTGCTGATGAGTTTGCAGCGCCCCGCCACGCCCGAAGAACGGCACACCCTGCGCCGCGCCCTGCCCGGCCTGATCGAGCGCCTGCAAAAAGGCATGGCCCTGATCGATCTGCCCCAAGGCCAGCGCGATGCCATCCTCGACGAGCTGATGATCATTCACAGCCGTTACCTGCGCTCTGCGCCCAAGCCTCGTCGCGAACCCACGCCCGAAGAACTCGTTCGCCAAATGCAAGACGAGATGGCGCAGGAAGAAGAACTCGAACCGGAACCGATCCAACCCCGGCAAGAGCTCGACACCAATGTCGGCTCATTGCCCACGGTTCCCATGTCTTTCGGTGACGAAGCTCCCAGCGACCAACCCGTGGCCGCCGTGTCGGAATGGGTGGATTCGCTACACAAGGGCAGCTGGTGCAAACTGCTGCTGCAAGGGCAATGGGTCTCGGCCCACCTGCTCTGGTTCAGTGCCAACCGTCAGTTCTTCATGTTTTCCAGCGATCACGCCGGACGCATGCATTCACTGACCCGCCGTGCGCTGGAACGCCTGCGCGCCGAAGGCCTGGCCACCAGCCTGGAAGACCGCAACCTCATGCAACGCGCGGTCGACAGCTTGCTGCAAGATCTGGACACCAACACCGGGCCACTCTGACACCGATTCGAACCGACTCGGCACCTACTCAGCGTTGGCCGGCACCACAGTCCAGTGCTGACGCACATCGCCATCGTTGTTGACGCTTTCCATGTGAACAGGGAAGCCCCACAAACGGGCCACATGCTTGAGCACCTCTCGGGTGCCGTCACCCAAAGGCCGGTCGTTGTGACGGGTGTGGCGCAAAGTCAAAGACCGATCGCCACGCAGGTTCACGCTCCAAACCTGGATATTGGGCTCACGCGAGCCCAGATCGTATTGACGCGACAGCGACTCACGCAAAGCCCGGTAGCCCGCATCGTCGTGAATGGCACTGACCTCATACTCCGAAGCCTCTTCTTCATCGCGAATGGCGAAGAAGCGGAAATCTCGCATCACCTTGGGCGACAGGAACTGCCCGATGAAGCTTTCGTCCTTGAAGTTGCGCATGGCGTAGTCCAAGGTCTTCAGCCAGGCATGCTCTTCCTTGGGCGTGTTGTGGGCTGACCCGGCGAAATCGGGGAACCACAAGCGGTCTTCTTCGGTGGGGTGTTCACAGATCCGCTTCAGATCGGTGTACATGGCAAAGCCCAGCGCGTAGGGATTGATGCCACTGTACGCCCGGCTGCCCACCGGGGGCTGATAGACCACATTGGTGTGCGACTTCAGCCACTCCAGCATGATGCCGTCGGTGAGGTAACCGTCGTCATACATGGTGTTGAGCAAGGTGTAGTGCCAGAACGTGGCCCACCCTTCATTCATGACCTGGGTTTGCCGCTGCGGATAGAAGTACTGCGCCACCTTGCGCACAATGCGCACAATCTCGCGCTGCCAGGGCTCCAGCAAAGGCGCATTCTTTTCAATGAAGTACAGCAGGTTTTCTTGTGGCTCGGCCGGGAAGCGCCGCACCGATTCTTCCTCGCTGAACTTGTCGGCCCGGCGTGGCAGCGTGCGCCACAAGTCGTTGACCTGTTGTTGCAGATAGGCCTCGCGCTCTTCGCGACGCGCCAGTTCCTTGTCCAGCGACAGCTTGCTCGGTCGGCGATACCGGTCCACGCCATGGTTCATCAGCGCATGGCACGAGTCCAGCAACTCTTCCACCGTGTCAATGCCATAGCGCTCTTCGCAGCGGGCCACATAGTTCTTGGCATAGACCAGGTAGTCGATGATCGAACCCGCATCGGTCCACATGCGAAACAGGTAGTTGCCCTTGAAAAAACTGTTGTGCCCGTAGGCCGCATGCGCAATCACCAGGGCCTGCATGGCCATGGTGTTTTCTTCCATCAGGTAGCTGATGCAGGGGTTGGAGTTGATGACGATTTCGTACGCCAGCCCCATGAAGCCCCGGCGATAGTTCTTTTCCGTGGCAATGAATTCCTTGCCGTAGGACCAGTGGCGATAGTTCACCGGCATGCCCACGCTGGCGTAGGCATCCATCATCTGCTCAGCCGTGATGATTTCGAGCTGGTTCGGATAAGTGTCAAGCTTGTAGCGTTGTGCCGTGTTGCGAATGACGTCGTGGTACTCCTCGATCAACTCGAAAGACCAGTCAGAAGGGCCCGGCAAAGGTTTGGTGTGGTCAGACGTGCTCATGCATCCACTCCTTCCTTCTTGAACAACTCTCGGAAGACAGGGTAGATCTGCGAGGGCTCCAGTACCTTGCGCATGGCAAAGTGCTTGTGCTTTTCTGCCAGCACCAAGTATTCGTCCCACAGGTTCTGCTCGGTCTGCGCCACCTGAACATAGGCGTAATAGCGCACCAGGGGCAAGATCTTGTCTTCGATGATTTCGCGGCAGCGGCTTGAATCGTGGTGCCAGTTGTCGCCGTCGCTGGCCTGGGCCACATACAGGTTCCACTCGCTGGTGGGGTAGCGCGCCTGAATGATCTCATCGAGTAGGGTCAAGGCACTCGACACCACGGTCCCACCGGTTTCGGTGGCGTGGAAGAAATCGTGTTCATTGACCTCTTGCGCCTGGGTATGGTGGCGAATGAACACCAACTCGATCTTGTCGTAGTGACGAGTCAGGAACAGATACAGCAAGATGAAGAAGCGCTTGGACAGCTCCTTGCGCTGCTCGTCCATCGAACCCGACACGTCCATCACGCAGAACATCACCGCCTTGGTGGTCGGTACTGGCACCTTGATGCGGCTGCGGAAACGCAGATCGATCGGGTCCAGGAAGGGAATGCCCATGATGCGCCCACGCAGGTGGTGCAAGCGCGCTTCGATGTCTTCAATTTCCTTGGCTCGTTCTTGCACCAAGGCAGCATCGCCCGGGGCACTGCCAGCCTCGGCATTGAGGCAGCGCAATTCTTCCAGCCGCGCTTCCAGCTCTTGCACTTCGCGACGGCTGCTGGCGCCCAAAGCAATGCGACGCCCCAAGGCCCCGCGCATGGAGCGCACCACGTGCAAGTTGTTGGGCGTGCCATCGCTGCTATAACCCGCGCGCTGGCTTTTCCATTCAGGCACCTCGGCCAGTGCAGTGCGAACCAGGTTGGGCAAGGCCAGGTCCTCAAAGAAGACCTGCATGAACTCTTCCTTGCTCAGGGTGAAGACAAAGTCGTCTTCGCCCTCGCCGGAATCACTCGCATCACCCGATCCACTTCCCTGCCCGCCTCCGCCTTGCGGCTTCTCGATACGATCGCCCCGCACATATTCGCGATTGCCGGGGTGCACCACTTCGCGCGATCCACCATCACCGTGGCTGAACACGGGCTCAGACAGATCCCGCTTCGGAATGGAGATGTCTTCACCCTTTTCAATGTCGCGAATGCTGCGGCCATTGATGGCGCGTTGAACAGCTTCTCGCACCTTGTCGCGATAACGACGCAAAAAGCGCTCACGGTTGCCGACTGACTTGTTCTTGCCCGCCAGTCGGCGGTCGATGATGTGTTGACGAGTCATGTCAGCCCCTCGCTCGCCTTGGGGCGGCCCGGCGACGGGCTCGCCCGCTCCGTTACGCTCACATGCATAGAACTCCGATCAAGACGACTTACGCACTCGCAAATACCATTCACACAGCAGTCTGACTTGCTTGGCCGTGTAGCCCTTCTGGAC
>CAYVOP010000161.1:0-7093 GCA_964453105.1 uncultured Aquabacterium sp. | reverse complement strand
CTGCACGTCAAAAAGGTACTCATCGAGTACCTTTTTTTTCAGTCGCTTGGAACGCTCAGCTCAATCAGGTCCTGAAGAACTCGACCGAGTGCACCAGGTTGTCGGCCTGCTGCTTCAAGGACGCAGCGGCGGCGGCCGACTGCTCAACCAAAGCGGCATTTTGCTGCATGGTCTGATCAATCGCCGAGACGGACTGACTGACCTGAGAAATGCCGGAAGATTGCTCCTCAACGGCCTCGGTGATGCTGGCGATCATGTCGCGCACCTGCTGCACAGCCGCGACGGCAGACGCGATGGTGGTCCCCGCGTCATTGACCAGATTGGAACCCCGCTCGACACACTCCACACTGGCACTGATCAGGGTCTTGATTTCCCGGGCGGCGTTGGCGCTGCGCTGAGCCAGGGCTCGCACTTCTGATGCCACCACGGCAAAGCCGCGCCCCTGCTCGCCCGCCCGGGCGGCTTCCACTGCGGCATTCAAGGCAAGGATATTGGTCTGGAACGCGATGCCATCGATGACGGCAATGATGTCGGAAATCTTGCGCGAACTGTCATTGATGTCGTTCATCGTGGCCACCACATTGCTGACCACAGCCCCACCTTGCTCGGCCACCACACAAGCATCTGAAGCCAGGCGCGAGGCTTCATGCGCACTGTCGGCACTCTGGCGCACGCTGGTGGTGAGGTGTTCAATCGCGGCGGCAGTCTCTTGCAGATTCGAGGCTTGCTGCTCTGTCCGGTTGGACAGATCCAGATTGCCTGTGGCAATTTCACTGGATGCCTCGGCCACAAAGCCAGATGCTTCGCGTACCTGAGCGACCACTTTGGCCAGGCTGTCATTCATGCGGCCGAGGGCCTGCATGACCTGGCTGGCTTCATCAGCACCTTGCACCTCGATGCGTTGGGTCAGGTTGCCATCGGCTACCACTGTGGCCACGACAACCGCCTCCTGCAGCGGCCGGGTGATGCTTCTCAGAATGCACCATGAGCACCCAACCCCGACGGCTGCGGCCAGGATCATGATGATCCCCAAGGTCCACAAGGCCTGGCGATAGGACGCTTCAGCTGCAGCCTCGGCATCTTCGTGGCGATGCACCGATGCGCCGACAACCTCTGCCACGATGGCATCGATTTGCTCGGTTGGAGGGCGATCCATGCCCTTGACCAGCTTGTCAACCGCGTGGGCACTTTCTGCGGCTCTGGCTGGGTCGTATTGCGCCATGGCGTCGCCGTACTTACCCATCAACTCCTCGTGCGACCGCAAGGCCTGGTCCACCCGCTGTGTGGGCAAGCCAAGATCACGCATGCTGGCTTGAAGTTGCTGCAACTTGTTGCGGGTTGCTTCCCCCTCTTTGGCGAAGGCCTTGCGATACTTGTCGTTGGCTGCCAGGTCACCTCCTCTCAGAAGGAAGTTTTTCCATTCTTGCACCTGAATCTTGAACGTCACCTGGGTGCTGCGTGCCAGATCGACCACTTCCTGAAAGGCTCTGACCTGATCATTGGTTGACACGAAGTGATCCGTGTCGGTCTTGATGACCCGGGCGGCATACCCGCCTAGCATCAAGAACAGAGTCAACAGCAGCGATGCCATGATGGCAATGCGCGTGCCAATCTTGATTTGTGAGAAGTTCATGTCCGGCTCCAGACCATGAGATTGAGCGTGCCGGACAAAACTGCTCGTGCCCGGTGCGAGTTATTAACCGTTATCGACCAAAGGTCCGGTCAATCGGAGTCAACCAACGTTGACCCATGAAGGCGGACAAAGGGCGTCAGTTTGTGAATTTGTACGCAAGCCGCAGGCCACCCCAGTGGCGCCCCTGAACGACGATGGGGGCAGCGGCCTCCTTGAGCAAAACATACTGCCCTCCGCCCATGTCGCGACGATAGGTCTGCAACAGGAAGGGGCGCGTATTGCGAGCCGAAGCCAGGCCGGTTCGATCATTGAACACCCGACGCCAGCGCGAGTTCGCTGTGTTCCAAACCACGTCGCCCGGACGCTGACGCTGGCAATAGACGCGGTTGTGCGTCGAGATATAGCCATTGCGGTCGGCGGCGATGCAGAAAACGATATCGGGCAATGCCTGCAAGGCCGGCTCTTGAATGGGAGGAAACAGTTCGTCGGTCAGTGTATTAAAGCGAGTTTCATGCTGGCGAGGCTCGCTGCCTTCGATGAGTCGGTAACGCTCGTCGAACAAATCATCAAGCGGGATGCGATGACGCTGCAATGCCGTCTCGAGGGCTTGGGAAATTTGAGCGGCCACCCGTTGTGCCAGTTCGATGTAGGGGGTGTCGGGCGTGCGAACCCCGCACGATGCCATCGCTTCCATCAAGCGTTCGGAAATGCCCAACACACTTTCGCTACGCTGCAAAGCCGTGCCCAGGGCGTCTCGTGTGCGGGCCATTTCCTGGCCCATGGTCTGCATTTGCGCAGTGATGAGGTTTGAGGACGCACAGCTTTCTTCGGCGGCCTGACTGATGCGCTGCACCCCGTCCTCCACGCGAGCCAGCGACTCGTAGAAAGTCAACTGCCGACTGGCATGGGGTTGACGACCGGCTACATCGCGAGACAACTCTTGCGCCAGACTCTGAATGCGTTGGTCCAACTGTGCCACCGTGCTCATGATGGCCTTCGAGCTGGATTCAACCTGAGTGGCGAGGTCTTTGACGGCATCAGCCACCACAGAAAAGCCGGCTCCCGCGACACCGGCACGCTTGGCTTCGACCGATGCGTTGAAAGCAACCAGGCGGGTCTGCAAGGCAATCTGAGTGATGTCAGTGGCAGCACCCGCCACTTCCTGCAAAGTGGCCACCACCCCCGACACTTCTTGCCCCACATGTGCGACCGTGTCGCGTGCACCAGCAACAGACTGCAAGCCCTGTACTGTGAGGTCCCGAATGAGCGACTGCGCCTGAATGATGTCGTGCAGCTGCTCCGTCAGCTGTTTCAGGGCATCCTGCTGATGAATGGCCACGGCGCTGGTGTCTTCCAGCGTGCCGCGCAACTGCGCAGCCTCCTTGCCCAGGCCATCGGCATCACGCGCGAGGCCAGAAGCCAGCGAACGAAGGTCGGGCTGAGGGGTCTCAGAAGGCAAAACGCCAGCAGGCTCCTCAGGGAGAACTGCTGGCGCACGACGAAATACGTTGAACATTGTCGCCTCACCGTCTTGGTCAGATCAGTGATGCCGGCCACACCTCACCATTCGCGCAACTTGACTCTCAAACGTGCAATCGACTGGCTGTGCAGCTGGCACACACGGGACTCGGTCACGCCCAGAACCGCAGCGATTTCCTTGAGATTCATATCCTGCTCATAGTACATGCTCATGACGTACTGTTCACGCTCGGGCAGGTTCTTGATGGCTTCGACCAAGGCCACGCGCATGCGGTGGTCCTGCAGCATGCTCAGCGGATCGTTGCCTTCGTCAGTCACATGGCGGTCAAGGTAGTCGTTGTCGCCATCTTCGCCGCTCATGTCTTCCAGGTAGATCAGCTGGGTGCCTCGCACCTTGCCGAGCATTTCCTGATACTCGATGAGGGTCAGGCCCATTTCTTTGGCGATTTCGCTTTCCTGCGGCGCACGACCCAGCTTCTGCTCCAGCTTGTGCACGGCAGATTCAATGTCGCGCTGCTGTTTGCGGGTGCCGCGGCTGAGCCAGTCGGCGCCGCGCAGTTCGTCGAGCATGGCGCCGCGAATGCGTTGGGTGGCGAAGGTTTCGAATTGCACGCCCTGGCCTGCATCGAACCGGGTCAGCGCGTCAGACAGGCCGATCATGCCAACCTGGATCAGGTCGTCGATTTCGACGTTGGCAGGCAGCTTGGCGATCATCTGGTGGGCCAGACGACGCACAAGCGGGCTGTATTGCTTGAGCATGGAATCGATGTCGAGACGGCCTTTGGCGGTGTACATGTTCTGCTCCATGGCATCAATTCAATACTGGGGCGACACGAGAGGGCAAGGCTGCCCCCGGTGACACCAGGTGGTCGAACGCGGTGTCGCCCAGGGTTTGCACCCAGGCGCATCGCAACAGTCCTGCCGCCAGCTCCTGAAATTCGGCGCTGGGATCGCGGTCGGAGGATTCTTGTGGGTCCAGTCGCAGGCTACGATGCTGCGCTGCACCCAGGAAATTGTCGGCACAGTGGGCCAGGCGGCGAGCGACTTCGTCGGCTTGCTTCGAGCGTGCGGAAGCACACACCACCAGGTCGTAAGCCAGCCAGTGGCCACGCTGCACGATGACCTTGATGGCACCGTAGGCGTCGGTCAGGCCTTCGGCCATGTCGTTGCAAAACAGCAAGGGACGCAGATTGGTGTGCCCGGCCCGGTGGCCAAAAATGCGCACCAATTCGCTGGCCGAGGCGTGAATCAGGATGACGTCGCTTTGGGGCGAGGCATCGGCCAGCGCATCGAGCAAGGTAGCGCATGAGCCGCGCGCATCCACATGACGCAGGGGCAGACCCCGCGCTGGCATGTAGCGCACTTGACGAGACAGGTCTTCGATGCCTTCAGCCAGGTCAAAGGCGGCCAACTCGCTGGGGGGGCGAGCCTGATCGCTGGCATCGACCACCAGGGTGTTGAGACCAAACCCCGCGAAGGTGGTGCACAGGCGTTCCAGCACCAAGCCGCCACAAGCAGCTGCGGGGTTGGCCACCACGGGAATGAATCGGATCACCCGGGCGGCAAACATCTGGCGCAGGCCGTGGGCCTGGTCAGTGGGGCGCCCAACTCCCGGGGCGCTTGCAGAGGTTGAACGGTCAGAACGAATCATGTTTTTGTGATGGTTATCAGATCGATCAAACAGAATCAGATGACATCAAACAGTTCGCGCGGACGCCTGCGCTTCGCTCAGGTTGACTGGTGGCATCGAGAACACCAGGCTGACCTCATTGGGATCCAGGCGATAAGCCGGGTTGAGGCTGGCACGCAGAGCCCGATGGATCAGCGCCTGAGCAGACAGACGATGCCAATCTTCTGGCACTCTTTGGCCATTGGCTACACCGAGAACCCGAGTTTTGTGACGAATTAACGCATCCAGGGCTGGACCGAGCTTCACGGCTTCATCCAGCTTGGACAGAATCACGCCCGCGCACTGGTTGGCTTGGTACGACAGCATCACATCTTCGATGGCGTCGCCCTGGGCCGCGGTGTTGACCACCAGCAGCTTCTGGATGCTGGGGTGAGCCAACATGTCGAGCAGTTCCTTGCAGCGGGCATCGCGCTGGGGCATGCCGGCGGTGTCGATCAGGATCAGCTTCTTGCTGGCCAGCAGCTCGAGCAGGTCTTCCAGGGCCGCACGGTCATGGGCCATGTGAACGGGCACGCCCAGGATGCGGCCATAGGCGCGCAGCTGTTCGTGGGCGCCCATCCGGTAGGCGTCCAGGGTGATCAGGCCCAGGTTGTGCGCACCATGCTTGGCGGCAAACGCGGCGGCCAGCTTGGCGGTGGTGGTGGTTTTGCCGACACCGGTCGAACCGATCATGGCGAACACGCCGGTGCGGTCTTCCAGGCCGGGTTCCTGATCGGCGGTATTAAGGTTGCGCTGCAGCACCTGGGTGGCCCACTGCACTTCGTCGGCGGCACCGGACGAGACCTCAGCGGGCATCGCGTCCAGCATCTTGCGGATCAGCACAGCCGAGAACCCACCGTCGAGCAGCTTTTGAGCCAGCGCAGCCTGTGAAGGCGTGCGGCCCAGCTTTTCGATGAAAGCCATGGTTTCGAACTGCTCTTTCATCATGGCGCGCATGGCACGCAACTCGCCCAACATGGTGGCGTTGGCTTCTTGCGCCGCCTTCAGGGCGTCCATGGTGGCGGGATCGGGGCGCGACTCGCAAGCGGGGTTCTGGCGAGCGGTCAGACCAGCCAGGGTCAACTCGGGGTTGTCGGTACGCAGGGGCACCACTTGGGCAGGACGGGCCGCTGCTGGCTTGGGTTGCTGCTCCACAGCCTGAGGCGCCGCAGCTTGTGGTCGGGCCGACAGCAGTTGCTGCACATCTGGCCAGGCTTCCACAGGTTCGTCGCGAACGGCGGCGGCGTGCTGCATCATGGGCTCGCCACCCAGATCGACCGAGGTCGACACGGCGGGGCGCTGAGGCTTGGGCTGCGCAAAGCGCTGGCTCAGTTGCTCTTCAGGCGACACGGCCATCGCGGGTTCGGTACGGGCTTGCAGGGCAGCCTGGCGGCGCTTGAGCATGCGCTCGCGGACATAGTCCTGGAACGACAGGGTGCTCATGGCCAGTTGCTTGACGTCGTCTTGCACCGAGTTAGCCAGATTGGCCACGGTGTTGCCCACGCCCGATTTGCCTGCTTCGCGCTGAGGTGCGGCTTCCTTCGAGGCGGCCACCTGAGTGGGCGACACCTTGGGGAAGGTCACAGGTTCAGGGCGAGCTTGAGGCTCGGCGCGCTCAACGGGGTAGGAATCGATGGCAGGCACGCTGTCAGCGGCCATGGCCAGAATTTCGATGCCACCTTCTGGAGCGGGCTTGGTGGACAGGACCACCGCATCATCCCCGAAGGCAGCTTTGACCTTCTGCATGGCTTCGCGAGAATTGCGTCCGATAAAGCGTTTGACGTTCATGCGTGGCCTCCGATCAGGGTACCGATGCGAATCGAATGAGTCTCAGGAATCTCGCTGTGGCCCAGCACCTTCAGTCGGGGTGCGGCGCGCTTGAGCAGGCGGGCGACCATCGGGCGGATGGAGTCCGGCACCAGCAGGCAAGCGGGGTGGCCCAGGTTTTCCTGGCGTTGAGAAGCGTCTGCGGCCTGGCGGGTCAGGTGATCTGCCACACCGGGGTCGAGCATGGGGCCACCGGCGCTGGTCAGGGCCTGAGTCAGCAGGCGCTCCAGATCAGGTTCGATGGCGATGACATCCAGTTCACGAACTGGACCGTAAATCTGTTGGACGATGGCGGGAGCCAGACCGACGCGAATGCGCTTGGCCAGCTCGGAGGGATCACTGGCCAGCGCCGGGATCATGGCGGCCTGCTCGGCCACCGTTTCGATGATCGAGCGCATGTCGCGAATGTGCACGCCCTCTTCGAGGAGCAGTTGCAGCACTTTTTGCAGGGTAGCGATACCAACCATCTTGGGAACCACGTCTTC
>CAYVOP010000160.1:0-7094 GCA_964453105.1 uncultured Aquabacterium sp. | reverse complement strand
CTTTCACTTCGTTCCACAGCGCGGCCTTCTTCAGGGCCCATTCCACTCGCTCGTCCATTTCCACGCGCGACAGGTTCTCGAACAGGCGCACACCGAAGGCGATGTTCTCGTAGATCGACATGGGGAATGGTGTGGGCTTCTGGAACACCATGCCCACCTTGGCACGGATCAGAGACACGTCTTCCTTGGTGGTCAGAATGTCTTGACCATCCAGCAGGATCTGGCCTTCTGCGCGCTGCTCAGGATACAACTCGAACATGCGGTTGAAGGTGCGCAACAGGGTCGACTTGCCACAACCAGAGGGGCCGATAAAGGCGGTGACCTTGTTCTCGGGCAACTCCATGTTCACGTTCTTCAGCGCGTGGAACTTGCCGTAGAAGAAATTCAGATTGCGAACCGACAGCTTGGACTTCGGCTGTGTCGAGGTTTGAACCTTGGCATCCATTGAGGAAACTCCAGAAATATTCTTTTGCTACAGCGCGAAATCAGCGCTGACGGAACAGGGTGCGAGCCAGGACGTTCAGAACCAGCACCCCGATCGTGATCAGGAACACGCCAGCCCAGGCTAGCTTTTGCCAGTTTTCGTAAGGGCTCATGGCGAATTTGAAGATAGTCACGGGCAGGCTGGCCATCGGGCCACCCAGGTCCGAGTTCCAGAACTGGTTGGACAGGGCTGTGAACAGCAACGGTGCCGTTTCACCCGAAATACGGGCCACAGCCAGTAGCACCCCGGTGATCACACCTGCGCGAGCCGACTTCAGCGTGATGGTGAGAATCACTCGCCACTTGGGTGTACCCAGTGCATAGGCGGCTTCGCGCAGCGCATTGGGAACCAGAACCAGCATGTTTTCGGTTGTGCGAATGACCACGGGCACCACGATCAAAGCCAAGGCCAATACACCCGCCCAGCCTGAGAAAGTCTTGCTGCGTGCCACCACCGTGGAATACACGAACAGGCCAATCACGATCGAAGGTGCAGACAGCAGGATGTCGTTGATGAAACGGGTCACGCTGCCCAGCCAGCCGCCTTGGCCATACTCAGCCAGATAGACGCCAGCCATCACACCCACGGGGGTGCCAATCAGGGTGGCCAGGCCCACCATCATCAACGAGCCCATGATGGCGTTGGCCAGACCGCCGGCCTCCTGCGGTGCAGGGGTCATCTGCGTGAAGGTGGCAAAGGTTAAGCCATCCATGCCAAGGCGAATGGTTTCAACCAGAATCCACACCAGCCAGACCAGACCGAAAGCCATGGCAGCCAGCGACAGGGCCAGGGCCAGCGCATTGATGCGCTTGCGGCTGTTGTGCTTGGCAATGCGAGAAGAACTGGTGGATGTCATGCGCGGGCTCCTTCAGCCTTCTTCAGCTTGGCCAACAACAACTTGGAAAATGCCAGCACCACGAAGGTGATGAAGAACAGAATCAAGCCCAGATAGATCAACGAGGCTTGATGCAGGCCCTCGCCTGCTTCGGCAAATTCGTTCGCCAGCGCCGAGGTGATGCTGTTGGCTGCCTCGAACACCGACAAGGAATTCAACTGGTTCATGTTGCCGATCACGAAAGTCACCGCCATGGTTTCACCCAAAGCGCGACCCAGACCCAGCATGATGCCGCCCACCACACCCGTCTTGGTGTAAGGCAGAACCACCTTCGAGACCACTTCCCAAGTGGTCGACCCCAGACCGTAGGCCGATTCCTTCAGCATGGGTGGAGTGACTTCAAACACGTCACGCATCACCGAGGCGATGAAGGGAATGATCATGATGGCCAGAATGATGCCGGCCGACAAAATACCGATGCCCACAGGTGGGCCGGAGAAAAACGCGCCCAGATAAGGCACGCCTTCCGTCAAGGTTTGCAGAGGCTGCTGAACGTAAGTCGACAAGATGGGACCAAACACCAGCAGGCCCCACATGCCGTAAACAATCGACGGCACCGCTGCCAGCAGCTCCACCGCAATGCCCAAGGGGCGCTTCAGCCAGGCGGGCGACAGCTCGGTCAGGAACATGGCAATGCCGAAACTCACGGGTACCGCGATCAGCAAGGCAATGAACGAGGTCATCAGCGTGCCGTAGATCATCACCAGGCCGCCGTACTGCTCTTGCACGGGGTCCCAATCGGCACGCCACAAAAAGCTCAGGCCATATTCGTGAATGGCGGGCCAGGCGCCAATGACCAGCGAAATGATGATGCCGGCCAGAATCGACAAAGTCAGAATGGCTGCACCGCGAGCCAGCAATGCAAACACCGCATCAGCCCAGGGAGCATTGACGCGTCGAACGGGAGGATTGGTCATGGGTTGTCGCTTCTGTTGTTGTCGGGCAGGAGGGGCCGAATCATCCATATCGGCTGGCAAGATGGCTGTCATGGGCAGGCTCCGTCGAGCAAGAAGCGTTACTACTGTCAGAAATACAAGGCAAAACCGAAAGCCCCCCAAACAGGAAGCTTTCGGTTGAATGTGAGCGGATTACTTGTAGCTCACGGTCTTGCCAGCGGCGTCGGTCAAGCCGGCCCACTGCTTGCGGACCAGATCTTTCACTGCGGCGGGCAGCGGCACGTATTCCAGATCAGCGGCGCTCTTGTCACCGGTGGTGTAAGCCCAGTCAAAGAATTTCAGGGTGGCGGCAGCCTGCGCAGGCTTGTCTTGGCGCTTGTGCATCAGGATGAAAGTGGCGCCGCTGATGGGCCAGGCGGTTTTGCCAGCCTGGTTTGTCAGGATCTGATAGAACGACTTGTTCCACTCTGCGCCGGCGGCTGCGGCCTTGAAGGCTTCATCGTCAGGTTGAACGTAGTTGCCATCGGCATTGCGCAGCGTGACGTGAGACATCTTGTTTTGCTTGGCGTAGGCGTATTCCACATAGCCAATCGAGTTGGGCAGGCGTTGCACGAAAGCAGAAACGCCCTCGTTGCCCTTGCCACCCGCGCCAGTTGGCCAGTTCACCGAAGTACCCTCACCCACCTTGGTTTTCCACTCGGCGTTCACCTTGCTCAGGTAGTTGGTGAAGATGAAGCTGGTGCCGGAAGCATCTGCGCGGCGAACGGGGGCGATGGCGGAATCAGGCAGTGCCACACCGGGGTTCAGAGCCACGATGGCGGGATCGTTCCACTTCTTGATGTTGCCCAGGTAGATGTTGCCCAGCACTTCGCCGGTCAGCTTCAACTGGCCAGGCTGCACGCCCTTGATGTTCACCACTGGAACCACGCCACCGATCACGGTGGGGAACTGCATCAGACCGTCCTTGGCCAGTTCGTCGTCTTTCAGGGGCATATCAGACGCGCCAAAGTCAACGGTTTTGGCCTTGATTTGCTTGATGCCAGCACCCGAACCCACCGATTGGTAGTTGATTCGCACGCCCGTGGCGGTATTGAAAAGAGACGCCCACTTGGCATACACGGGTGCGGGGAAGCTGGCGCCAGCACCGGTGACGTCTTCAGCAAACACGCTCGCGCTCATCAGAGCCAAAGCAATTGCGGCAGTGGAGCGGATCAGTTTCAAAGTCATGTCTTCGCCTTTCGATGTCATGTGACAGTCAAATTTCAGTACGACGGACTTTAGGTGCGCATTGTGACGGCAACATGACAGCTTTCGGCGGCACTGTCATATTTCAATCTACTGAACAGCTCATTTATTTGTGACAGCGCGGTCATTATTGCGTCACCTATCTGTCACATGACAGTCTTATCGTGCCCAGGTTCGCCTCAGATGACAGGCGTTTTACCTCACGGAGACTTCCACTATGACGAAACGTAACGCGACCGTTCGCGCCTGTGCTGCACTGTTCCTGGCCATGGCTGCCGCCGCGATGACAGGTTGCGCTAGCCTGAAGCAAGATGCCGCCACCGCTGCAGCCGCACAGTCTGCGGATCTGTCGACTTTCTACAAATTGGCCCAGCAAGCTGAACTGGGTGATGTTTTGAACGGCAGCTCGCCCGTCACGATCTTCGCGCCAACCAATGAGGCATTCCAGGCGCTGCCGCCTGCCACTCTCGACAAACTGGCCAAAGACCCAGCCCAGTTGAAAGCCCTGCTGTCATATCACATCGTGGCTGGCAAAGTCTCTGCGGCTAACATCACCGAAAACACCACGCTGAGCACTGTGGGCGGCAGCAAGCTGAACGTGTCCAAGGCCGGTGAATTCATTACGCTTGACGACGCCATGGTCACCCAGGCCGACGTGGCCTCGTCCAACGGCATCGTCCACAAAATTGATCGTGTGCTGACCCCACCTGCGCCCAAAAAGTAAGCCCTGGCGCCGAAGCCCAGGTGTGCCCCGGCAGATTCATTGATCAGCCGGACAGAAAAAAGCGGACCCATGGGTCCGCTTTGTCATGGGGCAGTCGCTTTATGACCGACCCACTACCCTCATCGCACTGCGGCGTCTGCCAGCGCTTGCGCGCATTCATCGGCCAGAGCCTGTTCTCGGGCTTCGACCATCACGCGCAACAAGGGTTCTGTGCCAGAAGGGCGAATCAGAATGCGGCCTCGGCCTTCCAGCAGACGGCCGACACGCTCTTGTTCCGATGACAAGGCCTGGCTGTTCTTCCAATCGTGCCCGGCCTGCAAGCGCACATTGATCAAGCGCTGCGGGAACAACGACACACCATCCAGCCACTGAGGCAAGCTGCGACCGGTACGGACCACGGCTTGCAGCACCTGCAGGGCGCTGACGATGCCGTCACCCGTGGTGTGGCGATCCAGTGCCAGCAAGTGGCCCGAGCCCTCCCCACCCAATTGCCAGCCACGGCTGCTCAATTCTTCCAGCACGTAGCGGTCACCCACCTTGGCGCGCACGAAGTCAATGCCACGGCTCTTCAGCGCCAATTCCACGGCCATATTGGTCATCAAAGTACCGACGGCACCAGGCACAGCCTGGCCTTGCTCCATCCGATCGGCCACCATGACGTAGAGCAGCTCGTCGCCATTGAGCAGGCGACCATCGGCGCACACGATCTGCAAGCGGTCGGCATCGCCATCGAGGGCAATGCCATAGTGGGCCTTGTGCTCGGCCACAGCCTTCACCAAAGCCTCTGGGTGGGTAGCGCCCACGCCATCATTGATGTTCACGCCGTTGGGGGCGCAGCCAATCGAAATGACCTCGGCCCCCAGTTCGTGGAACACATTGGGTGCCACTTGGTAGGCCGCGCCATGGGCGGCATCCACCACCAACTTCAGGCCCTTGAGCGACAAATGGTTCGGGAAAGTCGCCTTACAGAACTCGATATAGCGGCCGCGAGCGTCTTCAACCCGGCGCACGCGTCCCAGGCTGGCAGAGTCAACCCATTGAGGTGCATCGTTCAAGGCGGCTTCAACGGCCATTTCCCAATCGTCAGGCAGCTTCTCTCCATGAGCCGAGAAGAATTTGATCCCGTTGTCAGCAAAGGGGTTGTGCGACGCACTGATCACCACACCCAGGCTTTGGCGCAGGGCACGAGTCAAGTAGGCCACGCCGGGCGTAGGCAGCGGCCCTGTCATCAGAACATCCACCCCCGCCGAGGCAAAGCCTGCTTCCAGGGCTGATTCGAGCATGTAGCCCGAAATGCGGGTGTCTTTGCCAATCAGAACCGTAGGACGCTTTTCGGTGCGCTTGAGCACTTGCCCCACCGCATGCCCCAGGCGAAGAACGAAGTCAGGGGTAATAGGAGCTTGGCCTACGGTGCCACGAATGCCGTCCGTCCCGAAATACTGTCGTGCAGCCATGTTGTTTGATTTGTCAGTTTGGTTGAGGCAAAAGGGTATTTTGCGCCTGAATCATGTCGATTCCAATAATCCGGCCGCTTGCCAGACCTTGATCGCATCCACCGTTTCGGCCACATCGTGAACGCGAATGATGCGTCCACCCCGTTGAATCGAGGCCAGAGCGGCGGCCAAGCTCGCGGCAAGCCGCTGTTCAACAGGCTTGCCGGTGATCACGCCCAGGGTCGACTTTCGCGACCAGCCAATCAGCAGCGGAAAGCCTAGTTCAAGCAACTCCGTCTGGCGCCGCCACAACTCAAGATTATGTTGCGGTGTCTTGCCAAAACAATATCCCGGATCCAGGGTGATTCGGTCCCGCCCCACCCCATTGGCCAGTAGCACATGAGCCCGTTCCGCCAGGAATTGCTTCACCTCGGAGACCGCATCAAGGTATTGCGGCGCCTCTTGCATGCTTTCAGGCTTGCCCTGCATATGCATAAGGCACACGCCGCAGCTTGGATGGCATGCAATCGCATCTATGGCCCCTGGGGCACCTAGGGCTCGGATGTCGTTGATGATGTCGGCGCCGGCGTCTAGGGCCCGCAGCATGGTTTCCGTCTTGTAGGTGTCAATGGAAATGGGCACCTGCAATTTCACCGCTTCTTGAACCAATTCACCAATGCGCTGCCATTCTTCCTCGGCACTCAAGGCGGGGGCGCCGGGGCGGCTCGACTCTCCGCCAATGTCGAGAATGTCAGCGCCCTGCTTCAGCAGGGTTTCACAGTGAGCCAATGCCGCAGTGCGGGACTGATGTTGCCCCCCGTCGGAAAACGAATCGGGCGTGGCATTCACAATGCCCATCACCAACGGCTGAGACAGGCTCAACCGAAAGCGCCCAGCCTGCCAGATTGGGGTGGTCATGAATTTCTCTTACCCAGGTTGTGGATGAAACCAGAATACAAAACGGGGCCGAAGCCCCGTTGGTTTGTGTGTGACCGTCGGATCAGGCCGCAGCCGGTGCTCCGTCGGTGTTCATTGGAGGCTTGCCGCCGCCATTAGGACGAGACGATGGCGACCAGTCTTTTGGAGGACGGGGGTCGCGGCCAGACATGATGTCTTCAATCTGCTCGGCGTCGATGGTTTCCCATTCCAGCAAAGCCTTGGCCATCGCGTGCATCTTGTCCTGGTTGTCTTCGATCAGCTTGCGTGCCAGGGCGTACTGCTCGTCGATGATGCGACGGATCTCGTGATCCACCTTCTGCATCGTCTCTTCAGACATGTTGGTCGTTTTGGTAATAGAGCGACCCAGGAAGACTTCGCCTTCGTTGTCGGCATACACCATGGGGCCGAGTTCGTCGGTCATGCCATAACGTGTGACCATGTCACGGGCAATGGCTGTGGCTCGCTCGAAGTCGTTGCT
>CAYVOP010000159.1:0-7118 GCA_964453105.1 uncultured Aquabacterium sp. | reverse complement strand
GTCATCAGGTGGCCCACGTTACGCACGAACATGAGCGAGCGGCCGTGCAGCTTGACTTGACCGCCATTGGGCGCGGTGTAGACGCGGTCGCCATTCAAGGCGCGCACGAAGGTCTTGCCACCCTTGGCCACTTCTTCGGTCAGGGTGCCCAATTGGATGCCCAGCCAGTTGCTGTAGCCCAGCACCTTGTCTTCGGCGTCCACAGCGGCCACGGAGTCTTCCAGGTCCAAAATGGTGGACACGGCCGATTCCAGCACCACGTCGGCCACGCCAGCGGCGTCGGTCTTGCCGATGTTGGTGTTGCGGTTGATCTGGATGTCAACGTGCATGCCGTTGTTCACCAGCAGCACGCTGCTGGGGGCAGCGGCGTCGCCTTGGTAGCCCACCAGTTGTGCGGGGTTCTTCAGGCCCACGGTCTTGCCGCCCACGGTCACAGCCAGTTGGCCGTTGACGATGGCGTAGCCGGTGGAATCCTTGTGCGAAGCGCCTTCCAGAGGGGCTGCGGTGTCCAGGAAGTTGCGGGCCCAGGCGATGACCTTGTTGCCGCGCACTTCGTTGTAGCCGGGGCCCTTGGTGGCGCCGCCTTCTTCAGAGATGGCGTCCGTGCCGTACAGGGCGTCGTACAGGCTACCCCAGCGAGCGTTGGCTGCGTTCAGAGCGTAACGCGCGTTCAGGATGGGCACCACCAGTTGGGGGCCTGCTTGCAGAGCCAGTTCGGCGTCCACATTGGCGGTGGTGGCCTTCACGTCGGCAGGCACGGGTACCAGGTAGCCAATCTTTTCCAGATGGGCCTTGTAGGCGTCCATGTTCTTGATGGGGCCGGGGTTGGCGGTGTGCCAGGCATCCATTTCAGTCTGGATGCGGTCACGTTCGGCCAGCAGGGCGGCGTTTTTGGGGGCCAGGTCGTTGACGATGGCGTCGAAGCCAGCCCAGAACTTGGCGCTGTCGATGCCGGTACCGGGCAAAACCTTGTCTTCAACAAAGCGGAACAGCTCGGTGGCCACTTGCAGGCCGTGGACGGTGGTGCGTGCGGTCATGAAAACCTCGTCAGGATGAACAGAGAAATCGGGCGAAAAAACAAAGGGTCGATTGTCGCGCGCCGCAGTCTTTTCAGGGGAAAAAACGGCAGACGAACGCACCTCGCCTTGATGACAGGCGGCAGTGTATTCGATACCTACGTAAACATTAATAGATCAAAAAGTGATTGATTGATGACTTTTAAGCAAAAATAAAGGTCTGTCTGAGATGGCGGATCGGGCGAGCCCCGATTGCTCGCCTTGAGCCACCTCGACACCATGCAGGTTCCGTGTGGTTTTCAGCGGTTGGCGAGGCAGTCCAGTTCAAATAACGAGGGGCCATGGATCGACTCAAGCAGATCGAAACCTTTGTGGCGGTGGCCACCAAGGGTAGCCTGACGGCTGCAGCCCTGGCCGAAGGCATTGCGCCAGCGGTCATCGGGCGCCGCATCGATGCGCTGGAAGAGCGCTTGGGTGTGAAGCTGCTGGTGCGCACCACGCGGCGCATCAGCCTCACCCATGAGGGAACCGCCTTCTTGGAAGATGCCCAACGTCTGCTGGCCGATCTAGCCAATGCCGAAGCCAGCGTCAGTGCCGGTGGGGTCAAGGCCAGCGGGCACTTGCGCGTGACGGCGCCGGCCGGTTTTGGTCGCCGTCATGTGGCGCCCCTGGTGCCCCGTTTTGTGGCCGAGCACCCGGAAGTGTCCATCTCATTGAACTTATCTGACCGGGTGGTCGATCTGGTCAACGAGGGGTTTGATTGCGCCATTCGGGTCGGCGATCTGCCTGACTCCAGTCTGGTCAGCGTGCGCCTGGCTGACAATCGCCGGCTTTGCGTGGCCAGCCCGGCCTATCTGGCCAAGCGTGGGAAGCCCGAGCATCCGCAAGACATCACCCGCCACGACTGCCTCACCTTGAGTTCAGAGGCGGGGCAGACCCGAGGCTGGGCTTTCACGATCGACGGGCAGCTGCACTACGTGCGCCCCGCCACGCGACTTGACTGTTCCGACGGCCAGGTGTTGCACGCCTGGTGTCTGGAAGGGTTGGGGCTGGCCTGGCGGTCCTTGTGGGAGGTGGAAGCCGATGTGCGAAACGGCAAACTCGTCAGCGTGCTGGACGATTTCATCGCCCCGCCCAATGGCATTTACGCTGTGTTCGCTCAGCGCAAGCATTTGCCCCTGCGCCTGCGCTTGTGGATTGATTTCGTCAAGCAGGCCTATGGTGACTCTGCCTATTGGCGGACGGCGGCAGGCTGAGCGCCGTTTTCTGTGACACTGAGTCCCATTCCTTTCATGGACGAACTTGAGACGGAGCGCCTCGCATCATGTTGCTGGAATCGGTGTTGGCTTACGCGCATTTCCTGGCCATCTTCAGTGTCGTGGTCTTTCTGACCAGTGAAGCGGCTTTGTGTCGTGTGGAGTGGATGAATGCTGCCGTGGTGCGCCGTCTGGCCCGGCTGGATCTGATCTATTTGTTCGCAGCCATCGCCGTGTTGTTGACGGGGTTGGCTCGCACTTACTGGGGCCTCAAGGGCATGGGCTGGTATTGGCAACAGCCGCTGTTGCACATCAAGGTCACCCTGTTTGCGCTCATTGGCCTGTTGTCGCTCAAGCCCACGTTCAGCTTTTTGCGCTGGCGGCGTCAGCTCGACGCAGACGGCACACTGCCCAGCGCAGACGACATTCGATCGGTGCGCCGTCTGGTCATGATCGAAGCCCATGTGCTGGTGTTGGTGCCCCTGGCGGCTGCTTTGCTGGCGCGGGGTGTTTGGACCCGATGAGGGTGATCGGGCTCAGGGGCAAACTCGGTCAGGCAAAACACAACAGGCCCGCGAGGGGCCTGTTTGCTGCTTATTGAGCGGTGGCCGCTTCCTTTTCACACTTCTTCATGAAGCTGTTCTTGGCGGCACCTGCAAGCGCCTTGCCATTCTTGTCCACTGCCTTGGCCGCGCAGGCTGCGCCACCGGCTTCCTTCTCACACTTCTTCATGAAGCTGTTCTTGGCCGCGCCGGCCAGGGCCTTGCCATTTTTGTCTACCGCTTTGGCTTCGCAGGCTTCGCCAGCGTGGGCCAGGGAGGACAACAGTGTCAGGGAAAGGGCAGCAATCAAAGCGCGCATGTCAGATCTCCGTATGGGGTGATGTCGATTGGCTGGCCAACAGGCAGCATCGTTCATGCTCAACGCACGGCCTCGCCCTTCGGATGACAGGAATCAAGCTCAGGCGATGGCTGCTGCCATACTCGCCAGCATCAAGATATGAATCAATGAGGGAGACCCCATGACGGGGATGAAAAACACAGTTTCAGTTCGGGTGATTCGGTCCTTGCTGGCGCCAGCCGACCGGCCTTTCCGTTGCGGGGTGGTCCTCACCAGCTTGCTGCTTTATGCCTTCTTTTTGTGGCGAGCCTGGTTTGATTACCCCAATCCTTACGTAGACGAAGCTTTCTTTGTGCCGCCCGCACAGGCCTTCGCGCAAGCCTTCACCCTGTTTTCGCCCAGCCTCGATCCTCAGCGTGCCCTGCACTGGATGCCCCCAGGCTACGCGGTGCTGTGTGGGTTGTTCATGAAAGCCACGGGCATCTCAGGGCTGTGGGGGGCGAGACTGTTTTCAACCGTGGCCTTCGGGTTGATCTTGTTTGTGCTGGCCGGCATTGGGCGCCGATTCAATCGTCTGCAGTTCGTCGTTTTGTATGCGCCGTTCCTCACCTTGCCGCTGCTCACCTTGTCTCGCATCGCGCGCATGGAAGCACCCTTTCTGTTGCTGGTCCTGCTGAGCGCGTGGTTTCTGCTGCGTCAACGCTTGTTTGCTGCAATCGCCTTGGCCGTGCTATCGGGCTTGGTCCATCCGAATGGCGCCTACGTCTTGCTGGCCGTCCTGTCGTTAGCGGCGTGGCAAGGGTTCGAGGCGCGTCCGGCTGCGTCGCGCCGGATCAGCGGCGGCGATGTCGCCTGGGTGGCGGTGGTCCTGGTCGCGGGCGCAGCCTATCTCTGGTACGAGTGGCAGTCTTATTCCAGCTTCGTGGCCGATATGGGCTATCAACTGCAGCGCAAAGCCCGAGGCATTGCCTGGACGGCGCCCTTGACATTGGTTTCCTTGGGCGCGATGGCTGCTGGCGCGTGGGCTGCGGTTCGCCTGGGGGCGCATGAAAAGCGGGTGCTGGTGGCGATGGGCGCTAGCTTGATCGTGAGCCGGCTGCTCGGGCAGGAACTTTGGTATTCCCCAGGGTACATCCTTGGCTTCACCTTGATCGTGCTTGCCATGTTGCCGGCTGGCGGTGCCGATGCGAATCCTGATGTCCGACTCAGGCGGGATGCGTTCGCCGATTCAAATTCAGCTTCTCAAGTCCGTGTCGGGATGAGGCTGCTGACGGCTGCGGTCGTGGCGCTGTCGGGCCTGTTCGTTGCGTCGACCCTGGTCTTGGGGTGGCATGGTGGCCGCATTCACTTGAAAGCCGATCCCTTGGATGGCAACGTTGAGCAAACCGATTCGGTGCTGCGTCGCCTGGTTCAGCTCAAAAACGAATCCGGGTTGCGCGAGGTGTCTTGCGTCCCGCACGAGGCATGCTTGTTGTGGCTGGAGGCTGCAACTCAGGCGGGTTTGCTGGTGCGCTTCGACAATCCGCTGACGCATCCGCCGGTGGGGCAGGAATGCGTCTGGGTGGTTCGTGCCAACCATGAGCGCACAACCGATGCGGATGTGCGACTCACAGCAGGGCGAATCCAGCGAATCGACATCAAGCCCTGTGGTTCAGACTGGCCCGACAAAGACGTGTATGAACAGTATGCGCTGGAAGTCTTGCGGCGCTGAGGAAGGGCGGGTCGACGTGGGGCGGCGTTACATGATCCGCCGTGGGTGGGCCAGGGCCTCATGGGCGGCATGCAGTCGCCGCACCAGCACCCGAATGAAGGCCTCGTCAAACAGGTGTCGGCAAGCCGGGCTGAGTTGCTGCATCGCTTCCGGGGTGAAGGAAATGGTGGTCGCTGGCTCTGTCACCACCACGTCGGTGCTGTGGCGGCGCAACTCGGGGCTTGGGGCCAGGTAGGCCATTTCGCCCACCGAGGTACCCGCCCCCAGCAGTGCCACGCGCTTGCTGTTGCGGTACACCTCGACGCTGCCCTGGGCAATGATGTGAAAGGTGCGCCCTTCCTCGCCACGGCGGTACAGCGCATGGCCAAACGGGAAGCGCTGCCACTTGGCGCGGTGCACCACTTCCCACAACTCCACGTCGCCGAAGGAGTTGAAAAAGTCCAGCGAGCGCAGGAGATTAAAACGCTCCGAATCCAGCACCCCTTGCAGGTGGCCACGGGGCACCTTGTGGTCGGCGATCAGGCCTGACAAAGCCTGCGCAAAGGCGTCCCAGTTCGGATAACGGTCCTTCGGGTCCTTGGCCAGCGCTTTGAGCACGACCTCGTCCACCGCCTCGTTCACGCCCGAGCGCAGGCCCGCCAGCGGGGCCGGGGCCTGGTTGTAGATCTGATTCATCATCACGGCTTGCGAGGGCGCGTCAAACGGCGGGCGCCCGGCAATCAGGTGGTACAGCACCGCGCCCAGTGCATAGATGTCGGCCCGGCTGTCCAGCACCTGACCGTCCAGTTGTTCGGGCGACATGTACGCCAGCGAGCCCACCTGGTGAATCTGGGTCGATTCGGCCGCCAGGTTCAGCGCACTGCCGAAATCGGTGATCTTCACATCCGTCACCACGCCGGCTGCGTTGGTGATGGCCATGATGTTGGCCGGCTTCACATCCCGATGGATCAGGCCCTGCCGGTACACATAGCCCAGCGCCATGGCCAACTTGAAGCCCACTTCAATCACCAGCTCCAACGGCAGAAGGTGGTCGGCCCGGCAGAAGGTGCGCAGTGTGGTGCCCGGCACGAACTCCATCACCACATAGGGCGTGGTTGGGTCCGGCACCGCGTCAAAAATCTGAACCACGTTCGGGTGCTGCAGCCGCCCAACCAAGGCCGCCTCGGCGGCGAAGAAGCGGGCGTACACCGGACCATCGGCCGCGTCACCCAGGGCCGAAGCCCGCACGCGCTTGATGGCCACCTCGCGGTCATGGAAGTCATCGCGGCAAAGAAATACCTCGCTGGTGGCGCCTTCGCCCAGCTTCTTGACGATGCGGTACTTGCCGATCATCCCTGCATCGAGGTCAATGTCAATGCCGTCCATGCCTGCCCACTTATATGAATAGCGCCCATCTTTCCACGAGATGGCAATTTCTGCGTGCGGAAAAGCACTGTCGCCACTGTGCATTTCTTGGCAGCTTGTAGCCTCGTAGAATCCCTGGATGATTCAAGCCAAGCGTGCCCTCCTTTCCGCCCTGGGTGAAGCCCTGCGTCAAGTTGCGCCTGAAGCGCCCGACACCTTCATCCCGGCCTTCGAAGCCCCCAAGCAAGCAGCCCACGGCGACCTGGCCGTCACGGCGGCCATGCAACTGGCCAAACCCCTGAAAAAGAACCCCCGCGAACTGGCCACTGCCCTGGTCGCGGCCCTGCAAGCCCAGCCTGCCGTGCAGGAATGGGTCTCGGCCGTGGAAATTGCCGGCCCCGGGTTCATCAACCTGCGCCTCAAGCCCGAAGCCAAACAGTCCATCGTCACCGATGTGCTGGTGGCTGGCGACCGCTTTGGTTGGCAGCACCCCACCCAGCGCAAGGTGCTTGTGGAATTTGTGTCCGCCAACCCCACCGGTCCGCTGCACGTGGGCCACGGCCGCCAGGGCGCGCTGGGCGATGCCCTGTGCAACCTCTTTGAAACCCAGGGTCAACAAGTTACCCGCGAGTTTTACTACAACGACGCCGGCGTGCAAATCAGCACCCTGGCCTGGTCCACCCATGCGCGCATCAAGGGCCATAAGCCGGGCGACGAACATTGGCCCGAATCGGCCTACAACGGCGACTACATTGCCGACATCGCCGCCGACTTCCTGGCCAAGAAAACCGTCAAGGCCGACGACCGTGAATTCACCGCCTCCGGTGACCCGGAAGACCTCGACGGCATCCGCCAATTTGCAGTGGCCTACCTGCGCCACGAGCAAGATCTCGATTTGAAAGCCTTCGGCGTTCGCTTCGACAACTACTACCTCGAGTCCAGTCTCTACAC
>CAYVOP010000158.1:528-7237 GCA_964453105.1 uncultured Aquabacterium sp. | reverse complement strand
GCCCATGGTCAACATGTTCCCGCTGGAAAAGGACGAGAAGATCAACGTGGTGCTGCCGCTGACCGGCGAGTTCCGCAGCTTCCCCGAAGACCACTACGTTTTCATGGCCACCCGCATGGGCACCGTCAAGAAAACGCCGCTGACCGACTTCAGCAACCCGCGCAAGGCCGGCATCATCGCCGTGGGCCTGGACGAGGGTGACGTGCTCGTGGGCGCCGCCCTGACGGACGGCAAGCACGACGTGATGTTGTTCTCGGACGGCGGCAAGGCCGTGCGCTTCGACGAAGAAGACGTGCGCCCCATGGGCCGCAGCGCCCGCGGCGTGCGCGGCATGATGCTGGAAGAGGGCCAGTCGGTCATCGCCATGCTGGTGGCCGAAGACGAGTCGCAGTCGGTGCTGACCGCCACCGAAAATGGCTACGGCAAGCGCACCAGCATCGTGGAGTACACCCGCCACGGCCGCGGCACCAAGGGCATGATCGCCATCCAGCAGTCTGAGCGCAACGGCAAGGTCGTGGCCGCCACCTTGGTGCGCGCCGAAGACGAAATCATGCTCATCACCGACAAGGGTGTGGTCGTGCGCACCCGCGTGGCTGAAATCCGTGAACTGGGACGCGCCACCCAAGGTGTGACCCTGATTTCTTTGGATGAAGGCGCGAAACTCATTGGCCTGCAACGGATCGCAGAGAACGACGCCAACAGCGACGCCGCGGACGATGCCGCCAGCGACGAAGGCGACAACACTGAAACCGGCAACGACACCGACACGGGTGCCGACGCTTCCTGAACCATTCGACACGGACCCTGACCATGCTGAAGAAACTGGCCCTGGCCACTGCCCTGATTGGCGCCTTGGTTGCCCCAGCCGCCCAGGCGCAAACCGCCGCCAAAAAAGAGCTGATCAACAAGCTGCTGGTTTTGCAACAGCCCGCAATTGACGCGGCTGCGCGCAACATCACCGATCAACAGCCCATGCAAATGGCCGCCGCTGCCCAGAAAATGATTGTGCAGAACGTCGCTGAAGACAAGCGCGTAGCCACAGCACAAGCCGTGGACGTGGAACTCAAGAAGTACGTGGACGCAGCCGGCCCGATCATTCAGGCCAGCGCCAACAAGTTGGCTCAGTCCACCCTCACGCCCGCCCTGGACGAAAAGTTCACCGAAGAAGAACTGCGCACCCTGGTGACCATTCTGGAATCGCCTGTTCTGAAGAAGTTCCAGACCACCTTGCCGGAAATGACCGACAAGTTGCTGGAAAAGATCATTGCTGACGCCCGCCCTGCGGTCGACCCAGCACTGAACAAGGCGGCCGCCAATGTGCGCCAGATTTTGGCCAACGCCTCCGGTGGCGCCAAAGCCGCCCCTGCAGCCAAACCCGCGAAAAAGTAAGCTGACCTGACATGAGCCGCCCATTCAATTTCTCTGCCGGCCCGGCCACCTTGCCGGAAGAAGTTCTGCAACAAGCTGCCGCCGAAATGCTCGACTGGCAGGGCAGCGGCATGGGCGTCATGGAAATGAGCCACCGTGGCAAGGAGTTCATCTCGATTGCGCAGCAAGCGGAAGCTGACCTGCGCGAACTCCTGGCCATTCCAGCGAACTACAAAGTGCTGTTCATGCAGGGCGGCGCCATTGCCCAAAACGCCATCCTGCCGATGAACCTGTCACGCGGCAAACGCGCCGACTACGTCATCACCGGTTCGTGGTCGCAAAAATCAGCCAAGGAAGCGCGCAAGTATTGCGAGGTGCATGTGGCGGCCACCAACGAAGGCGACCACCACACCACCCTACCCGACTACGGCAGCTGGAAGATCAGTGACAACGCAGCCTATGTGCATGTGTGTAGCAACGAAACCATTCATGGCGTCGAAATGCACGAGCTGCCCGATCTGGCGGCACTCGGCACAGATGCCCCCCTGGTGATCGACTGTTCCTCGCACATCGTCTCGCGCCCCATCGACTGGCGCCGCGTGGGCGTGGCCTACGCTGGTGCGCAGAAGAACATCGGCCCCGCAGGCCTGACCCTGGTCATCATTCGCGAAGACCTGATCGGCCACGCGCTACCCATCACCCCCTCGGCCTTCGACTACAAGATCGTGGCCGACAACGAGTCGATGTACAACACCCCGCCCACCTACCCCTGGTATCTGGCGGGCCTGGTGTTCCAGTGGATCAAGCGCCAACGCGAAGGTGAGCTCACCGGCTTGGCGGCCATCGAAGCTCGCAACGTGGCCAAGGCCAAGTTGTTCTACAACTACGTCGATGCGTCTGGCTACTACGTCAACAAGGTGGCCGCCAACTGTCGTTCGCGCATGAACATTCCGTTCTTCCTGCCCAACGACCAACTCAACGAGGCCTTCCTGGCGGGTGCCAAGGCACATGGCTTGCTTCAGCTCAAAGGCCACAAGAGCGTAGGCGGCATGCGTGCGTCCATTTACAACGCCATGGACCTGGCCGGCGTGCAAGCTCTGGTAGCCTACATGAAGGAATTCGCGGCATCTCATGGCTGAGCACTTTCAACCCGACAACCGCCCCGTCGACGAACAACTCGGCGAACTGCGCGTTCAGATTGATGCGGTCGATCAGCAACTGCTGACGTTGCTGAACCAGCGCGCGCACCTCGCGCAAGCGGTAGGTGAAGTCAAAAAAATCGATGGCTCGCCTGTATTCCGCCCTGATCGCGAAGCCCAGGTCATTGACCGGCTCAAGCAACGCAACCCCGGCCCCGTCCTGGCAGACAGCATCGCCCCCATCTGGCGCGAAATCATGTCGGCCTGCCGCTCGCTGGAAGGCCGACAGAAAGTGGCCTTCCTGGGGCCCATCGGCACCTTCACCGAACAGGCGGCCATCAACTATTTCGGCTCGTCCATCGATGCGCTGGCCTGCCCCAGCATCGACGAAGTTTTCCGCGCCACCTCGGCCGAATCCGCTGATTTCGGGGTCGTGCCCATCGAGAATTCGACCGAAGGCGTGGTCACCCGCTCGCTCGATTTGCTGCTGCAGTCGCGCCTGACCATCGTGGGGGAAACCAGCTTGCTGGTCACCCACAACCTGCTGCGTCAGGTTCCGAATCTGGACAACATCACAGCGGTATGTGCTCATCCGCAAGCCCTGGCTCAGTGTCAAGGCTGGCTGACCCAAAACCTGCCGCATGTCGAACGACGCGCCGTCTCAAGCAACGCCGAAGGCGCTCGCCTGGCCAGCCAGGACGCCAGCATCGCTGCCATTGCCAGCGAACGGGCCGCATCACAATACGGCGTGCATGTCGTTCAGAAGGCCATTCAGGACGACCCGCACAACCGCACGCGATTCGTCATCATCACCACCCCCGAGAAGCACAAGCCCGCGGCGCCGACGGGACACGATTGCACGAGCGTCGTGGTGTCGGTCAATAACCGGCCCGGTGCGGTTCATGACATGCTGGTGCCGCTGAAGCGTCACAATGTGTCCATGAGCCGCCTGGAATCGCGGCCAGCCCGCTCGGGTCAGTGGGAATATTTGTTTTTCATCGACCTGGCCGGCCATCCGGAACAGGACAATGTGGCAGCCGCCCTGGAAGAACTGCGTCAGCAATGCTCGTTCTTCAAGCTGTTGGGCAGCTACCCATTGGATACGCACTAATTTGCCCTTGAAGGATTTCGCAGGATGTTCAACCAACTCGGCTTGATCGGCTGTGGCCTGATGGGGGGCTCCTTTGCTCTGGCTTTGAAAAAGGCTGGCCTGGTCAAACGCGTGGTCGGGTACAGCAAATCCCCCTCCACCACAGAAAAAGCCAAACGCCTGGGCGTCATTGATGTCGCCGCCGAATCGGCACTGCTGGCCGTCTCCGGCTCCGACATCGTCATCATCGCCGTACCAGTGGCAGCCAGTGAAGGCACCTTCCGCGCCATCCGGCATCTGGTCGATCCCGGCGTGCTGTTCATGGACGTGGGCAGCACCAAGCGCGATGTGGTCGATGCGGCCCGTCGCGTGTTGAAAGAGCGGCTGCCGGCCTTTGTGCCCGCCCACCCCATCGCTGGCCGCGAAGTAGCCGGCATTGAACACGCCGACCCGCTGCTGTACCAGGGCCGCAAAGTCATTCTGACGCCCTTGCCGCAAACCGACGCCACCTTGGTGCAAAAGGCCACCGACGTCTGGGCGGCCATTGGCTGCCAGGTGTTGAAGATGACGCCAGAGCACCATGACTCGGCATTCGCCGCCGTCAGCCATCTGCCTCACCTGCTGGCTTTTGCCTACATGAATGCCTTGGCCGAACAGCCTCTGGGGCAGGAGTTCCTGTCGCTGGCCGGCCCCGGCTTCCGCGACTTCACCCGGATTGCGGCCAGCGAACCCACCATCTGGCGCGACATCCTCTTGTCCAACCGGGAAGAGATCCTCAAGCAATCGGCAGCCTTCCGCGAAGCCTTGGAACACCTGGAACGCAATATGCGTGACTGGAACGGCGGCCCGTTGCAAAGCCTCATCCAGACGGCCTCCGACGCCCGCAGCCAATGGCAACTGGGCGGCAAGACTCCTGGCAGCCGCTGAATCAGAATCTGCATGTACACGACCGCTTTTCTTGACCTGCCGCCCCTGCTCGAAGCGGGCGGCAAGGTCCGACTTCCCGGCTCCAAGAGCATTTCCAACCGCGTCCTGCTGCTGGCAGGCCTGAGCGAGGGCACCACGGTCGTTCACGACCTGCTGGCCTCTGATGACACCCGCGTCATGCTCGAAGCCCTGCGCGCACTGGGTTGCGACATCCAGCAAAGCGGCGACACCGTCCACATCACGGGCCTGGCAGGCAAGCTGTCGGTCTTCAAGGCCGAGTTGTTCCTGGGCAATGCGGGCACCGCCATGCGCCCGCTGACTGCGGCGCTCGCGGTCCTTTCCGCCACGCAAGGCGGCACCTTCGAGCTCAGCGGTATTCCGCGCATGCACGAGCGCCCCATTGGCGATCTGGTCGACGCGTTGCGTCCGCTGGGTTGCGACATCGAGTGTTTCGGCAAGGAAGGCTACCCGCCCCTGCGCTTGCGCGGCGGCAAACTGAACCTGTCTGCCCCCATCCGTGTCCGGGGCGATGTCTCCAGCCAGTTCCTGACTGCGCTGCTGCTGGCCTTGCCCCTGGTTTCACAGAATCAGGCCCTGACCATCGAGGTCGAGGGCGAACTGATCTCCAAACCTTATATCGAGATCACGCTCAACCTGCTGGCGCGTTTCGGCATTCAAGTGCAACGCCAAGGCTGGGAGCGCTTCATCATCCCGCAAGGCTGCCGTTACCAATCTCCAGGCGAAATCCACGTTGAAGCCGATGCCTCGTCGGCCTCGTACTTCATCGCCGCTGGCGCCCTTGCCGGCATCCACGAGCCCGTGCGTGTGGAAGGCGTGGGTGCCGCTTCGATCCAGGGCGACATTCGCTTCATCGACGCGGCCCAAGCCATGGGCGCACAGGTCACCAGCGGCCCCAACTGGCTGGAAATCCGCCGTGGCGCCTGGCCCCTGAAGGCAATTGAACTGGATTGCAACCACATTCCGGATGCCGCCATGACTTTGGCGGTGATGGCCCTGTACGCCGAAGGCACCACCCGTCTGACCAACATCGCCAGCTGGCGCGTGAAGGAAACAGACCGCATCGCGGCCATGGCCTGCGAGTTGCGCAAACTGGGCGCGACCGTGGTCGAAGGGCAAGACTTCATCGAAGTCACGCCACCGGCCGGCACTTGGCAGCACGGCAGCATCCACACCTACGACGACCATCGCATGGCCATGTGCTTCTCGCTGGCGGCCTTCAGTCCCCTGGCGCCGAAGGCGCCGGGCCAGACCACCTCGGTGCGAATCGATGACCCACGCTGCGTGGGCAAAACCTTCCCCGACTACTTCGAGACCCTGTTCCAGGTCGCCCGCACCAATCCGGATCTGATCCCGGTCATCACCATCGATGGCCCGACCGCCTCTGGCAAAGGCACCTTGGCCAGCGCCTTGGCCACCCGGCTGGGCTACAAATTCCTCGACTCGGGCTCGCTGTACCGTGTTACCGCCTTGGCCGCCGTCACGCGCGGCATCAGCACCGACGACGAAGCGGGTCTGGAGCAACTGGCGCGCAAGATCGGCCACGAACTGCCCCTGCGCTTCGAAGCCCACCACGTCTGGCTGGATGGTTGCGACGTCAGCGACGAACTACGCCGCGAAGTGATTGGTCAAACGGCCTCGAAGATTTCCGCCTACCCCGGCGTGCGCCAGGCCCTGGTGGAGTTGCAGCTGTCATTCCGCGGCCTGCCTGGCCTGGTCGCCGACGGCCGCGACATGGGCACGGTGATCTTCCCGGACGCCGGCCTGAAGGTGTTTTTAACGGCCACCGTTGCAGAGCGCGCGGAACGCCGGTATAACCAATTGATTTCAAAAGGGATTTCTGCTAATCTAGAAGAGATTTGTGCAGATCTGGAAGCGCGCGACTTGCGGGATCGTACCCGCGCCATTTCGCCTCTGGTCCCTGCTGCAGACGCTCGTTTGCTCGACAACTCAGCCCTGACGATCGATGAATCGGTCGACACCGTGCTGGGCTGGTGGGTAGACGGCTGGCCTCACGTGCTGGTCAAAAACTGACCAACCGGGGCTTTTTCAAGGCTGTGACACCCAGCCCTTGCTGCCAGGCAAGGGCTTGATTCGTCAGAGCGGACCGCAAGATCCGCCCGGATGTCATGTTCTTCAACCCAACCCGTTCTGGTCGTTCCTGTCG
>CAYVOP010000158.1:0-518 GCA_964453105.1 uncultured Aquabacterium sp. | reverse complement strand
ATCCGGGCGTATCCGCTGGTTCACGCCAGCACAGGAAATTCCATGTCTGAATCTTTTGCCGCCCTTTTTGAAGAGTCGCTGCAGCGCGCTAACATGCGCACGGGCGAAGTCATCACCGCTGAGGTGGTGGCCGTCGAACACAACTTCGTGGTTGTGAACGCAGGTCTGAAGTCTGAAGCCTACGTGCCAATCGACGAGTTCCGCAACGACCAGGGCGAGATCGAAGTCCAAGTGGGCGACTTCGTGTCGGTGGCCGTTGACGCCATCGAAAACGGCTACGGCGACACCATCCTGTCGCGCGACAAGGCCAAGCGTCTGGCTTCGTGGCTGTCGCTGGAAACCGCTCTGGAGTCTGGCGACTTCGTGACCGGTACCGTCAATGGCAAGGTCAAGGGTGGCCTGACCGTGTTGGTCAACGGCATCCGCGCCTTCCTGCCGGGTTCGCTGGTCGACACCCGTCCGGTGAAAGACCTGACGCCTTTCGAGAACAAGACGCTCGAATTCAAGGTCATCAAACT
>CAYVOP010000157.1:0-7308 GCA_964453105.1 uncultured Aquabacterium sp. | reverse complement strand
GCCTACATCGGTCGTTTCTACGGCCGCCTGGATTCGATGAGTCGCATCGTCTCTGTCACCCAAAAGGCTGCGGCGGGTGCCAAGCGCATTTTTGACATCCTCGACCACGTTTCGAACGTGCCAGAGCCCGTCAACCCGGTGAAGCTGGGCCCAATCGAAGGCCGCATCGAGATGAACGGCATCGGCTTCCGCTACGGCAGCCGCACCGTGATCCGCAACCTCAGCCTGGACATCAAACCGGGCGAAATGATCGGCCTGGTCGGCCACAGCGGCAGCGGCAAGAGCACGCTGGTGAACCTGATCTGCCGCTTTTATGACGTGACCGACGGCGCCATCAAGATCGACGGCACGGACATCCGCCGCATTGCCGTGTCGGACTTCCGCCAGAACATTGGCTTGGTGCTGCAAGAGCCCTTCCTGTTCTTCGGCACCATTGCCGAAAACATTGCCTACGGCAAGCCTGACGCCACACGCGAGGAAATCATTGCCGCTGCGCGCGCCGCACACGCGCACGAATTCATCTTGCGCCTGCCTCAAGGTTATGACTCGCTAGTGGGCGAGCGCGGCCAAGGCCTGTCGGGTGGCGAGCGCCAGCGCATCTCGATCGCGCGCGCGCTGCTGATCAATCCCCGCATCCTGATCCTGGACGAAGCCACCTCAGCCGTGGACACCGAAACGGAAAAGGAAATCCAGAAGGCGCTGGACAACCTGGTCCAAGGCCGAACCACCATCGCGATTGCCCACCGATTGTCCACCCTGCGCAAGGCCGACCGCCTCGTGGTGATGGACCGCGGCCAAGTAGTGGAAGTGGGCCCGCACGACGAACTCATGGCCCAACAAGGCGCTTACTGGCGTCTGTATGAAGCCCAGGCTCGCAAGGCCGAGCAAGACGCCATTTGAGGAGCGGCCACATGAATCAGAACACATTGAAACTGAACCCGAACCTCAGCCGCAATGCCTTCGGCAAACTGGTCTATGTGGATGCCGATGGCATCGACCACGTTGGTGTGACGCCCGTGCGGGCCTTCCCCATTGCCGCGCCTGATGAGGGCCTGTCCCTGGTCAGCACCGACGGGCATGAACTGGCCTGGGTGTCTCGCCTGGCCGACTTGCCTACCGCCATGCGCACCCTGATCGAAGAAGACCTGGCCATTCGCGAGTTCACGCCCACGGTGGCGCGCATCTTGAAGGTGTCCACGTTCTCCACCCCCAGCACTTGGGACGTGGAAACCGACCGAGGCCCCACCCAGTTGGTACTGAAGTCGGAAGACGACATTCGCCGCCTGGGTGAAGGCCAGCTGCTGATTGCCAGCAGCAACGGCCTGCATTTCCGCATTGGCAATTGGCGCGACCTCGACAAGCATTCCAAGAAGCTGCTGGAGCGTTTCCTGTGACGGAAATGGCGACGGAGAACGTGACGGACAAAGCCGCGATTCGCGTGCTGTCGCTCATCCCCCCGATGACGCAGCTCAACACGCCCTACCCGTCTACGGCCTACCTCACCGGTTTTCTGCGCTCGCGCGGCGTGCCCGCATTTCAAGACGACCTGGCACTGAAGCTGGTGCTGCGCCTGTTCACCCGCGAGGGCTTGCAGGCCGTGCTTGACCGCGTCAAAGCCGTGCCCCGCAAGGCACGCACGCCCGCACTGCAGTCGTTCGAAGAACAGTTTGAGCGGTACGCCGACACCATTGGCCCCACCTTACGTTTCCTGCAAGGCAAAGACCCCACCTTGGGCCACCGTATCTGCAACCGCAGCTTTCTGCCAGAAGGCCCTCGCTTCGACGCGATTGAGCACTACACGGTCGACGAGGAAAGCGAAGACCCGATTGGCTGGGCCTTTGGCTCGCTGGGCATGCACGACCGCGCCAAGCACCTGGCCACGCTGTATTTGAACGATCTGGCCGATGTGCTGCGCGACGCGGTAGACGAACGCTTTCAGTTCGTGCGCTATGCCGAATCGCTGGCCGCCAGCCAAGCCTCGTTTGACGCCCTGGCCGATGCGCTGGAAGCACCCCCCAATCTGGTTGACACGCTGCTGGCCGAACTGACTGTACAGGCCATTGAGCAACACCAGCCGCAACTGGTGCTGGTGTCCACACCCTTTCCCGGCAATGTGTATGCGGCCTTCCGGATGGCGCAGACCATCAAGGCTCGCTTTCCGCACATCCACACCGCCCTGGGTGGCGGCTTTGTGAACACCGAGTTGCGCGAACTGAGCGAAGCCCGCGTGTTCGACTACTTCGACTTCGTCACCCTGGATGCGGGTGAGCGCCCCTTGTTGGCCCTGCTAGAGCACCTGCAAGGCAAACGCAGCAAGCAGCGCCTGGTTCGCACCTTCGTGCGCGACACGGAGTCGGGTCAGGTCAAATACATGAACTGGGCCGATCCCGATGTGCCCTTTGCCGACGTGGGCACCCCCACCTGGGATGGTCTGCCGCTGACCGAGTATTTGTCGCTGTTGGACATGCTCAACCCAATGAATCGGCTGTGGTCGGACGGACGCTGGAACAAGCTCACCATTGCACACGGCTGCTATTGGAAGAAATGCAGTTTCTGTGACATCAGCCTGGACTACATTGGCCGATACGAAAACGCCACGGCCGAGATCCTGGTCGATCGCATCGAGGCCATTGTGAAAGAGACCGGGCAAACCGGCTTTCACTTTGTGGACGAAGCCGCGCCGCCCAAGGCCCTCAAGGCGCTGGCGCATGAGCTCATCAAACGCAAGTTGCAAATTTCGTGGTGGGGCAACATCCGCTTTGAAAAATCCTTCACGCCCGAGTTGTGCCAACTCTTGTCTGACAGCGGTTGCATTGCGATTTCAGGTGGGCTGGAAGTCGCCTCAGACCGCTTGCTGGCCTTGATGAAAAAAGGCGTTTCGGTAGAACAGGTGGCCAAAGTCACGCGCTCGTTCACCGAGGCGGGCGTGTTGGTGCATGCCTACCTCATGTACGGCTTCCCCACCCAAACCGTGCAAGACACGGTGGACGCGCTGGAATACGTGCGCCAGCTGTTCGAAAACGGTTGCATTCAAAGCGGCTTCTTCCACCGCTTTGCCTGCACCGTGCATTCGCCTGTGGGCATGAACCCCGAAGAATACGGCGTGACCTTGCAGGCCCTGCCGCCCGTGTCCTTTGCCAAGAACGACATTGCCTTCATCGACCCCACCGGGGTCGACCACGATGCCATGGGCCGCGCCCTGAAAAAAGCCATCTACAACTTCATGCATGGCGTGGGCCTCGACTCAGACGTTCGCAGTTGGTTTGACGTGCGCGTGCCCCGCCCCACGGTGAACCGCCAATGCATTGCCAAGGCGCTGGCCGAGGCCTGAAGCGCGCACAACACACCCGCCCCACATCACCCCAGCCGAATCTGCCCGATGTTCGAGACTCTGCAACCCGCCATCGTCTGGCAACACTTTGCCACCCTGTGCCAAATCCCTCGCCCATCCAAGCAAGAAGGGGCCTTGCGCGATCACTTGGTGCAATGGGCGCAAGCGCGTCAACTCGAGACCCTCATTGACATCGCTGGCAATCTCATCATTCGCAAGCCCGCCAGCGCCGGCTGCGAGCAAACCCCCGGCGTGGTGCTACAAGCCCACCTCGATATGGTGTGCCAGAAGAACTCGGGCTCGAACCACGACTTCACACGTGACCCGATTCACTCCGTGGTCGAAGACGGCTGGGTGAAAGCCCCCGACACCACTTTGGGTGCCGACAATGGCATGGGCGTGGCCATGATGCTGGCCGTGCTGGAAGACACCGAACTGAAGCATGGCCCCATTGAGGCGCTTTTCACCGTAGACGAAGAAGCCGGCATGGGTGGCGCGCATGGTCTGCAGCCTGGCTTGCTGCAAGGCCGGCTGATGCTGAATCTGGACACCGAAGAGTGGGGGGAGTTTTACCTAGGCTGCGCAGGCGGGGTCGACGTGAATGTGGAACGCCCAGGCCAGGCACAAGCCCTGCCTGCAGGTTACCTGCCATTCAAGATCAGCCTGCAAGGCCTGCGCGGCGGGCACTCGGGCGTCAACATCCACGAAGGTCGCGGCAATGCCATCAAATGGCTGGTTCGCGTGCTGCTGGATTTGACCGAACGCTTCGGCCTTCGCCTGTCCAGCCTTCAAGGCGGCACCGCCCGCAACGCCCTGCCCCGCGAAGCGTTTGCCACCGTGGCCGTGCCCTCTCAGCATCAAGCCTCGCTGGCCGCCGCGATTGAGCAATGGCAAGCCCTATTGGTTCAAGAATGGTCTGACATTGAGCCCAAGCTGGCCTTGCGCGTGGCAGCTGCAGAGGGCTTGACTCAACTCGTGTCGGCATCAGAACAAGCCATCTGGCTGAACAGCCTGCATGCCGCGCCGCACGGGGTTCAGCGCATGAGTCTGAAAGTGCCCGGCGTGGTCGAAACCTCCAACAACCTGGGGATGGTTGATCTTCAACCCGCGCACGGCTCTTGCAACTTCATGGTGCGGTCTTTGATCGAATCTGGCTTCAATGCCCTGGCAGATCAAATCATCAGCTTGTTCAAGTTAACAGGCACCTCGGCCACTGCCAGTGGGCACTACCCAGGTTGGGCCCCCAACCCCGCCTCGCCTTTGCTGGCGCAGTGCCAGGCCGTGTACCGCCAATTGCATGACCACGATGCGCACATACAAGTGATTCACGCAGGCCTGGAGTGCGGCTTGATCGCGGCGAAATATCCTGGCATGGACATCGTGTCTTTCGGCCCCACCATTCGGGGCGCGCACGCACCGGGCGAATCGGTCGAAATCGCAGCGGTAGACCAAACCTGGACCCTGCTGCGCCACATCCTCCCGGCCCTCACCACTGGATACAACTTGCCGGGCTGACCCTCTTGGCCTTGACCGAATTTCCCTTCCAGAATGAATGCAACACACATTCAAATCAGGAAGGACTTTCATGTCTCGTGCCCTTGCCACGAGCCTGGCCACGTTTGGCCTGGCGCTTTGCACCATCAACATCCATGCCCAAACCCTGCTGGTGTTTGGCGACAGCCTCAGTGACAACGGTCTGGCCTGGCAGCACAGCCTGACGCAAGCAGGCGATCCGGTTCCGCCCAGCCCACCGTACTGGCAAGGGCGATTTTCGAATGGCCCCGTCGCCGTTGAAATCATGGCCCAAACCTTGGGCTACACCCTTGACGACCGTGCCTGGGGCGGCGCCACCACCGACACTCGCAACATCCTCAACGGTGGCTTTGGCAATTTCGACAACACCGGCGTGCAATCGCAGGTCAGCCAATATCTGCAGGCCTCGCCATCCATCGCGACCAACACCCAAGTTGTTTTGTGGGCCGGCGCCAATGATCTGTTCCTCAGCAAAACCCCGGCCAGCATCAGCCAAACACTGGCCAACCTTCAAGGGGTGTCACAACAGCTGATCAAGGCAGGGGCCCGCCAAATACTGTTGCCTCTCTTGCCTGATCTGGGTGTGGCCCCCTTTGTGGTCGAAGGCGGTGCCACCTCGGCACAGTCTTTTCACAACGCCAGCGAAAGTGTCAACGCCGGGCTGCTAACCCTGGCCACGAGCTTGTCTGGCCAGAACCCCGGCGTCACCATTCGCACCTTCGACACCCCCAGCTTTGTGCAAAACCTGATTTCAGGCGGCCTGGATGGCACCACGCCCTGCGTAAGTGGCGGCTTCTGGGGCGTTGACGGTGTGTGCGCCAACCCCGATCAGCACGTGTTCTGGGATGGCACCCATTTCTCTGCCGTGGTGCATCAACAGTTGGGGGTGGCCATGGCCGCCGTGGTGCCTGAACCCAGCACCTACCTCCTGTGGGGCCTGGGCATACTGGCTCTGGGCATGGCCACTCGCCGCCACCGCTTGTGAACACACCACGCCGCTGCCATACTGCCAGTCACAGCTGACTTCACCGCGAAAGGACTCGTCATGAGCACCCGTTCTCGCGCAGTACCCACCTCGTCCAAACTGTCCACCCCCCCTCGTCGCCCTGCTGCGAGTGGGACACGGTTGCCCTGGTGCTGCAAGGTGGCGGGGCTTTGGGCTCGTATCAGGCTGGCGTGGTGGAAGGGTTACTGGAAGCGGGCATTGAACCCGACTGGGTAGCCGGCATTTCGATTGGCGCACTCAACAGCGCCATCATTGCCGGCAATGCGCCAGAGCATCGCCTGTCGCGGCTGCAGGGCTTTTGGGAAACCATCTGCAGCCCACCTCGGGGGCTGTCGCTAGGCGCCTTGCCCAGCAATCCTCTCGCCCAGTCACTGCATACCCCGGTCAGCAAAGTGCGCAGTGCACTCGAAGCCAGCCTCACGCTCGCCATGGGGCAAAACGGCTTTTTCAACCCACGCGGCATTTCACCCTGGTTGGGGCTGGACGAACCTGTGACCGAAGTCAGCTTCTACGACACCTCGGTACTGAAATCCACGCTGGAACGCTTTGTTGATTTCGACCGCATCAATGCGGGCCTCATGCGCGTGTCAGTCGGCGCGGTCGATGTGCAAACCGGCAACTTCACCTACTTCGACAACACCCACGGCCCCGCCAAGGGCTGCATGCGCCCCGAGCATTTCATGGCCTCCGGGGCCTTGCCGCCCGGTTTTCCAGCGGTTGAAGTACAGGGCCGCTACTACTGGGATGGCGGTCTGGTCTCAAATACGCCATTGGCTGAAGTGCTGCACGCCAAGCCGCGCCGCAACACCCTCACCTTTCAAGTAGACCTATGGAGCGCCAAAGGCCCCCTGCCCACCAATGTGTTCGACGCACAAGAGCGGCAAAAAGACATTCAGTACTCCAGTCGAACCCGAGCCATTACCGACGTCATGCAGCACCAGCAGCGCAACCGGCATATGCTGCGCGAGTTGCTGGAACTGATCCCTGAAAAGGAACGGCTAACCAACCCCTGGTGCCAACAGGCTGCCGAAGAAGCCTGCTCAAGGCAATACGCCGTGCTTCACCTGATCTACCAAGACAAGGAATGGGAAAGCAATGCGAAAGACTATGAGTTCAGCTTCCAGACCATGCAAACGCATTGGCACACAGGGCTGAAAGACATTCGCCACACGCTGAGCCACCCTGATTGGTTGTGCCTGCCTCCTGATGGCCAGGAGTTCGTGACCTACGATCAGCACCGAAGTGGCTGATCAGACCGCCGCTTGAGGCTCCAGCAAACGCGCCAGCAAAGCCCCGCTGTACTTCGCTTCCAGCGGAATGCGCACTTGCAAAGGGCTACCGGGAGCCACTTCAATGGCCTCGCCCTCCAGATTGCGCATGGCTTCCAGCTTCACGATCTGGTTGCCACTGGGGTGAATGATCTCGATGTGGTCACCCA
>CAYVOP010000156.1:0-7312 GCA_964453105.1 uncultured Aquabacterium sp. | reverse complement strand
CCTTGGCACCGCGAGCACGCATGGCCGTGAAGGCCTCGTGACCGGGGGTGTCGAGGAAGGTGATCATGCCGCGAGGCGTGTCCACGTGGTAGGCGCCAATGTGCTGGGTAATGCCACCCGCTTCGCCAGAAGCCACGCGGGTCGTGCGGATGTAGTCCAGCAGCGAAGTCTTACCGTGGTCCACGTGACCCATCACGGTCACGACTGGCGCACGCGGCAGCGACTCGGCTGCTTGTTCTTCGTGTTCTTCTTCCAGGAAGGCGTCCGGATCATCCAGCTTGGCAGCAAATGCCTTGTGGCCCATTTCTTCCACCACGATCATGGCGGTTTCCTGGTCCAACTGCTGGTTGATGGTGACCATCTGGCCCAGCTTCATCATCTGCTTGATGACTTCAGATGCCTTCACCGACATCTTGTGAGCCAAATCGGCCACAGAGATGGTTTCGGGAATATGCACTTCGATCACTTGTGGCTCGGTCGGGGCCACGAAGGAAGACTGCGAGTCTCCGCGTTCACGACGACCGCCCTTCCCACCAGGGGCCTTCCAGCCATTGCGACCGGCACCAGCGGCGTCACTACGCCCCTTGCCGGCAGGCGCGCCACGCTTCTTGCTGTCGTCAGCCCAGCTGGAAGACAGCTTTTCAGACTTGACGGACTTCTTGTCGCCTGGCTTGCCGGCACCCGCAGCCGCTCCGGGCTGAGCTGGTGCGCCTGGCGCGCCCTTAGGCTTGTGAATGGTGCCCTTGATGCCTTCCTTGCCTGCCGCGTCGGCCGGCTTGGGTTCTTCCGGTTTTTTGGCCGTGAGCACCTTCTTGGGGGCGTTCATCATGGCGCGGATAGCGGCCGCTTCGGCTTCAGCAGCCTTGCGACGACGCTCCAGATCGGCCAAGCGTTGCTTTTCCTCGGCTTCGCGATCCGCAGCCTTGACCACGCGCACAGCAGGTTTCGCGGCAGATTCGGCGGGCGCGGCGGCAACGGGTGCAGCGGCCGGCGCAGCAACTGCTGGAGCCGCTTCGGCCTTGGCAGGTTCGGCCGCAGCAACGACTGGCTCTGCCACCACTTCAGGCGCAGCAGCCTTCAAGCTACCGCCTTTGGCAGCACGTTGAGCCGCAGCGGTCAGTGCAGCAGCTTCAGCTCGGGCGGCCTCTTGAGCCGCGGCACGACGAGCCGCCGCAGCTTCGCGTTCGGCCTTGTCTTGTTCAGCAGATTTGGCTGCCGTCTTGCTGGCTGCAGCGGCTTCAGCCTCAGCCAGTTCGCGGGCTGCACGTTCAGCCGCTTCGGCTGCACGGCGTTCTGCCTCTTCCTTGGCTTGACGCTCTGCTTCTTCGCGAATACGGCGCTGTTCAGCCAGAGCCTCTTCCTGCTGACGCAGGGCCTCTGCCTGAGCATTGGCCTCTTCTTCACGGCGCTTCAGTTCGGCCTCTTCCTGAGCTGCCTGAGCAGCCTCATCGACACCGGATTCGTCACGCTTGACGAAGACGCGCTTTTTCTTGACTTCGACTTGAATCGTGCGTGCTTTGCCTGAAGCATCGGCCTGCTTGATTTCGGTGGTCGACTTGCGGGTCAGCGTGATCTTCTTGCGGTCGCCGCCGGCCGAGCCGTGGGCGTGACGGAGATGGTCAAGCAGACGCTCCTTGTCGGCTTCCGTGAGCGCATCGTCAGGCGATGCCTTGGGCACGCCTGCCGATTGCAGCTGTTCCAGCAGTGTCGCAGCCGGGCGATTGAGCTCCGCGGCGAGTTGTGCGACGGTGGTCACGGCCATTGTGTAATCCTTGCGATGAGCTTGCTAATAATTGGAAGAGTGGGGGTCGAGTTCTGATGTCAGATCAGTTGGCAAACCAGTGCTCGCGCGCCTTCAGGATCAAGGCACGAGCCTGATCGTCGGGCAGATCGGTGATCTCGGTGAGTTCATCGACAGCCAGGTCAGCGAGGTCATCACGGGTGTGAATGCCTGCGTCGGCCAGCTTGGCGATCAGCTCAGGGGTCAAGCCTTCCAGCCCCTTGAGATTTTCCGACAAAGTTTCCACTTCCTCTTCCTTGGCGATTTCCATGGTCAGCAAAGCATCTTTCGCGCGGGTACGCAGCTCATTGACCGTGTCTTCGTCAAACGACTCGATTTCCAGCATTTCCTGCAGCGGCACATAGGCCACTTCCTCGAGGCTGGTAAAGCCCTCGGCAATCAGGATGTCAGCCACTTCTTCGTCCACATCGAGCTTGTCGACGAAGAGCTTGCGAATGCTGTCGGACTCGACAGCCTGCTTCTGAGCCGATTCCTCGGCAGTCATGATGTTGATACGCCAGCCGGTCAGATCAGATGCCAGACGAACGTTCTGACCACCACGACCAATGGCGATAGCCAGGTTTTCTTCGTCGACCACGACGTCCATGGCATGTTGCTCTTCGTCCACAAAAATGGACTGGACGTTGGCTGGAGCCAAGGCCCCGATGACGAACTGTGCGGGGTCCTCCGACCACAGAACGATGTCAACACGCTCGCCAGCCAATTCGTTGGTGACAGCGGTGACGCGGGAGCCACGGACCCCCACGCAGGTGCCGATGGGATCGACTCGCTTGTCGTGCGACAAAACGGCGATCTTGGCGCGAGACCCAGCGTCACGAGCGCAACTCTTGATGTCGAGCAGACCTTGCTCGATTTCGGGCACTTCCTGACGGAACAGCTCGATCATGAAGTCAGGCGCGCTGCGCGAGAGCATGATTTGAGGACCGCGAGCCGCAGTGTCCACCCCGAGGATGTAAGCACGAACACGGTCACCCGAGCGCAGGTTTTCCTTGGGAATCATCTCGCCACGCTTGAGGCGACCTTCCACACGACCAGACTCAACGATGATGTCGCCCTTATCCAGACGCTTGACGGTGCCCACGAAGATTTTGTCGCCACGGGCGAGGAAATCGTTGAGCAGCTGCTCGCGTTCGGCATCGCGAATTTTTTGCAGAATGACTTGCTTGGCTGCTTGCGCACCGATGCGGCCGATAGGCAAGGACTCGATCGATTCCTCAATGTAGTCACCCACTTCGATGTCGGCAATGCGGTCACGTGCGTCAGACAGAATTTCTTCTGCCTCGGGATTTTGCAGCCCCGCCTCATCAGGCACGACCAACCAGCGGCGGAAGGTTTCGTATTCGCCGCTTTCGCGATCAATCGACACACGAATGTCGACTTCGCCGGCATAAAGCTTCTTGGTGGCGGAGGACAAAGCCAATTCGACTGCGCCGAACACGACATCGCGCTCAACGCTTTTTTCGCGCGAAATCGCGTCCACCAACATCAACAGTTCACGGTTCATTTTTTCTGACCTCCGAGTTCTTGCGCCTCATCCACGGTGACTCCACCGGTAGCCGGGGTTGCCTCCCGACTGCCTCGCCCTTTGAAACTCACAACCGGCACCAGGCGTGCCTCGCGAATTTCATCGAGCGTGAAACCCAATGCTTGCTCTACTTCTGGCTCGGCGGCTTGACGAGCCGCGGCCTTCTTCAGTGCTGTTTTGGAAGGCGGCTTGTTGGCCACCTGCCCAGCTTTGCTCTTGGGATCGGCATCCTTGACCAGCACGATTTGCCAGGAAGGCGCCTCTCCTTCAGCGGCTGCAGGCACGGCCTCCAGCACACCTTTATATTTTTTGCGCCCCTGAAACGGCGCCTTCAAGGAGATCTCAATGACCTCACCTTGAAAACGCTCGAAATGCGCCTCTGTGCGTAGGGGGCGATCGAGACCCGGCGAGGAAATCTCGAGCCGGGAGTAGTCGCAATTCACCACTTCCAGCGCGTATTGCAACTGACGGGTGACCTTCTCGCAGTCGTCCACCGTGACGCAATCACCCGGCAAATCGTACGACTGCTCAGGCAAACGGTCGATGTACACGCGCAACAAGCCATGCGAACTGCGCTCACAGTCCACCAGTTCATAACCCAAGCCGGTTACGGTGTTTTCAACAACGGTTTGCCAAGTCATCCAATAAAAAGTCTCAAGCAAAAAAAATGGGCAGGAAAATCCGCCCATACGTGTCTGACACGTGACGTGCCGCTCAGAAAATTTGAGCAGCCAATCCCGCATTTTAGCCCCAGAACCAGCCAGGATCAAGGTAGAGCCCCCAATTTCTCTGAAAACGCCTCGTCGCATGCGAAAATCCGGGCCTCATCAAGTTCATCGTCTGGAGACCTCATGGGATTTCTCGCCGGCAAACGCCTGTTGATTACGGGCCTGCTGTCCAACCGTTCGATCGCCTACGGCATTGCCAAGGCGTGCAAGCGCGAGGGGGCCGAACTGGCATTCAGCTACGTCGGAGAACGTTTCAAGGACCGCATCACCGAATTTGCCAAGGAATTCGACTCGGACCTGATCTTCGATTGCGACGTCAGCAGTGACGAGCAAATCGACACCATGTTCGCCGAGCTGGCAAAAACCTGGCCCAAGCTGGATGGCTTTGTGCACTCGATCGGTTTTGCCCCACGGGAAGCCATCGCGGGTGATTTCCTGGAAGGCCTGTCACGCGAAGGGTTCCGCATTGCGCACGATATTTCGGCCTATAGCTTCCCGGCCATGGCCAAGTCTGCCCTGCCCTATCTGAACGACAAGGCTGCGCTGCTGACCCTGTCGTACCTGGGCGCCGATCGCATCGTGCCCGCCTATAACACCATGGGTCTGGCCAAGGCTTCGCTAGAAGCCAGTGTGCGCTACACAGCGTCGAGCCTAGGCCCCAAGGGCATCCGCGTGAATGGCATTTCCGCTGGCCCGATCAAGACTCTGGCAGCCTCCGGCATCAAAGGTTTCAGCAAAATTCTGGATGTGGTGGAGCAAAACGCTCCCCTGCGTCGCAATGTGACCATTGAAGACGTGGGCAATGTGGCCGCCTTCCTGCTATCCGACCTGGCCGCAGGCGTAACCGCCGAAATCACCTATGTGGATGGCGGGTTCAGCCACGTCATGGGCGGAGTCAGCGAAGGCCTCTGACCCTACCCAAGCAATTGTGGCTTTACTGCTGCAGTTGCAACTCGCCACCCAGCGCATCCACCAGATCGGGAATGAGCTTCCCCATCTCGGTGGTGGCAATGACGGCATCGGCATCAAATGCTTCGTCTTTGCCAGGTTTGTTGCCCTCGAAAACCACATCAAGAAAAGCCAGTTTCTTGATTTGCATGGATTCGGTCAAAACAAACGACACCCGCCCCTCCCAAGTCATAGCCAGACGTGTCGGCATCTTGCCACTCACGATGTGCGCTTTGACTTCGTCGGTGTCTAGCAGATGGCGCGCATAGCGAACCACAGACTTCATTTCATCCATTGACTTGAGCTCGCACTCGCGGTCAATCGTGAAATAGGTGGGGGGCTCACCACTGGCCAACCATTCCTTCATGGCCACGGCAGCGGAATCCTTGGTCTGAAGCAGGGAGACCGCAAAACCGTCGAGCGACTTGACCAAGCTGGTGATGACATCCTCCGCTCGCGCCGAACTGGAGGTATCCAGCATCAAAAGATGATGCGATGGATCGATCCAGACGTTAATCGAAGATTGTTTGGTGAATGCCATAGGCAACAGTTCGAGCTCAGCCTGCTCTTTGAGCTCTTTGGTTTGCTTTTTACCTGGCTTGCGACCCGTTTCATCTTCAACCTTGCGCGCAAGCTCTTCTGTTCGCCGCTTGAGCACGGCACCCGGCAGGACACGCTGCTCAACCTGTAGCTTGAGCAGGTATTGCCCTCCAATGGACTCAGCCAATGGGGCATGCTTCACGCCGCGTGGCTCAACCCACCCCACGGATTGTTTCTGCGTAGCACCACAGGGGGTAAAGCGCAACTTCTGCAAGCTCGATTCAATCACCGTCAGCGAGGCCTGCCACTCAGGCCCGATGCGATAGACGACCATGTTCTTAAACACTGCGATCCTTCTTCTTCAACAATCTTCGCAAACCGCCGGACCGACCAGCCCAATCGCGAAGAGCGAGGGAGTGTAGTGCCGAATGTTCGGTTGACGCGCTTGCCCCGGCTAGAGCAAACACGGATGCGAGCTGCATCAGGCCTGCATCCAATCGAGTGGACTGCGAACACCGCCACCCCCCACTTTCAGCACATGGGTGTAGATCATGGTAGTGCTGACATCGGCATGCCCCAGCAAGTCTTGTACGGTACGGATGTCATAGCCATTTTGCAGAAGATGCGTAGCAAAACTATGCCGGAGGGTGTGTGGCGTTGCAGGCTTGGTAATGTCCGCACGCTGCAATGCGTGCTTGAAATGCCGCTGGAACATCTGGTCTTGCATGTGATGACGCCGCTCGACATCCGCGCGGGGATCTCTGCTCAAAGTAGCCTGAGGGAACACCCAGAACCATTGCCAACTGAGGCCTGCATGGGGAAATTTGTGCGCCAAGGCATCAGGCATCCAAACGGGTCCAACTCCAGCTCGACGATCGTCTAGCCACATTTGGCGCACCTGAGCCAAATGCAACTTGAGTGATTTGATCAGGGCGTCTGGCAACATGACAGCACGATCTTTCGCACCCTTGCCCTCGCGCACAATCAGTGTCTTGTGGCCAAAATCAACATCTTTGATTCGTAATCGCAAGGCCTCTGTGATGCGCATACCTGTACCGTATAGCAGCTTCCCCAACAGCAACTGCACCCCCTGCAACTCTTGGAGCACAAGCTGAACTTCCGGCGGCGTTAGCACTGCCGGGAGTTTCTGAACGGCCTTGGGGCGCACAATTTCCTGCAACCAGGGCAACTCTTGCCTCAACACGTGCCGATACAGGAATGTGATGGCAGAAAGGGCCTGCTTGTGGGTAGAAACCGAAACAAGCTTGTCTGCCGCCAGATGAGTCATGTACGCAGAGACCTCGTTTGGCCCCATCTCTTTGGGATGCCTTTTGCCATGAAAAAGGATGTATTGCCGGACCCAAAACACATACTGCTCTTCAGTTCTGAGGCTGTAATGGCGCAGACGAATGGCCTGCCTGAGCTCATCGAGCAATTTGGGTGCGTTTTGTTGGGGGACTGCGTTCATGGCTGTATCGCTAGACCACTTGACTGTATATTCATACAGCAAACAGAATCTACCCCCAGGAGAGGGAGCCCTCAACAGGCTAGATAGGCTCACCTTGCTTCAGAATGAAGCGACGAGGTTCCGCTCGAGTTAGGGATCAAGCCAAGTTGAACCTGCGAAACAATTGACGGGGGCACCCATGTTCTATCCTTATAGTCAGGCGTGATCCCTAACCTTGTTGTTACATCAACTTGATCCCTACATTGCAGTTAGGCTTAAGGCCATGACAGATCACCACCGCAGCAAATGGCTCCAAGCTACTG
>CAYVOP010000155.1:2851-7386 GCA_964453105.1 uncultured Aquabacterium sp. | reverse complement strand
CCGACAAATCGGGTACCGGCAGGGTTTCGTCGGCCTTGACGCGCCGCTTGGGCAGGTAGCCGCCCAGCGCTTGACGACGCTCGTGCAGGTATTTCATTTCCGGCGTGTTGTCGGCCGGCTTGATGAAGGGCAGCTTGGCGATGTCTTCGTCGGGCACCGGGATGTTGAATCGATCGCGGAAAGCCTTGATGTCTTCGTCGGTGAGCTTCTTGGTTTGGTGCGCGGTGTTCTTGCCCTCACCGCTCTTGCCCATGCCAAAACCCTTGACGGTTTTGATCAGCAGCACAGTGGGCTGGCCGGTATGGTTCACCGCAGCGTGATAGGCGGCATACACCTTCTGTGGGTCGTGGCCACCCCGATTCAGGCGCCAGATGTCGTCATCTGACAGACGCGCCACCATTTCCAGGGTGCGCGGGTCGCGCCCGAAGAAGTTCTTGCGAACAAAGGCGCCGTCGTTGGCCTTGCAGGCCTGGTAGTCGCCGTCGACCATTTCCATCATGATCCGGCGCAGCACGCCTTCCTTGTCTCGCGCCAGAAGGGGATCCCAGTACGAGCCCCACAACAGCTTGATCACGTTCCAGCCCGAGCCTCGGAACTCACCTTCCAGTTCTTGCACGATTTTGCCGTTACCGCGCACCGGCCCGTCGAGGCGCTGCAAATTGCAGTTGACCACGAAGATCAGGTTGTCGAGCTTTTCACGCGCAGCCAGTCCGATGGCGCCCAGCGATTCGGGTTCGTCCATCTCGCCGTCACCGCAAAACACCCAGACCTTGCGCTTGGAGGTGTCAGCAATACCTCGGGCGTGAAGGTATTTCAGGAACCGGGCCTGGTAAATGGCCATCAGGGGGCCCAAACCCATGGACACGGTCGGGAACTGCCAGAACTCTGGCATGAGCTTGGGGTGCGGGTAACTAGACAGGCCCTTGCCCCCTACCTCCTGACGGAAGTTCACCAACTGGTCTTCGGTGATGCGCCCTTCCATGAAGGCGCGGGCGTAGATGCCAGGGGCCGAGTGCCCTTGCACGTAGAGCAAATCGCCACCATGGCCTTCGTGGTCGCCGTGCCAGAAATGATTGAAACCACAGCCCAGCATGGTCGCCAGGGAAGCAAAGGAGGAAATGTGTCCGCCCAGGTCGCCGCCGTCTGCCGGATTGTGGCGGTTGGCCCGCACCACCATGGCCATGGCATTCCAGCGCATGAAGCTGCGCAGGCGCTCTTCAATCTCCAGGTTGCCCGGGCAATGGGCCTCGTCTTCCACCGCGATGGTGTTCACATACGCTGTGGTGGCGGAAAACGGCATATCAATGCCTGACTGGCGGGCATGATCGAGCAAATGCTCCAGCAAATCATGCGCGCGGGCTCGACCCTCGGTTTCGATCACGCCACTGAGGGCGTCCAGCCACTCTCGGGTCTCCTGGGGATCCAGATCCATCGACGACTGAGGATCATTCGCTGACATAGGCAAGCCTCCAAGGTTGGGCACAGTTGGCCTCCTTCAGTATGAGCGACAACGCCTGGGAATGGGAAAATTTGAACAAATCGATAAAAGCCGATTTACCTACCAATTCCGAGGCCAGTTGCTGGCGCATCTACGCACCGATAATCACGCCATGCCGTTCTCTGCTTCAACCAATACTTCCACCACTGTTGCTACGCCGGTACAGCCTCCCGCAAGCCGGCTTTTCTGGCGTTGGTGGCGCAAGCAATCGCCCAGCCAGCAAGACCGCTATGCCACCCTGGGCCCCCTGGTATCGGTGCTGCTGTTCCTGGCCGCCATCATTGCCGCGTTCTGGTACCTGCGCAACGAAGAACTGGAACGGGAGCAGGAGTCGGTTCGCCGCGACACGGAAGTGGTTCAGCAGCAACTGCGCCTGCGCCTGGTCGAAAACCAGGAACAACTGCTTCGCATGGCCCGCGAGATCAGCCTGCGACAGGTCAATCCTGAGCAGTTCATGCATCAGGCCAGCGACTTCGTGCGTGCTCGCCCGGAAATCATCAGCCTGACCTGGATGCAAGCCGACGCCAGCGTGAAAGCCACCCACCTGGCGCTGAACGTGCCCATGCAGCCCATGGGGCTGGACCTGGCTGACAACCGGGAAGACATGTACGACCCGCTGCAGCAAGCCATGGAACCGAAAAGCGCGTTCAAGCTGGCTCGCGAACGCAGCCAGCCGGTTTACACGCAGCCCTATACCAACCAGTTGGCGTCCAAAGTCATCTTGCTGCACATCCCCCTGATTGACCGCAGTGGCTTCAACGGCACCCTGGTGGCGGAATATTCGCTGGAAGCGCTGATGCGCTACCTTGTGCCCCGCGATGTGGCCAGCCGGCACGCCATGAGCCTGGTCCAGATCAGTGGCCAAGTGCTGACCAGCACCATTGGCAGCAACAGCGACACGCGCCCCACCTTCGTCCATGAAGTCATGGTGACCCCAGTGGGCAATGGTCTGATCTTGCGGGGCATGGGCTACCGCACCTCCTCCAAACTGATCGGCAACACCCTGTTCTGGATGGTGATGGCCTTGTCTGCCTTCACGGTGTGGACGCTGATGGGGACTTTGCGCCACATGCGCCGCCGCGCCCAGATCCAGAAAACCCTGGTGCAGGAGACCAACTTCCGCCGCGCGATGGAGAACTCCATGCTAACCGGCATGCGCACCATTGACCTGGAAGGCCGCATTACCTATGTGAACCCGGCGTTTTGCGCCATGACCGGCTTCTCGGAAGACGAGTTGATTGGCTGCGTGCCGCCCTACCCCTATTGGCCCAAGGACCGCCTGGACGAGTTCAACCGCATGTTCCAGCAAGAATTGCTGGGCCGCAGCCCCATGGGCGGGGTCGAAGTGGTCATGCAGCGGCGCGATGGCAGCCAGTTCGACGCTCGCTTGTATGTGTCTCCCCTGATTGATGCTCAGGGTGACCAGACTGGCTGGATGACCTCGGTAACCAACATCACCGAGGCCAAGCGCGTGCGCGACCAACTGACCGCCGCGCATGAGCGCTTCACTACCGTGCTGGAAGGGGTGGACGCCGCCGTATCGGTGGTTTCAGTGCACCGAGGCGAGTTGCTGTTTGCCAACCGCACCTACCGCCTGTGGTTCGGCGCCAACCCTGACGCCCACAGCCAACTGACCGGGGGCGAAGCGCCGCTGAACGTGTTTGGCGAAGACGAAGCCGTCGATGGCTTCGGTGGTCTGCCCAGCCAAGAGTTGACCGACGCCGGCAGCGACTCCCGCGAAGTGCTGATGGAAAACGTGCAGAAATGGTTTGAAGTGCGTGCGCGATACGTGCAATGGACCGACGGCCACCTGGCCCAGATGTTGATTGCCACCGACATCACCCAGCGCAAGCAGGCTGAAGATGCCGCAGCCCGCCAAGCCGAAAAAGCTCAGTTCACCAGCCGCCTGATCACCATGGGAGAAATGGCCTCCACCGTGGCGCACGAACTGAACCAGCCATTGGCCGCCATTTCCAACTACTGCAGCGGCATGATCAGCCGAGTCAAGGCTGGCAACATCGACGAAGAACAACTGATCGGTGCGCTAGACAAGACCTCGCGCCAAGCCCAGCGGGCCGGCCAGATCATTCACCGCATCCGTCAGTTCGTGAAGCGCAGCGAGCCACAACGCCAGACCACCCGCGTGCGCGACATCACCGATGCCGTGGTCGAACTGGCCGGGTTCGAGATGCGTCGCCGCCGCGTCACCCTCAATGCCGTGGTGGCCAACCGCTTGCCACTGCTGCAGGCCGACCCCATCCTGATCGAACAGGTGCTGCTGAATCTGCTTAAAAATGCAGCAGAGGCCATCGACTCGGCCAATATGCCGCAATCGCGTCGCCTGGTCGAGTTACGAGTACAAACCCGTAAAAACGAAGACAACGATCGTGTGGTCGAGTTTGTGGTGTCTGACACGGGGCCCGGCATGAAAGACGAGATGCTGAGCCGTCTGTTCGAGGCATTTCACTCCACAAAGGCCGAAGGGTTAGGGATAGGCCTAAGTCTTTGCCGGTCGATCATTGAGTCACATCACGGTCGGATCAAGGCAGAGAACATCTACAATGGCTCTGACGTGGTCGGGTGTCGTTTTGTCTGCACCCTGCCCGTAGAGAGCGGGGCGGCTTCGGATTTCACCGACACCGTTACCCCACCTGCTAACGACCTGCTTGCCGATAACCCATGAGTCTGATTCCTAAAAAAGGCACCGTGTACGTGGTTGATGATGACGAGGCCGTGCGCGACTCGTTGCAGTGGCTGCTGGAAGGCAAGGACTACCGTGTCCGTTGCTTCGAATCAGCCGAGTCATTCCTGGCCCGTTTCGACCCCCGTGAAGTCGCCTGCCTGATCGCCGACATCCGCATGGACGGCATGAGCGGTCTCGAACTGCAAGACAAGCTGCTGGAGCGCAAGTCGCCTCTTCCCATCGTGTTCATCACCGGTCACGGCGACGTGCCCATGGCGGTGAACACCATGAAAAAGGGCGCGATGGACTTCATCGAGAAGCCGTTCAAGGAAGAGGAGTTGCTGTCCCTGGTGG
>CAYVOP010000155.1:0-2841 GCA_964453105.1 uncultured Aquabacterium sp. | reverse complement strand
GCTGTCGCGCCTGACCACCCGCGAAGCCCAGGTGCTGGAACGCATCGTGGCCGGTCGCTTGAACAAGCAGATCGCCGACGACCTGGGCATCAGCATCAAGACCGTTGAAGCTCACCGCGCCAACGTCATGGAAAAGCTCAACGCCAACACCGTGGCCGATCTGCTCAAGATCGCCCTGGGTGCCAGCGGCCAACCCGGCGCGGCCCCCGCCAAGAGCTGATCCGCCCCAACCCCACAAATCAAAGGCCGCCTGTGCGGCCTTTTTCCATCAAGAGATAGCAACATGACTGCACAACTGATCGACGGCAACGCCCTGTCCAAACAACTGCGCGGTGAAGTGGCCCAGCGCGCCGCCGCCCTCACTGCCAAGGGCATGAAGCCTGGCCTGGCTGTGGTGCTGGTGGGTGACAACCAAGCCAGCCAGGTCTACGTGCGCAACAAGGTCAAAGGCTGCGAAGAAGCCGGCATGCACTCGGTGCTCGAAAAGTACGACGCCACCATGACCGAAGCCGAACTGCTGGCCCGAGTGGAAGCGTTGAACAACGACCCCACCATCCACGGCATCTTGGTGCAACTGCCTTTGCCCAAGCACATTGACGACCACAAGGTCATCGAAGCCATCTCGCCTGAGAAAGACGTGGACGGCTTCCACGTCGCCAGCGCTGGCGCCCTGATGGTGGGCCAGACCGGCTTCAAGGCCTGCACGCCCTACGGCTGCATGAAGATGCTCGAATCCATCGGCATGAAAGACCTGCGCGGCAAGCACGCCGTGGTCATCGGCCGCTCCAACATCGTGGGCAAGCCCATGGCCATGATGCTGTTGCAAGCCAATGCCACCGTTACCATCACCCACAGCGGCACGGCTGATCTGGGCTCCATGACCCGCCAGGCCGACATCGTGGTCGCCGCCGTGGGCAAGCGCAATGTGCTGACCGCCGACATGATCAAGCCCGGTGCTGTGGTCATTGACGTGGGCATGAACCGTGACGATGCCGGAAAGCTGTGCGGTGACGTCGACTTCAACGGCTGCAAGGAAGTGGCTGGCTACATCACCCCTGTTCCAGGCGGGGTTGGCCCCATGACCATTACCATGCTGTTGGTCAATACCATTGAGTCGGCCGAGCGCGCCGCTGCCGCCCGCTGAGCCGCTGTTCTAGCTGCTGAAAGACGCCATGAGCCCAAACCCACTGCTCGACAACGCTGGTCTGCCACTGTTTGACCAGATCAAACCGGAACACGTTACCCCGGCCATCGACGTCCTGCTCAAGCAGGCCGAAGACGCGCTGGAAAAAGTGACCGGCCCTGATGTACCCGCCGACTACGATGCCCTGTCCCTTTTGCTGGACGTGACCACCGAGAAGCTGGGTCGAGCCTGGGGCGCAGTGGGACACCTCAACAGCGTGGCCGACACGGCTGAGTTGCGCGCCGCTTTCAACGAAAACTTGCCCCGCGTGACCGAGTTCTACACCCGCCTGGGTGCCGACGAGCGACTCTATGCCAAGTACAAGGCCCTGGCCGCCTCGGAGCAAGGCATCACACTGAGCGCCCCCCGCAAACGCGCCCTCAACAATGCCTTGCGTGGCTTTGTTCTGGGTGGCGCCGAGCTGCAAGGCGCAGCCAAAGAGCGCTTCGCCGCCATTCAGGAACAACAAGCAGCCCTGTCGCAATCGTTCTCTGAGCACGTGATGGACGCCACCGATGCGTTCGCCCACTACGCCTCCACCGAAGAACTGGCTGGCTTGCCCCAAGACGTGCTGGACGCCACGGCCGCAGCCGCCCAGGCCGAAGGCAAGGAAGGCCACAAGCTGACTTTGCACATGCCCTGCTACCTGCCGGTCATGCAATACGCGACCCATCGGGCTGTGCGCGAAACCATGTACCGCGCCTACAGCACCCGGGCCAGCGAATTCGGCGCAGCAGAACGCGACAACTCTACCCTCATGCAGCAAATCGTGGCCCTGCGCCACGAAGAAGCCCAACTGCTGGGCTATGGCAGCTTTGCCGATGTGTCGCTGGTGCCCAAGATGGCCGACACGCCCAAGCAGGTCATGGATTTCCTGCGCGATCTGGCCAAACGCGCCCGCCCCTTTGCCGAAAAAGACATGGCCGAGCTGCGCGAATTCGCCAAGGCCGAATGCCAGCTTGACGACCTGCAAGCCTGGGACGTGGCCTTTGTGAGCGAAAAGCTCAAAGAAGCCCGCTACGCCTTCAGCGACCAGGAGGTGAAGCAATACTTCACCGAGCCCACGGTGCTGAAAGGCCTGTTTGGCCTGATCGAAACACTGTTTGACGTCACCCTCTCGCCCGACACCGCCCCGGTCTGGCACGAATCGGTGCGCTTCTTCCGCATTGAGCGCCGTGGCGAGCTGATTGGCCAGTTCTACCTCGACCCCTATGCCCGCCCAGGCAAGCGCCCTGGCGCCTGGATGGACGACGTACGCGGTCGCTGGAAGCGCCCCGACAACCAGCAAACCCAGACGCCGGTGGCCCATCTGGTGTGCAACTACGCCAAGGGCGTGGGCGACAAGCCCGCCCTGCTCACCCACGACGACGTCACCACCCTCTTCCACGAATTTGGACACGGCCTGCACCACATGCTGACCAAGGTGGACGACATTGGCGTGGCTGGCATCAGCGGCGTCGAATGGGACGCGGTCGAATTGCCCAGCCAGTTCATGGAAAACTTCTGCTGGGAATGGGATGTGGTTCAGAAGCTGACCCATCATGTTGACACAGGCGCCTCGTTGCCCCGCGCGCTGTTTGACAAGATGACCGCCGCCAAGAACTTCCAAAGCGGCATGATGACCCTGCGTCAGATCGAGTTCTCGCTGTTCGACATGC
>CAYVOP010000154.1:0-7420 GCA_964453105.1 uncultured Aquabacterium sp. | reverse complement strand
CGGCGCAAGCTCGCTCGCCTTTATCCTCGGGTTTCAACGTGACTGACTACTAGTTTCCGTATCCAGCGCCTCACCTGATTGGCTTTGACGCCATCGGCCAACGCGACACCAACCAAAGAGTGGCCCGGCACTTGGCACGCATTGACCAATGCTTGTTTGAACGATTCATCATGCGTCCGCCGCCGACGGCTTTGACTGCTATTGGTTCCCGTTTTCAGCGCACATCATCGCTCACAATATTAGCGGGGTAATGAATTCATGCGGTCAGTTTGAGGGTTGGCCGGGATTCGAGAGAAATGCGCCAGAAATATCAGTAAGTACATGATAAATTATGGGTATTTTGTAAAAAATATCCTTAAGTGATCGATATCGAACGGCGTCAGAACCGGCCGAGAACGTACGTAGATGCCCGGCCGGTATATCAAATCATGCTCGCCCTTTCACAAACCTGCGCGTCGCATCGGTGCGCCGGATGACCGATACCTGCCAAGGTAGCCCATCCAGGAAGGATGCGGAATACACCAAATCTCGATTAATCAGGTATGCCAAAGCAGGATTCATGCGTCGCGAGTCCCAGCCATAGCGCTTTGCGATTTCCTCCGGCGAATCGGGGAATTGGTCGTCATTCATCATGTCGATGGCCATTCGCAACGCATCCTCAGCCGGAATCCAGGATTTCCAAAAACGGTCAAACTGAACAAATAGCTCGGTTTTCGGATATAACGATTCCTCATGGCTGTTGTCGCTGATTTAAAACTGACCCACTTAGAGCAGGTTTGCTGATTCAAAATTGACCCAGGTGTTCTACTTGTTCTGCTTATTTCTTAAGCAGAGGAAAAAAGGTGATCACCATGGACATACTCGGCAAGATTCGACGGATGTATTTTCGCGACAAGCTGTCGCTGCATGAAATTGCCAAGCGCACCGGCCTGGCACGCAACACCATTCGCAAATGGATTCGTACTGCTGAGACAGTGGCGGAGCCAACCTACACACGGCTACCCAAAGCCGGCAAACTGACTCCCTTTCTTGCCACGCTGGAACAAGCGCTGACGGCTGACGCACACCGAGCCAAACCGCAGCGCCGCACGGCCAAAGCTTTATTCGAACAGATTCAGGCAGAAGGTTATAACGGCGCGTATTGTCAGGTCACGGCGTTCATTCGCCGCTGGCAGCAGCGTCCCGGCAAGGCGCAGCCCGGCTTTGTGCCGCTCAAATTTGCGTTGGGCGAGGCTTTTCAATTTGACTGGAGTGAGGAGAGCCTGGTCATTGGTGGCTTGTATCGGCGCATCCAGGTGGCGCACCTGAAGTTGTGCGCGAGTCGGGCCTTTTGGCTGGTGGCGTATCCCAGCCAGGGCCACGAAATGCTGTTTGATGCCCACACCCGATCCTTTGCCGCATTAGGCGGGGTGCCCCGACGCGGTATTTACGACAATATGCGTACCGCAGTCGACAAGGTTCAGCCAGGCAAAGCCCGCAAGATCAATGCGCGCTTCGCAGTGATGTGCGCTCACTACCTGTTTGACCCCGATTTCTGCAATGTCGCCTCCGGCTGGGAAAAAGGCGTGGTCGAAAAGAATGTGCAGGACAGCCGGCGACGCATCTGGCTGGATGCACAAAACCGGCCATTTCGTTCGTTTGATGAGCTTAATACCTGGCTGGGCGAACGCTGCCGATCCCTGTGGACGGAGTTGCGGCATCCCGAGTACAAAGGTCTGAGTGTCGCTGAAATGCTGGAGCAGGAGCGACCAGAGATGATGCCGATGCCCCAGCCATTTGACGGTTATATTGAACAGCCGGCGCGAGTATCCAGTACCTGCCTGGTCAATGTGGCCCGCAATCGTTACTCGGTACCATGTGAATGGGCTGGCCACCGGGTCAGCGTTCGCCTGTATCCCACCCAGATTGCCATTGTGGCGGACGATACCATCGTTGCACGGCATGAGCGCCTGACCGAACGGCATCAGATCGGCTTTGATTGGCAGCACTACATTCCGCTGATTGCCCGCAAACCGGGTGCGCTGCGCAATGGCGCCCCCTTCGCCGACATGCCGGCTGCACTGCTGCAACTCAAACGTGGTTTATTGCGACATCGCGGCGGCGATCGGGTGATGGCACAAGTGCTGGCCGCCGTCCCGGCGGCGGGCCTGGATGCGGTGCTGGTCGCTGTCGAAGTGGTACTCGAATCCGGCGTGATTAGCATTGAGCACATTCTGAATGTCATCGCACGCCTGAATGATCCGTCATTGCCGGCCAGCGCTGAAACCAGCCTGCAATTGAACGAACTCCCTCTGGCCAATACCGGACGCTATGACAGCTTGCGTGGCCATGATGGCCTGCTGACACAGGCGGTGGAGAGTGATCATGCGTGATGTCACCAGCGAACTGAAAGCACTGCGCCTGCACGGCATGGCGGGCGCATGGCTTGATCTGCAGTCGCAGAGTGGTGCCGCCCTGGAGGCATCGGGCTGGCTGATTGAACACTTGCTACAGGCCGAAACGACCGATCGCGCCATGCGTTCGGTCAGTCATCAGATGCATGCGGCCAAATTCCCGGTGCATCGCGATCTGGCGGGCTTTGACTTTGGCTGCACCCGTATCGATCAGGCGCTGATCATGCAACTGTCGACGCTCGGCTTTACCGAAACAGCACAAAATGCAGTGCTGATTGGTGGCCCGGGTACCGGTAAAACTCATCTCGCCACGGCCATAGCGATATCCGGCATTACCCGACACGGCAAGCGCGTGCGCTTTTATTCGACAGTCGATCTGGTCAATCTGCTGGAGAAAGAGAAACGCGATGGCAAAGCCGGCCGGATTGCCTTGGCGCTGATGCGGGTGGATCTGGTGATTCTGGATGAACTGGGCTATCTGCCATTCAGCCAGGCCGGTGGCGCGCTGCTGTTTCACCTGCTGTCTAAACTGTACGAACACACCAGCGTCGTCATCACCACCAACCTCAGCTTCTCGGAATGGTCCAACGTGTTTGGCGACGCCAAGATGACCACGGCGTTACTGGATCGGCTTACGCACCACTGCCATATCGTGGAAACCGGCAACGAATCCTATCGCTTTCAACACAGCAGTCTGGCGGCCAAATCACGGATCAAACAACGGGAGCAAAGCAGGAGAAACGACACAGGGCCAGAAGCGGAAATACCCTGACGAAGATAGCGGGCTGACTTGCCGCTATTTGCTACACTTATCCACAGTTGCAGCTACTGAGTGCAACTACCCTTCCTGGGTCAAAATTCAATCAGCAGGGTGGGTCAATATTTAACCAGCGTCAACAGCCCTGCACCGCATTCAATCGGCACACCTTGGCGATCAATCCGCCCGGCGCAAAACCGATTTCAATATTGACGACTACATTGCCCAGGGTGAATTCGGCACCAGTAAAGGACAGATCATCTCGCTGCATTGCCGCTTTCGCGCCCGCAATGGCCAACACTTGCGCGAGACGCCGCTGAGTGCCGATCAGACCATTGAAGATGAAGGCGACGAACACTTCATCCTGCGTGCCACGGTGCCATGGACAGCCGAGCTGAGCCGTTGGCTGCTTGGCTGGGGGCCAACCGTGCAAGTGCTGGGGCCACCGGCGCTGCGCGATGAGATCGCTGCAAAAATTCGCGAGATGTATTCGCAGCTTGGCTAAGCGCCACTTTCTTTCTTCTGCCTGCGGCTTGGCGACATAACTTGTCGCTTCTTCGCCGTATGCTTTTGGCTCATGAACATACAGTGAGCCGAACATGATTGATCACCCTCCCCTAACCGAATCCACCTTGCCACTGGTGCAGCAAGCGGCTGACTGGGTACGTCAGGCCGACTCGCTATTGATTACCGCTGGCGCGGGTATGGGCGTAGATTCCGGCCTACCGGATTTCAGGGGTGATCAGGGCTTCTGGAAGCATTACCCGGCACTGGGGAAGCGCAATCTCTCCTTTATCGACACCGCTCGCCCCCAACACTTTTTCTCCGACCCGGAATTGGCCTGGGGTTTTTATGGCCATCGCTTGTTGATGTACAGGCATGCCGAGCCACATGCCGGCTTTCAGGTACTACGAAAATGGGGCGAGCAATGCAAACATGGCGCATTTGTGTATACCACCAATGTCGACGGGCAGTTTCAGAAAGCCGGGTTCAGCGCCAACCAGATCGTTGAACGCCACGGCTCGATTCATCACCTGCAGTGTAGTGCGCCGTGTAATAGTCAAATCTGGTCCGCCAAAGATCTCCAACCGATTGTTGATACGGCCCGCTGCAAGCTCATGTCGCTGGTGCCCCGCTGCAACGAATGTGGCAATACGGTGCGCCCGAATATCCTGATGTTTGGCGATTTCGGATGGCTTGAATCCCGTACAGATCTGCAGCTGCTGCAGTTGGAGCGCTGGCTGGAACGTGTGCCCGATCCCTTGCTGATCGAGATTGGCGCCGGCAAAGCGGTGGCCACCGCACGCAATCTGGGCCAAAGGCATGGCGGCAGATTGATCCGAATTAACCCGGACGACCAAGTCTTTGGCGATGAACAGCTGATTCAGTTGCCCTTGGGCGCACTGGCAGGCCTAACGGCGATTGATGCCGTGTTGACTGCGAAGTAGAGGGTAACGTGTATTGCCAACTATTTATTGATGACCTGCGAGAACCACCTTCGGCAGAGTGGGTGGTTGTACGGAGTTTCGATGAAGCAATCGAGTATTTCGAGGAGCACGGCATCCCGCAACGAATCAGTTTCGACCATGACCTGGGAGAGCAGCAAGGACATTTGCTGCCAACCGGCATGGACGTCGCCAAGGCTATCGTTAACGGCGTACTGGACGGTCGTTATGCATTACCCGATGGCTTCAGCTATCAGGTACATTCCGCCAATCCGGTGGGGAAAGCCAACATCATCGGACTGATGGATGGCTTGCTGCGCCACATTAGCCATTATCGGCTATGACCTATTGGCGATTCGGCGTTTCCGGAAAATGATCACACCACAGGCGCAGTTTACGCTCTTCCTCTTCGCCAAAACCCGTTCGCAAGTTGCAAAGAATTAATTGCGGACAAGGCTGCGGATAATGGAACGCCATATCGTCGAGCGCAACCCAAGGCATCTGCAATCCGCTGTGTTGTGCCAGAAACAGCTGAACTTCACGATAGCGGCGAAATGGTTTGCCGTCGTCAATTTGCGGGGTCATGCCAATGACTCTTGGTGCAATCTCGGCGCTGAAAAATCGGCGCAATTCGCTCAAATCAAAACATTCGCGCCAGCTCGACGTGACCACAATTTTCACACCCGGATAGTCGTGCAATAAGGCCTCCAGTCTGGGTAAACAGCTAAAGCACGCCTGGCGGTAGTGCTCATGGGGGTGCAGCACCCCATCAAAATCGAGAAATAGCAGTAGTTCGATTCTCGGCCTGTCCATCGCCCCCCCTCTTGTTGATGCTGGCTCACACTATTTGAATCACCTTTCGGGCATTGTCGGTCGGCAACACGACAATAGCTGTCGCGTAGTCACGGATAATTTGCGTTGGGCTCGTTTGAACCGAGCGTTCCGCGCTTAAACCAATTGAATCCCCGAAAGGAAATGGGCTATGGCGAAAAAGCACCAAACTCCGGCATTACTGATCGTCGAACACCCCTGGTGGCAACTGTCGGAAAAGCCCTGTCAGGAAAGTGTTTTGCCATACCTGCAGGGGCTGGCCAAACGCGTCGATTGCGAAACCTATTACGCCTCATTTTTCGATCTGGCCAGCCTACGCACCAGCCTGGCTCACTTGGCCAAGGCCGGGGTCAATCATACTGGCGGGGAGACGTATCTCTATATCGCCGGCCATGGTTCCGGGCGGCGTCTGGGTGGCGGAGAAGGTCGCTCAATCAATATCGCATCCCTGATTCGTGAGCTGAAAGAGCTGGCGGGCTTATTGCAAAAATCAGGTGCGCCACTTACCGGAGTGGTCATTGGTAGCTGCGAGCTAGGAAAAAACGACATCGATTGGTCAGTCGCTTTGCAAGGCACATCGTTGCGCTGGGTTGTCGGTTATCGCTATACCGTAGACTGGTTTTCTTCCACACAAATCGATTTGGCCATACTGCATGCGGCCCTGCAAAAGGGCGGAATACTCACCAAGGATGGAAAATCGCAAATGCTGAGCGATTTCCGGCAGGCTCTATCTCTGTTCAGCCCGGATTACCGTATTCATCACCGAATAAACGAACACGGCAATACAGTTTCCAGTGCGACCCTGCAAGAAACTCTGATGATCGTCGGTCAGGCAGCAGGCAGCGGACAACGCCCCGTTGTTTGGGGCGGCGAGACACTCTGGCCGCCCAACGATGCTCCTGGGCAGGAGCCGCCATATGTAGGGGCTTCAATCAATCGCACGGATACCGAGAGAACCGGAATGAAAGACGAGGCGTTGATCGACGTTCTGCGCAAGGCACAGCATGTGGTCGTATTTACTGGCGCCGGGGTTTCGGCAGAAAGCGGAGTACCGACTTTCCGCAATAGGCAAACTGGCCTTTGGGCACGCTTCTCCGCAGATGAACTGAGTACGCCTGCGGGATTTCAGCGCAATCCGCAATTGGTTTGGGATTCGTACACAGAGTTACGTGCGTTGATAGCTGAAACCCAGCCTAATCCGGCACATATCGCCATCGCTCGCTTGCAGGCGCTTGTGCCAAAGCTGACGCTGATTACGCAAAACATCGATGGCTTGCACCAGCGGGCTGGTAGCACCAGCGTACTGGAATTACATGGCAATCTAGCGCGAAACAAGTGCTTCAAGTGCGGTGTGCAAGCCAAAATGCTACTCGATGAACAGCGCCCACCGCGCTGCATTCATTGTGGAGGTCTGCTACGACCAGACGTAGTGTGGTTTGGCGAGCAGTTGCCCGCTGATATCCTGGCGGCAGCACAACAGGCCGTTGATGAATGTGACATACTTATCAGCGTCGGAACGTCTGGCAAAATCTATCCTGCAGCTGACCTCCCATTAGCAGCCGCAGCCCGGGGAGCTGCAGTGATTCAGGTAGATCCTGCGGCAACCCCGCTGGACAAAATCACACCGTTTTGTTTGCGCGGACGCGCTGGGGAATGGCTGCCTCGTCTGGTGCGTGCGCTTGAAAGTGCGCGGCACCAATAACATAGGTAGCCGGATTTGATGATAAAAACCAAGGCGATATTTTTTCCGCTCTTGATCCAAGATACAAAGCAATCTGCGATTACCCAGCAATAAAGGAAATGGGGTGTAACAAAATGTTACACCCCAGATTGGCTACTCAGCGTCAGGCCCGAATTTTCTGGCCAGAAACATTTCCCATTCGGCGTTGACTAGTTTGTTCGCCAAGCCCTGTTCTTTGTAGTACTTACGAAATGGCTTACCCAGAGAAGATTCAAACTCTGCGGTCATAGCCTCTTTTTCGATATCACTCAAC
>CAYVOP010000153.1:0-7505 GCA_964453105.1 uncultured Aquabacterium sp. | reverse complement strand
TCCTGGCCCTGCATGGCGTCCACCACAAACAGGGTTTCGACTGGCTTGAGTTGCGCGTGCAAGTCGCGAATTTCGGCCATCAGGGCTTCGTCGATCGCCAGGCGGCCTGCAGTGTCGAACAGCAGCACATCGAAGTAGTGCTTGCGTGCATAGTCAATGGCGGCCGCAGCAATGTCATGCGGCTTCTGGTCAGGCGCCGAGGGAAACCATTCGGCACCAGCCTGGGCGGTAACCGTTTTCAACTGCTCAATGGCCGCCGGGCGGTAGATGTCGGCTGAAACGGTCAAGACCTTTTTCTTGCGTTTTTCGATCAGGTGCTTGGCCAGCTTGGCTGTGGTGGTGGTTTTACCCGCGCCTTGGAGACCGGCCATCAAGATGATGGCGGGCGGCTGAGTGGCCAGATCCAGGTCAGCCACGCCTTCGCCCATGGTGGCGGCCAGCTCTTTCTGAACAATGCTGACCAGTACCTGCCCTGGTGTCAGCGAAGCCACCACCTCCTGCCCCAAGGCCTTTTCCTTAACGCGTGCCACGAAGTCGCGCACCACGGGCAAGGCAACGTCTGCCTCCAACAGGGCCATGCGGACTTCTCGCAGCATGTCCTGCACGTTGGACTCGGTGATGCGAGCCTGCCCTCGCATGGTTTTAACGAGTCGACTGAGGCGTTCGGTGAGGTTAGATGCCATGAAACTATGGTGAAAGCTGTTGGCGCGATGCTGCGCCGAAGAATATGAACCCGCCGTCAGCGGCCAGTCCACTTTAAACTGTCAGGATGATTTTATCGCCCACCACCCCCAGCTTTTGGCCCAGTGTCGTTGCTGTGGTGACCTATATGTTGGCCGCCGTGATTCCGCCCGCCCCTGCCACCGATCCGTCGGTGTCGAAATACCAGGTGGATCGGGGCATCTGGCTCGCGCTGACATTGGGGTGGCTGGCGCAACTGGTGTCCATTCTGGTCGATGCCTTCGCCATTGGTCTCCCTCAGCCCGGGGCCCGGTTTGGCTTCGCCCCCGCTTTGTCCGTTACGACTTGGTTGGTGCTGGCCGTCTATGCCATTGAAAGCCACCGCCTGCGTTTGCCGCACATCCGCCGGGCACTGGCCGTGCTGGCAGCAGGTACCGTGGTTCTGGCGTGGGTCTTCCCGGGTCAGGCTCACCCCCTGTCCGCAGGTCAATGGGCGCCTTTGCACTGGCTGACAGGTTTTGCTTCATACGGGCTTTTTGGTGCGGCGCTGCTGCATGCAGCCATCCTGAACCAGGCAGAGCGACAACTGCGCAACAAGTCGAATCAGCACAAAGCACCGACAGGCTTGCAACTGGCCCTGGGCATGCCTTTGCTGAAACTCGAGTCTCTGACCTTCCATTTCGTTGGTGCCGGATTTGCCATGCTGACGCTGACCCTGGTGCTCGGCGCGCTGTTTTCGGTGCATTGGCGCTGGGACCACAAGACCGTTTTCTCCGTTTTGTCCTGGGCGGTGTTTGCCACCTTGCTGCTGGGTCGGGCCCGTTTTGGATGGCGTGGCCGTGTCGCCACACGGTGGCTGATCGCAGGCTCACTCTTGCTGCTACTGTCTTACGTCGGCTCCCGTTTCGTGCTTGAGGTTCTGCTGCACCGAGCAACCCCCGCCTGATTGCCTATGTTGAAATACTTGCTACTGGCCCTGCTGATCGTCTGGCTCTTCTACTCACCAGCCATTCGACGCCAGTTGCATCGCAAGCCCCCCACACCGCAACCCTCGACGCCCACCGCCGGCGAGGTCACTCCAGTGGTCATGCGACAGTGCGCTCATTGCGGGGTTCATTTCCCGCAGGCAGATGGCCTGATGGCGGAAGTCGCAGGTCACCAACAATATTTCTGCTGCCCCGAGCACATGCGCGCAGGCGCTCGTGCATCGCAGGCCTGACATGAGCCCCCCGAAAAAGCCCGCCGACAAAACGCCAGACGCATCCGCCGCCTGGTCCAGCACCATGGGGTCCTGGTTCGGTGGGCCGGCATTGACCGATCTGGCCTGGCCTGACGACGATGCCAGCACCGTCGCTCAAGACGATTTCACCGCCCCCACAAGCACCCGCCCCGACGCAGAACGAGTCGATCTGGATACCAGCGCCGCGAAATCCAACACGTTCTTTCGCATTTACCGAGCATTTCTGGCGGCACGCGCAGCCCTCGGTCTGACCCTGGTGGGCATTCTGGTTGGGGCCACGCTGTTCGGCAGCCGCCCAGCGTGGTGGATGCTGGCCTTGACGCTGCTTTACTGCGTGGCCACGCTGATCTGGTGGGCGCTGCCCTCACAGCGTCGGCTGAAAAACCCTGCTCAGCACACACTGCGCACCCGCCAATCACTGGCCACCATCGGGCTAGATCTGGCGGCATTTGCCTTGCTGCACTATCTGGCCGGTGCCAGCTTCAACTCGCAAGCATTGCTGATCTTGCCGGTTTTGATGGCATCGGTTCTGCTGCCCAGGTTGATGGCGCTGGGCGTTGCTGCCACCGCTACCCTGACCATTCTGGGGGCGGCCTGGTTGCAATACGAAGGCACAGGCGGCGCCCCCACTTTGCTGTTCACCCAGGCCGGCCTGACTGGTTTTGGCCTGTTTGCGATTGCGGTATTGGCCAGCGAGCTTTCGTCTCGCCTGGCGCGGGAAGAGCGCAGTGCCAAAGGCAGCATGGAGCTGGCTCGCCAACAAGCGCAACTCAATAAGCTGGTGATCGAGCAAATGAGCGAAGGCGTGCTCGTGGTCGATCGCGTGGGCCGAGTTCGCAGCGCCAACCCAGCCGCGCGCCGATTGCTGGCTGCCCAGGGCCAAACGGCCAAAGCCCCCTTTCAACTGCGCGGCGTACCGGCATGGCAGCCTCTGGTGCGAGCCATCGACAAAGCCGTGGGCAACCCCGCCCTGGCAGAAGAAGGCCTGGTGGCCGAACTGGCCTTCGATGACGAGATTCGACGCGCCCTGCGCCTGCGGGTGCGGTTCACACGTGGGCAAGGCCCCAACCCGGATCACAGTGAAGATGTGTGCGTGATGTTCCTGGAAGACGTGCGCACACTGCAGGCCCGCCTCCGGCAAGACAAGCTGGCAGCCATGGGTCGCATGTCAGCTGGCATTGCCCACGAAATTCGCAACCCGCTGGCGGCCATTTCGCAAGCAAACGCGCTGCTCGCCGAGGACCTGCAGTCACCCGCTCAGCTGAAATTGACCCAAATGGTCAGCGACAACGTCAGCCGTCTCAAGCACATTGTTGACGACATCCTCACGGTGGCGCCTGGGGTTCGCCCCCCTGCACCTGTGATCGACGCACTCGACGCTGTCGATGGCCTTTGTCAGGAATGGGCGGCCACGCACGGCATTCAGATTCAAACCCATGCCCATGCCCCCGGCCTGATGCAACTGGATGTCAGCGGCTGCAAAATTTCCCCCACCTACCCCCATCTCTTCATCCGCTTTGAACCAGACCACCTCCAACGCGTGCTGGTCAACCTGCTCGACAACGCTTTGCGCTACAACAGTGGGGCTCCCGGCGCGCTGTTGGTGTCGATGCACTGGAGCGCCAGCGCATTGCCACATGGCCTGCTGATGCTGTCGGTTCTCAGCGATGGCGAGCCCATCACCACCGAGACCGAGCGCTCGTTGTTCGAGCCGTTTTTCTCGACCAGTAGCCGGGGCACGGGCTTGGGCCTGTATATTTGCCGAGAGTTGTGCGAACGTCATGGTGCGCACATTGACTACCGCCAACACCCCTTTGGCTTCCGCCACCGTAACGAATTCTTCGTCACGATTCCGGTTGAGCCCTCACCGCACCCCGCTGTTCAAGCATGACTTCGCCCGCCTCCCACCGCCTGCTGGTTGTTGACGACGAGCCGGACCTGCGGACTCTGTACGAACTCACGCTGTTGCGCGAGGGCTATGCCGTTGATACTGCGGGCTCCATCGACGACGCCTGGCAGCACCTGCAACAGCAGAGCTATAGCGCCGTCATCACCGACATGCGGCTGCCAGATGGCAACGGACTCGACCTCATTCAAAGGCTGGATGCCTCTCGCAGACCCGAGCGCGCCATCGTCATCACGGCCTACGGCTCGGCAGAAAACGCCGTTACAGCCTTGAAAGCCGGTGCGTACGACTACCTCACCAAACCGGTTGACCTCAAACAATTCAGATCGGTCGTGCTGTCGGCTGTGGGGGGTGCCGAGAAAGCACCGGCACCGGCCACGGCCTCACCGCTCGCCCAGTCCACACAAGTCTCATCGCGTGCGCTCCCGCCGGCTACCCACTCTGTCGCCCTGACCCGACTGACTGGCCAGAGTCCAGCCATTGAGCACGTACGCGGCCTGATCGAAAAAGTATCCCGTAGCATGGCCCCCGTCCTGCTGTGGGGAGAATCTGGCACAGGCAAGGAACTGGTGGCACGCGCCATCCACGACGTCAGCGCACGCAACAAGGGGCCGTTCATTGCCGTCAACTGTGGCGCCATTCCCGAGCACCTGCTGGAAGCCGAATTCTTCGGTTACCGCAAAGGGGCCTTCACCGGCGCATCGGAAGACCGCGAGGGCTTCTTTCAAGCGGCTCGCAGTGGCACCTTGTTTCTCGACGAGATCGGCGACTTGCCTTTGTCAATGCAGTCCAAGCTGCTGCGCGCCATCCAAGAGCGTGCGGTACGCGCCGTGGGTGCCACCGCCGAAGTCCCTGTCGATGTCCGCATTGTCAGCGCCACCCACAAAGACCTGGCCGCAGCCGTGCAGCAAGGCACCTTTCGGCAAGACTTGTATTACCGACTCAACGTCATCCAGATTGCGCTGCCGCCATTGAGGGAGCGCTTGTCAGACCTGCCTGACCTGAGCCGGCGTTTGCTTGAAAAAATCGCCACCGAATCTCACCTTGACCCCGTGCCGGAGCTGAGTTCCGCTGCGTTGCATGCACTCTCGCTCCACCCCTTCCCGGGCAATGTGCGCGAGTTGGAAAATCTGCTGCAACGGGCTGTGGCCCTCAGCAATCAGCAACTGATCGAACCCGATGATCTGGGCCTGTCTGTTACGGGCTGCATGCCCCCTCCTGACAGCCCCCCACCGCTGCCCGGCGTCGCCACACTACAAGCAGAACCAACCCCTTGCGCCGCCGAACTCCCTCCAGATCTGGCTTGTCACCTCGACACCATCGAACGAGACATTCTGGTTCGAGCCCTGGAAAAGCACCGCCTGAACCGTACAGCCGCAGGCTCCAGCCTGGGCCTGACCTTGCGCCAAATGCGCTACCGCATGGCGCGACTGGGCATCCAGATCACTGATCAGGGTCTCAAACTGGGCGAACGCTTTGACCCCGAGCAAGATGCCGACTGAGCCAATCGTTTGGCAAGATGGCTGGCTCACGGGCATCCGTCATCTGCCGTCACCCAATTTCGGGCCTCGCCCTCAAGCCATGCCCATCAGCATGGTGGTGATTCACTCCATCAGCCTGCCCCCCGGCCAATATGGGGGCAACGAAGTCGAGCAGTTGTTCCTCAACCAACTTGATTGGTCCGCCCACCCCTATTTCGAGCAAATCCGAGGCGCGGAGGTCTCTGCGCACTTTTTCATTCGACGCGATGGCTCGCTGATCCAGTTCGTTTCCGTCAACGATCGTGCCTGGCACGCTGGCAGATCGTCGTGGATGGGCAAAGACAACTGCAATGACTACTCCGTCGGCATCGAACTCGAAGGCCTCGAAGACCACCCCTTCGACACCCCACAATACGAAACCCTGAGCCACCTCGTCCTCACACTGGCTCAGCAATGGCCCATCGATACCGTGCTGGGGCACGAACACATCGCCCCTGGCCGCAAAAAGGACCCAGGCTTGGCCTTTGACTGGACAGCGCTGGGCCACCAATTAGGCCCCCTGCAAAGCCTAATTCCCGAGCGGCCAACACGCGCCTGAACCCCTAAAAAGGCGTTTCAAATTCGGCCATCCCGAGTTGTCCCATGCTCAGTTTCCCTGAATTACATCAAGAGTTCTTGAGCCACGCGCTTTTAGCGTTATAGTCACACCCGAACACTACAGGTAGTGCTTAAAAGACAAGCAGACACCAGATATAGTGTTCAAGCACAGACAGCCAGTAGCACAAATTCTGGCCTCCAAAAGGGCTATGCAGCACGTCGCAGGCCCTTCGAGCATTAAGAGGATTAAACATGCAATCGACAACGACCAGCACCATGTCGCCCACTGCGTCGGCCTTCCCTGGCACCTCTGCCCAGGAAGCAGCGCCCGCACGTCAATCGGCCTTCTCGTCTTACCAGATCATCCGACGCAATGGTGCGGTCGTTTCCTTCGAACCCAACAAGATTGCCGTGGCCTTGATGAAGGCCTTCCTGGCCGTTCACGGCACGCAAGGCGCGGCCTCGGCCAGCGTGCGCGAAACCGTTGACGGCCTGACCGAAACCGTCGTGCGCGCCCTCGTTCGCTCGCGTCCAGGTGGCGGCACCTTCCACATCGAAGACGTGCAAGACCAGGTTGAACTGGGTCTGATGCGCAGCGGCCATCACGAAGTGGCCCGTGCCTACGTGCTGTATCGCGAGCGTCGTTCGCAAGAACGCGCCAAGCAGGCCGAAGACCAACAAGCCGCAGCCCTGCCCACCATGCACGTGGTAGACCGTGGCCAACGCATTCCTCTGGACCTCACACGTCTGCATGCCCTGATTGAATCCGCCTGCGAAGGCCTGGGCGCTGACGTGCAAGCCGCCCCGATCATTGCGGAAACCCTGCGCAACCTGTACGACGGCGTCTCCATTGACGAGGTCTACAAGGCCGCCATCCTGGCCGCCCGTACCCGCATCGAACACGACCCAGCCTACACCCGCGCCACAGCTCGTCTGCTGCAACACACCATCCGCCGCGAAATCCTGGGTGAAGAAGTCACCCACGCCGAGATGGCCACGCGCTACGCCGACTACTTCCCCACCTTCATCAAGAAGGGCATCGAAGCCGAACTGCTCGACGACAAGATGGGCCAGTTCGACTTGGCTCGCCTGGGCGCCGCGCTGAAGTTCGACCGCGACCTGAATTTTGACTATCTGGGCCTGCAAACCCTGTACGACCGCTACTTCCTGCACACCGAAGGCAAGCGCATTGAAATGCCACAAGCCTTCTTCATGCGCGTCGCCATGGGCCTGGCTCTGAACGAAATCGACCGCGAAGCCCGCGCCATCGAGTTCTACGAGGTGCTGTCGTCGTTCGACTTCATGTCGTCCACCCCCACGCTGTTCAACTCGGGCACCCGTCGCTCGCAGCTGTCGTCTTGCTACCTGACCACCGTGCCTGACGACCTCGACGGCATCTATGAAGCCATCAAGGAAAACGCCCTGCTGTCCAAATTCGCCGGCGGCCTGGGCAACGACTGGACCCCAGTGCGCGCCCTGGGCTCTCACATCAAGGGCACCAACGGCAAATCGCAAGGTGTGGTCCCCTTCCTGAAGGTGGTCAACGACACCGCCGTGGCCGTGAACCAAGGCGGCAAGCGCAAGGGTGCGGTCTGCGCCT
>CAYVOP010000152.1:0-7558 GCA_964453105.1 uncultured Aquabacterium sp. | reverse complement strand
TCTGCAGCCCGGTGCATCGGTCAAGCTGATGACCGACGGCATCCTGCTGTCCGAGACCCAGGGTGATCCCGATCTGCGCGCCTACGACACGCTCATCATCGACGAGGCGCATGAGCGCAGCCTCAACATCGACTTCCTGCTGGGCTACCTGCGCCAGTTGCTGCCGCGTCGTCCGGATCTGAAGATCATCGTTACTTCGGCCACGATTGATGCCGACCGGTTTGCCAAGCACTTTGAATCGGCCAAGGGGCCGGCGCCGGTCATCATGGTGTCGGGCCGCCTGTTTCCGGTTGAGCAGCGCTACCGTCCCTTTGAAGAAAGCCGCGAATACGGCCTGAATGAATCCATCGCCGATGGGGTGGATGAACTGTGGCGCGAGGCGGGTTCGGGCGGGCAGGGCGACATCCTGGTCTTCTTGCCCGGCGAGCGCGAAATCCGCGAAGCCTCTGACCACCTGCGCAAGCACCTGGCCGAGCACCGCACCGTGGCCGAAGTGCTGCCCCTGTTTGCCCGCCTGAGCCAGCAGGAGCAAGACCGCGTCTTCCAGACCGGCGGCCCCAAGCGCATCGTGCTGGCCACCAACGTGGCCGAAACTTCGCTGACGGTGCCGGGCATCCGCTACGTGATCGACGCCGGCCAGGCGCGGGTCAAACGCTACAGCTTCCGCAACAAGGTGGAGCAACTGCAGGTCGAACCTGTCAGCCAGGCGGCGGCCAATCAGCGTGCGGGCCGATGCGGCCGGGTCGCCAACGGCATATGCATCCGGCTTTACGACGAGAAAGACTTCAACGCCCGCCCGCGCTTCACCGACCCGGAAATTTTGCGTTCCTCACTGGCCGGCGTGATTTTGCGGATGAAGTCGCTGCACTTGGGCCATGTGGAAGACTTCCCCTTCATTGAGCCGCCGCTGCGTAAGGCCATTGCCGATGGCTACCAGTTGCTCAACGAGCTGGGCGCGGTTGACGACAACAATGAGATCACGCCTTTGGGCGTGACCCTGGCCAAGCTGCCACTGGACCCTCGCGTGGGGCGCATGATTCTGGAAGCGAAAGACCGGCAAGCCTTGGCCGAGGTGCTGGTCATTGCTGCCTCTTTGAGCGTGCAAGATGTGCGCGACCGCCCCATCGACCAGCAGCAGCAGGCAGACCAGAAGCACAAGCAGTTTGATGACGAAAAGTCCGAGTTCATGGGCACCATCAAGCTGTGGAAGTGGCTGGATGACTCTCGTGGCGGGCATGGCCACCACGAGCCGGGTCAACCTGAGAAACACAAGCTCAGCCACCGCAAGTACGAAGCCCTGCTGCGAGACAACTACATCAACCCGCGCCGCGTGCGCGAGTGGAAAGACGTCTATTCACAACTGCATACCGTGGTGGCCGAACACAACTGGCGTCTGAACACGGCTGTGGCCACTTACGAGCAGGTGCACCTGTCACTGCTGTCAGGCTTGCTGGGCAACGTGGGCTGCAAGAGCGACGAAGACGAGTGGTATCTTGGTGCCCGTGGCATCAAGTTCTGGAAGCACCCCGGTGCCAACCTGAGCAAGAAGCCCGGGCGCTGGATCTTGTCTGCCGAATTGGTCGAGACCACCAAGCTCTATGGCCGGGGCATTGCCAACATCGAACAGCCCTGGTTGGTGCAGATGGGCGGCCACTTGCTGAAAAAGCAACTACTTGAACCCCATTGGGAAAAGAAGGCGGGTGAGGTGGTGGCGCTGGAGCGGGCTACCTTGTATGGCCTGGTGGTCTATAACAATAAGCGCGTCAACTTTGGTTTGGTCAACGCTCGCGAGGCGCGTGAGATCTTCATCCGCGAAGCCCTGGTCGGACATGAGTGGGAAACCCGCTTGCCCTTCCTGGCGCACAACCGCAAGCTCATTGGCCAAGTCGAGCAGTTGGAACACAAGTCGCGCCGACAAGACGTGCTGGTGGACGATGAATTGATCTACGCCTTCTACGACGCGCAGGTATCGCCCGAAGTCATGAGCGGCCACAGCTTCGAGCGCTGGTACAAACAGGCCAGCCGCGAGAACCCCAAGCTGCTGTACCTCAGCCGTGAAGAGCTGATGCGCCACGAGGCCGCCGGCATCACCAGTGCCGCCTTCCCTAAATACGTGCGCATGGGCGGTGTGGATTGCGCGGCCACCTACCTGCACGAACCCGGCGATGCCCGCGATGGCGTGACGGTGACCGTGCCCATCTATGCACTCAATCAGGTCAACGAAGAGCGCGGCGAATGGCTGGTGCCTGGCATGTTGAAAGACAAGGTGCTGGCGCTGGTCAAGAGCCTGCATCAAAAACCGCGTGCCCGCCTCGTGCCTCTGCCGGACTATGCCGAGGCCTTTGTGCAGGCGGTGGACTTCGGGCAGGGCGGCTTGATGGATGCGTTGCTCAAGGCCGTGCGCGACAAAACCCAACTGGACGTGAAGCGCAACGACTTCAAGCTCGACATGCTCTCGCCCCACTTGTTCATGAACTACCGTGTGGTGGACGAGCATGGACGCCAGTTGGGCATGGGGCGCAACCTGGCTGCGCTCAAGGCTGAACTGGGTTCGCTGGCGCGTGGGGCTTTCCAGGCTCTGGCGTCTCTTAAGGCGCAGGCTGTGGCGCAGCCTGCGGAGGCAGAGGCCGCATCTTCCCCTGTGCCCTCTGTAAAGGGGGCCAAGCCTGAGGTCAAGCCGACCACAGGCCCTCAGCGAGTGCCCAGCAACCAGCCCAAGCCACCAGCTGCCACGCAAACTTTCACCGATTGGACATTTGGCGAGCTGCCAGAGCTGATGGAAATTCAACGTGGTGGACACACCCTGATTGGCTTCCCCGCCTTGATCGACAAGGGCCAGCACGTTGAAATCGACATCTTTGACGAGCCCGATGTGGCTGCGGCCAAGCACCGGGCCGGCTTGCGCCGTCTGGTGGCCTTGCAGATCAAAGAGCCATTGAAGTATCTGGAAAAGAACATTCCCGATCTACAGAAAATGGCCATGGCTTTCATGAGCCTGGGCACGGCCGATGAATTGCGCGATCAGATCATCGATGTGGCGCTGGATCGTGCCTACCTGGCCGACCCCTTGCCCACCGATGCAGCCAGCTTCAAGGCGAGGGTGGAAGAGGGCCGTACGCGCCTGAACCTGATCGCCCAGGAAGTGGCGCGCCTGGCCGGCAGCATCTTGGTGGAATACGCCGCCGCTGCGCGCAAGCTGAAAGATGCCAAGCCGCCCAAAGACGTGGCCGACGACATTGCAGGGCAACTGCAACGTTTGATGTCCAAACGCTTTGTGACTCAGACCCCATATGCGCAATTGCAACACTTCTCACGCTACCTGAAGGCCATCACGCTGCGCCTGGAAAAGCTCAAAGGCGACCCCGCTCGCGATGCCCAGCGCATGACCGAGTTACGGTCGCTGGACCAGCGCTACACCAGGCGATTGGCTGATCTCAAAGGCGTGCTCGATGCCCGAACCGACGAGTTCCGTTGGTTGCTGGAAGAGTTGCGCGTGAGCCTGTTTGCACAAGAGTTGCGCACCCCGCAGCCTGTCAGCATCAAGCGACTTGAAAAAGCTTGGGCACAGATTGCATCTTGATGTGAATTTGCGCTATACTCTCTCTTCTTCGGGGCGTAGCGCAGCCTGGTAGCGCATCTGCTTTGGGAGCAGAGGGTCGTGAGTTCGAATCCCACCGCCCCGACCAAAAAACTGACGGGTTAGCATCTTTGGGTGCTAACCCGTTTTGTTTTTCCAGGAGGGAAAACAATATGTCGGGCAAGTCCGCCATCGATCTGGCCAGCTACAAGCGGCGAGACATCTTCCAGGCCTTCAACGATCGCCTCATGCCTCAGTTCAGCACCACCTGCGAGGTGGATGTGTCAGGCATCAAGCGCATGGCCGAAGAGCTGGGTGAGTCATTTTTCGTGGCCATGAGCTATGCCGTGGCCAGAGCGGTCAATGCGGTGCCTGAATTCCGCCATCGCGTCATCGATGGCGTGCTGTACGAATACGACTGCGTGCATCCGGGCTACACCGTGGCGCGCGAAGACGATCTCTTCTCGTTTTGCGACTCACGCTTCGACCCACACTACCCCAGCTACCGAGACCATGCCCTTGCCAGCATGGCCGCTGTGCGGGTCGAGCCCGATCTGGGTGTGGGCGACAAGCACCAGATGTTCTTCATCACCAGCATTCCCTGGTTCCGCTTCACAGCGTTCACCCATCCTTACGAGCCCTTGTATGGCTACATCCCCGTCATCACGCTGGGGCAGTATTCGGGCATCAATGGGGTGGGAACCATGCCCGTGGCGGTGCAGGTTCACCACGGGGTGGTTGATGGCATCCATGTGGCCAGGTTCTATGCCGCGCTGACTGAACTCAGCCAGCGCGCCGAAACCTGGATGCGGGCCTGATCAAGCCTTTTTCGCGGCCTTCTTGCCCTTGCCCTTCTTGCTGTCGCTGGCCAAGTCTTCCAGAATCGGGCAAGCGGCGCGATTGTCGCCGCTGCATTGCTTGGCCAACTGCTGCAAGCTGCGCTTCATGGTTTCGAGCGCATCAATGCGCTGCTGCAACTCGTCAATGCGTGTTTCGGTCATTTTCTTGACCGTGGCACTGCTGCGGCGGCGGTTTTGCCACAGATCGACCAACTGACCGATTTCGGGAATGCCGAACCCCAGATCGCGGGCGCGGCGAATGAAATGGAGCGTGTTGAGGGCATCTTCACCATAGAGGCGATAGCCGGAATCGGTGCGAGGCAGATTCGCCATCAGCCCGAGGCTTTCGTAATGGCGGATCATTTTTTGCGAGATGCCGGTGATGCGCGAGGCTTCGCCAATGTTGACGTCTGCAATGGTTTCAGTTTTGGACTTCATAGCCTTCTTCCGTGATCGCCTGCGCGACAGCCGCGCGCGACAGCGTGGATTGAACAACGACCTGACCTTGCGGTAGGTCCACGGTCACCGAAGCCAGTGCGTCTTGAAGCTGAATGGCTTTGGTCACAGCCTTGACGCAGTGCTGGCAGCTCATGCCCTTGACTTGCAGTTGATGGGTTTGAGTCGAGCTCATGGCGGATCCTTTCTTGGCGGCGGAGTGTATGGCCGCCGCAGTATCAAGCTTCTCCCGGTGTCAAGGTCAAGGGCTTGACCTTGACATCATGGCAAGGGTGATACTTAGGCTGATTGTTATCCGAATTTCCGGGTTTTGCTATGTCTGAAACATCTTTACATCTTCAGCCGCCGCAAGACGGTGCCAGTTTTCAGTTGGCCGTGCGGGGTATGACCTGCGCTGCCTGCGTGAATCGGGTTGAGCGAGCGCTGCGGAAAGTGCCGGGGGTGGCGCAGGCGCAGGTCAACTTTGCGACGGAAACGGCAGCCATTTCGCTGGACGCCCAGGCTTGCGAATTTGACCCCGCTGCACTGGTGTCGGCTGTGCAGGATGCAGGCTACGAAGCGCATCTGCAATCGCAAGACGCCCCGCTGGAGGAATCCTCCCAAACCTGGTGGGAGGTCTGGGGGGCGGTGACTTTGGGTTTGGTGGCCAGTGTGCCCATGGTGTTGCCCATGCTGTGGGGGCGTCACGATTTCTGGCCTGCCTGGGTTCAGTTTGTGCTGGCTACGCCGGTGCAGTTCGTGCTGGGCTGGCGCTTTTACAAGGCGGGTTGGTCGGCGCTCAAAGACCGTAGTGGCAACATGGATCAGTTGGTGGCCTTGGGCACCACGGCGGCATGGGGTTTATCGGTTTGGTTGTGGTGGCGCCATGGTGTGGCGGGTGAAACTGTGCATGGTCAGGCGCACGCAGGGGCTCATGCCCAGCCGCCGCTGTATTTCGAGTCCGCCGCGGTGGTGATCACCCTGGTGCTTCTGGGCAAGGCGCTGGAGGCGCGCGCCAAGCGCCAGACCACCTTGGCCATTCGTGCCTTGCAGGCGCTGCGTCCGGACACTGTGCGGCGCCTGGGGCCACAAGGTGAAGTTGAAGTGCCGGTGGCTCAGGTTGTGGTGGGGGATTTGCTGGTGGTCCGTCCAGGCGAGCGCATTCCTGTTGATGGTGTCGTGACGGATGGCAGCAGCCATGTGGACGAAGCCATGCTGACAGGCGAACCCTTGCCTGTCAGCAAAGCCGTGGGAGACAAGGTGACCGGGGGTGCCATCAATGCGGAGGGGCGACTGCTCATGAGGGTCTCCGCCGTGGGGGCGCAGACCATGTTGGCGCAAATCATCCGGCGTGTCGTGGAGGCCCAGGCTACCAAGGCCCCCATCCAGCGCGTGGTTGATCGCGTGTCTGCTGTGTTTGTGCCCACCGTTCTGGTTGTGGCCTTGCTGACCTGGTTGGGATGGATGTGGGTTGGGGTGCCGGTTGATCAGGCGCTGATTCGGGCTGTTGCTGTGCTGGTGATCGCTTGCCCCTGTGCCTTGGGTCTGGCCACGCCGGCGGCCATCATGGCGGGCACGGGCGCGGCGGCGCGCAGCGGCATCCTTATAAAAGACCCAGAAGCGCTGGAAACAGCGCACCGCGTCAAAGTGGTCGCGTTTGATAAGACAGGCACGCTCACCGTGGGTCGCCCCACCTTGCTTGATCTGCGGGCGGCTCCCGACGCTGATAAGGGTGCAAGGGCTGAGTTGTTGTCGGTTGCGGCGGCACTGCAAGCAGGCAGCGAGCACCCCCTTGCGCTGGCTGTCATCCAGGCGGCTGAGCAGCCTGTTGATGCCGCCCGAGATATACAAGCCGTGGCAGGGCGTGGGGTGCGTGGCAGCCTGGGGCAGGGTGAGCGGAGCCAGAACTGGGCATTGGGTAGCACTCGCTGGATGGGTGAACTGTGTGGTGATGGCCTGCCTCCGCATTGGCGGGACTGGTCTGCGCAGCAGCAACAGAAGGGGGCCACGGTGTCGTGGTTGATGACGCTGGACGAGTCGGGCGTCGGTGTGGTGCGTGCAGGCTTGTCGTTTGGCGATGAGATCAAACCGGGGGCGGCTCAGGCTGTCGCTGCGCTGCATGCGCTGGGCATTGATACCGTCATGATTTCGGGTGACAACCGAGGGGCGGCCGAGGCCGTGGGGCGCCAGTTGGGCATCAGCCGGGTCATTGCCGAAGTGTTGCCCAATGACAAGGCCGATCGTGTGCGTGAATTGCAGCGAAATGCCCAGGGTGGTCGGGTGGTCGTGGCCATGGTAGGTGATGGTCTCAACGATGCGCCCGCGTTGGCTGCGGCCGACGTGGGCATGGCCATGGCCAATCCCGGTGGTGGTGCTGATGTGGCCTTGCATGCTGCAGGTATCACCTTGATGCGAGGCGACCCCTTGTTGATTGCCTCCGCGCTGGACATTTCTCGCCGCACCACGCGCAAGATCCACCAGAACCTCTTCTGGGCTTTTGGCTACAACGTACTGGGCATTCCGTTGGCTGCTTTGGGGGGCTTGAACCCCATGGTGGCTGGGGCCGCGATGGCTTTTAGTTCCGTGAGTGTGGTGAGCAACGCCTTGCTGCTGTCAAGGTGGCGCTCGCGGTAAACTCGCTGCTTCGGCTGTCCGTAGCTCAACTGGATAGAGCAATTGCCTTCTAAGCAATAGGTCGGGGGTTCGA
>CAYVOP010000151.1:0-7573 GCA_964453105.1 uncultured Aquabacterium sp. | reverse complement strand
ATGGTGCGCAAGGCCGCCATGAAGGCCGAGAAGTGGATCAGCGCCTACGAGAACTGGAACGTCGACATCGGCCTGGCCACCGGCCTGCAGGGTCGCGCCCAGATCGGTAAGGGCATGTGGGCCATGCCCGACCTGATGGCCGGCATGCTGGAACAGAAGATTGCTCACCCCAAGGCCGGCGCCAACACCGCCTGGACGCCATCGCCTACCGCTGCGACCCTGCACGCGACCCACTATCAACAAGTGAGCTTGGCCGCCATCCAGGCCGACATCGAGAAGAACGGCGAAGAGCCTCAATCGCTGCTAGACAAGCTGCTGACCATTCCCGTGGTGGAAGCCGCCAACTGGTCGGATGCTGACAAACAGCAAGAGCTGGACAACAACATCCAAGGTATCTTGGGTTATGTGGTTCGCTGGATTGACCAAGGCGTGGGCTGCTCCAAGGTGCCCGACATCCACAACGTGGGCCTGATGGAAGACCGCGCCACCCTGCGCATCTCCAGCCAGCACGTGGCCAACTGGCTGCACCATGGCGTGGTGACCGAAGCCCAAGTGCGTGAAACCTTCACCCGCATGGCTGCGGTGGTGGACGGCCAGAATGCTGGCGACAAGCTGTACCAACCTTTGGTGGCCAACCCCACCGGCGCCGCCTTCCAAGCCGCGCTGGATCTGGTCTTCAAGGGCAAGGAACAGCCTTCTGGCTACACCGAGCCTCTGCTGCACGCCTGGCGCTTGAAGAAGAAGGCTCAGGCCTGATCAGCCATCCCTGACAGACCTTTTTCACCTGTCCTGAAGCGGCACCCCACGGGGTGCCGTTTTTCATTTGAGCGGGACAACACAACCGTCATGAACAGGGATTTCTTGGCTTATTTCAAGAAATGCATCCGGGGCGCGGCTACTGACAATCTGGCTAGTCAGATCCGACTCAGACGGATCGCCCAGGAGTACCTCGCCCATGCGCAACAACCAGCCGGTCACCCAACTCGAACACACTTACGACGCCCACACCACGCTGATGTCGTCTACCGATGCGAAAGGCCGCATCACTTACGCCAACCAAGCCTTTGTCGACATCAGTGGCTTTGAGCGCGACGCCCTGATGGGCTCGGCTCACAACATCATTCGTCACCCCGACATGCCGGCGGCTGCGTTTGCCGACATGTGGAAGTCGATCCAGGCGGGAGAGCCCTGGACGGGCATCGTCAAAAATCGCCGCGCCAATGGGGACCATTACTGGGTGCGCGCCAACGTGGCACCCATCCAAGCGCAAGGCCAGGCGGGCGGCTACATTTCGGTGCGAACCCAGCCCACGCGGCAGGAAGCGCAGCAGGCCGAAGCGCTGTATGCCGATATGCGCGCAGGCCGCGCCAACCATTTGCGTTTGTACCGGGGCATTTTGCTGCGCAGGGGCTGGGCCTCAGCGTTAACCGCGCACAAGGTGTGGCCGGTCCGTTGGCGCATCCGCGCAGCCTTTGGGCTCAGTGCCATGCTGGGGCTGGCAGGCTTGGCGTGCAGCGGCCTGCCCATGAGCGCGCTGTGGCCCGCCACCCTGGGTTTGCTGGCGGCACTGCTGATCGGCCAGGCCGTTTTGCAGCAACAGGTCGCCCGCCCGCTGGAGCAAATCAAGCAGCATGCGCTGGACGTGGTGTCTGGCCGTTCGCACGCACACCTGATGCTCGACCGCGTAGACGAGATCGGCATGACGCTGCGCAGCGTGAACCAGATGGGGCTGATGTTTCGCTGGGTGATCGACGACGTGGCCAAACAGGTTCAGCAGCTTCGCGCCGACATTGAGCGCATTGCCCATGGCAACCAGCAACTCAACCGTCGCACGGAACAGTCGGCAGCAGCCGTGCAGCAGACTGCGTCGTCCATGGGGCAAATGATTGGCGCCCTGCAGCAAAACGCAGACACGTCGCGCCAGGCCAGTTCGGTGGCCACACAGGCTCGCCATTCGGCCACCGAGGGGGGCGATGCCGTGTCGGATGTGATCCGCACCATGAACGACATCACCGGCAGTTCGCATCGCATTGCCGACATCACGGGCGTGATCGATGGCATCGCATTTCAGACCAACATTCTGGCCTTGAATGCGTCAGTGGAAGCGGCCCGTGCCGGCGAGCAAGGCAAAGGGTTTGCCGTGGTGGCGGGCGAGGTGAGGCAGCTGGCGCAGCGCACCGCCCATGCTGCGCGCGAAATCAAATCACTGATCGCCGCGAGCGTGGAAAACGTGAATCAGGGGGCCGACAAGGTCAACGATGCCAGCAACACGATTCGCACCATCGTGGCGCAGGTGCAGCAAGTGGCGCAGTTGATCGACGAGGTCAACCACGCGACACAGCAGCAAGAGCAGGGCATCAGCCAAGTCAATGGCGCGGTTCAGCACATGGACCAGATCACCCATCAAAATGCGGCCTTGGTGGAGCAGACGGCAGCGGCGTCCGCCAATCTGCGCCGTCAGGCTGAACAACTGGTGCAGGCGCTGTCAGCGTTTCAACGCTGAACACGCGCCCCAAACCAACGCTCGCAGAAACCTCAGAAAGCGTATTGCAACCCCACGCTGACCATGCGCAAGGAGCCGGGCTCGTCCACGATTTCACCCTGGGTGAAATCAGCCGACAACACGCCCCTGAGCTTCTGGCTGAAGCCGTATTCAAGCCCCAGCGCAGCATAGGGCTTGGTCGTGGTCTGTGTTTCATCGGGCACGGACACGGTGTTGGTGTAGACCTTGCCGGTCATCTTCACCTGCGCCACGCCCAGGCGCCCCACCAAAGCCAGTTCATGCGAAATGGGGCCACGCAAAGCCACTGCGGCCGTCACGGCCGTGGCCTGCAGATCGACATGCAGGAACACGGGGTTGCCGTACACAGAAATCCAGCCGGTCGATTTGGCTTTGCCAAAGTCCAGATAGCCCACCTCGAACGCCAAGTTGGGGTTCACCGCAAAGCCACCGTAGAACTTGCCGCCCATGCTGGTGTTGTCGCAGGTTTCCGCGCCGGTGCAATCTTGCTCGAACGAGGTTACCCCCCCGCCCACACCGGCATACACCTGCGCCCCCGCCACCGAGGCAAACAGGGCCAAGGCGCAAGCGGCGCCCACTTGCTTCATGCGCATCATGTTCATGTACTACCTACCTATTTGAAAACCTGAGGATCAGAACAGGAACTCGACCCCGAGGCCGGTCATGTGCATGGAGGCCGACTTGCTCTTGTAGCGGCCTTTGGTCCAGTCGGCATACGCCATCAGCTTGACGTTTTCCACCAAGCCAAAGTCCATGCCAAAGCTGTAGTACGGACGCATGATCGATTCGCTGGGCGAGCTGTTTTGCCCGGCATCGGTGTGCCAGGTGGCGCTGGTCGATACCTGCGCAGCCCCCAATTTGGCATGCAGCCAGAAGTTCGGCGTCAAGGAGGCACGCAGCACCATGGCCGCAACCACACCAGAGGCCTCCACGTTGGTGGTCACATCAGACGTGGTCTTGGCCTTGCCCAGTTGCAGGTAGGCAATCTCGGCCCCCACGCCCGAGCCCTTGGGCACGTAACCGGCGTAGATCTTGCCGCCGCCGGCATCGGTCTTGCACTGGACCATGCCGGTGCAATCGAGATTGATGCGGTTCACGGTCAGGCCGGCACCCACATACACCTGGGCCTGAACTGTTCCCACAGCCAAGGCCGCCACAGCGCCCCAAATCAGCTTTTTCATCTTCATTCCCCCAACAAACTTGCACGAATGTGCTCTGGGAGAACTGTAAACCGATTCAGACCGGATCCCGGTTGCGGTGCCTCAACGCAGCGGACGGGCGACGGCGTTGCGAATCCAGTTGGCAATGTTGTTGAGCGAGACGATGTCATCGGCCCCGCCCATTTTGATGGCCACCGCTGGCATGCCAAACACCACGCAACTGGCCTCATCCTGAGCGCCCGTGTAGGCGCCGGCATCGTGCATTTCCTTGAGCCCTCTGGCCCCATCGTCGCCCATGCCGGTCATGATCAGCCCCACCGCATTGCGGCCCGCACAGGCGGCCACCGAACGGAACAATACATCCACCGAGGGGCGATGGTGGTTGATCAACGGGCCATCTTTGACTTCGACCACATATTGCGCGCCACTGCGCTTGAGCTGCATATGCCGCCCGCCTGGCGCGATCAGGACTCGACCATTGATGAGGCGATCGCCGTCCTTGGCCTCCAGCACCTCCATGTCGCAGACGGTGTTGAGCCGGGATGCAAACGAGGCCGTGAAAGCCGCCGGCATGTGCTGCACGATGACGATGCCTGGGCAAGTGCGATCGAGCTGGCGCAACACCACCTCGATGGACTGCACCCCACCAGTGGAGATGCCAATGGCCACGACCCGATCGGTGGTTTCCGACATCGCCCCTTGCATGACGGGTACACGCGGGCTGATTGCGGCCGGAGCCGACACCGCAGGCGAGGACAGGGCCGCCCCCGCCGATGCCGCTGGCACCGCCGCAGCGGCACGCAACTGAGCCCCCATGGCGCGCAAATTGGCGCGCGACGCGGCCTTGACGGCTTCGACCAGGCCGTTGCTGCGGTCTTCCAGAAAGTCTTTCAACCCCATTTTGGGCTTGGTGACAAAGCTCACTGCCCCGGCGGCCAGGGCCTGCATGGTGGTCTGGCAGCCCTTTTCAGTCAGGGTGGAGCACATGACCACCGGCGTGGGCCGTTCAGCCATGAGCTTCTTGAGAAAGGAGATGCCATCCATGCGGGGCATCTCCACGTCGAGCACGATGACATCGGGCCACTGCGATTGCAGTTTAGGCCAGGCAAACACCGGGTCGGCCGCACTGCCCAGCACCTGAATGCCGCCCGCCGTCAGGGTTTCGCTGAGGTACTTTCTCACCACAGCAGAGTCATCAATCACAAAGGCCGTGATCGCCATGCTTACCTCGTTTTCATCGATTTGCCACGGCGCATCTGAACCTGGCCGTCGTGGAAAGTCATGGATACGTTGCGCGGAACGTGGTCGCCCACGTCCACATCTTGCAAAACAAAACCATAGTGATCGATCAGGGTCCAGCCCTGTTCGATGTTGCGTTCGCCCACATTGAATTTGTGGCCATTCATATCGGGCAGGGTATCGGCCCCGCCATATAAGTTGACCTGATAGTCCTGAGGTCGGGTCCCCGCTTTGAGCAGGGCTTCCACCAGCATTTCCAGCGATTCATTGCCAAAGCGCCCATCTCGTCCCGTGCCGGGCGCCCGGTGTCGGCTGGGCAACAGGAAGTGGCACATGCCACCGATGCGGCGCGTGGGGTTCCACAGGGTGATCGCCACGCAGGACCCCAGCAGGGTGTGCACCCGCTCGGCCGTGTTGCCAAAATAGAGTTGCCCGGCCAACAAATGCAAATGCTGACCCGGATGGGCCGTCACCACGCCTGCATCGGCCGCTTTCACAGCCGGTTTGGCTGGCGGCTTAGCGAACGGCGTAGATGGCCGGGGCAATGGCTTTGAGTGGAACATTCAGATTTGCCAAAGATTCTGCGTGGCCGGTAAACAAGTAACCACCTGGCTTGAGGCGGGTGATCACACGGTTCACGATATCTTGTTTGCCGGGGTTATCGAAGTAGATCAAGACATTGCGCAGGAAGATGACGTCAAACTGCCCGATTTCAGGCAAATCCTGCGTCAGATTCGCCCCCTGGAAATGCACCCGCGCGCGCAAAGGTTTGTCGATCAGCAAATAGCCGTCGTACTTGCCTTCGCCTTTGAGGCAATACTGCTTCAGGTAGGGCTTGGGCACATTGCGCGCACGTTCTAGTGTGTAAAGCGCACGGCGCGCCGAGTCCACCATTTGGGTCGACAAGTCGGTGCCAATGATTTCCCACCCACGCAGGCCCAGCTTGTCAGCCAGCAACATGGCAATGCTGTAGGCCTCCTCGCCCGATGAGCTCGCAGCACTCCACACCCGAAAGTCCCCCGCTGCCGAACGGCCACGGCCAAGTAACTCGGACAGAAAATCAAAATGCTGGGGCTCGCGGAAGAAGTAGGTTTCGTTGGTGGTCAGCTTGTCGACCACCTTGACCACTTCCAACGGATCGGCTTGCTGCAGCAAGACATCCACATAGGCATCCAGCGTAGGGCAACCTTTTTCCTGCGCCAGCTTCTGCAAGCGGCTGACGACCAGGGGCCGCTTGTGCTCGCCCAGGCGAATGCCCGACACATCGAAGAACAACTGGGTGACGGCATCAAACCGCTGTGGCGACAGCATCAACCGCTCCCTTGTTTGAACTCAGGTGAGCCGAGATCAGCTCCGCCAATGACTGTTGGGCCAGCGAACGCTCGAAGTCCAACGCCGGAATGACGTGCCCCCGCACACGAACCATGCCCGCGATCAGGATCGGGTCAATGCGCGTGCCCATGCGAGGCACGGCTTCAATGCCGCCTTCTTCGATGTCGAACACCTCGTGCACGGCATCGACCAACACCCCCAGGCTCTGGTGGCCCAGGCCATCAGGCAGGTTCATATCGACCATGATGACGCAGGAGCGACGACCAATTTCTGTCGGACTCAAACCCAAGCGAGCGGCCAGGTCGACCACGGGCACCACGGCGCCACGCAGGTTCATGACCCCCCGAACGAAAGACGGCATCAGGGGTAAAGGCGTCATCTGCGCCACTTCCAGAATTTCGCGAACCAGCTCGATGCGCACGGCATACGCGTCAGCCCCCACGGAAAATCGCAGGAACTGCATGACGGGTCGATCCGCCGCGTGCTCGTCACTGGCATCAAACCCCAACGGTAATGAGGGTGCAGCCACGTGCATGGTCAGACCTCCGTGTCAGAAACGCGAGAAGCTGGACTCGTCCACCGAACTGGACGCGTCGGCCGAAGCGGACGAACGCTGCCAGGATGAGGCGGCCCCAGATGAGGCCCCAGCGCCGGGACGGGCTGCAGGGCGAGCCGCAGCGGGTCGCTCAAACGAGGACTGCGCGGGGGCTGCCGCACGCATCGGCCGCGCACCCATGGCTGCCCCGATGTGCCCACCTTGGGCCAAGCGGAAGAAGGCCATCATTTCGCGCAACTGACCGGCTTGGGCCGACAACTCTTCAGCGGTGGCCGACAGCTCTTGCGAGGCCGAGGCGTTTTGCTGCGTCGCGGTGTTGAGCTGGTCCATCGCCTGGTTGATCTGCGATACGCTTTGCGCCTGCTCGCCCGACGAGGCGGCAATTTCCTGCACCAGATCGGATGTCTTGTTGATGGAAGGCACCATCTGGTTGAGCAAGGACCCCGCCTGCTCTGCCAGGTTCACGCTGGAGCCGGCCAACTGGCCAATTTCCTGGGCGGCCACCTGGCTGCGTTCAGCCAGTTTGCGCACTTCAGCAGCCACCACGGCAAAGCCCTTGCCGTGTTCGCCGGCTCTCGCCGCTTCGATGGCAGCGTTGAGCGCCAGCAAGTTGGTCTGATAGGCGATGTCGTCGATGATGGAAATTTTGGTGGCGATCGACTTCATGGCCGCCACCGTGCGGGTCACCGCTTCGCCGCCGTCCAGCGCCTCCTTCGAGGCCTTCGAGGCCATGCCATCGGTCACCGTGGCGTTGTCGCTGTTTTG
>CAYVOP010000150.1:0-7584 GCA_964453105.1 uncultured Aquabacterium sp. | reverse complement strand
GAACATCACCGAATACGGTGCGTTCGTGGACCTGGGCGGTATCGACGGCCTGCTGCACATCACCGACATGGCCTGGCGCCGTGTCCGTCACCCTTCCGAAGTGGTGACCGTGGGCCAGGAACTGTCGGCCAAGGTCCTGAAGTTCGACGCCGAGAAGAACCGCGTCTCGCTGGGTCTGAAACAAATGGGCGACGATCCATGGGTTGGCGTCTCGCGCCGTTACCCTGCTTCGACCCGTCTGTTCGGCAAGGTCACCAACATTGCTGACTACGGTGCATTCGTTGAGATCGAACCCGGCATCGAAGGCCTGGTGCACGTCTCCGAAATGGACTGGACCAACAAGAACGTGGCACCTTCCAAGATCGTCTCCCTGGGCGACGAAGTGGAAGTCATGGTCCTGGAAATCGACGAAGACAAGCGTCGCATCTCCCTGGGCATGAAGCAATGCAAGCCGAACCCATGGGACGACTTCTCGCAGAACTTCAAGCGTGGCGACAAGGTCAAGGGCCCTGTCAAGTCGATCACTGACTTCGGCGTGTTCGTTGGTCTGGCCGCTGGCATCGACGGTCTGGTGCACTTGTCTGACCTGTCTTGGAACGAGCCTGGCGAAGCCGCCGTGCGCAACTACAAGAAGGGTCAAGAAGTTGAAGCCGTGGTTCTGGCCATCGACGTCGAGCGTGAGCGCATCTCGCTGGGCATCAAGCAACTGGACGCTGACCCCTTCACCAACTACACATCGGTGAACGACCGCGGCATGAGCGTGACCGGCACCGTGGCAACCGTGGATGCCAAGGGCGCTGAAATCAAACTGGCCGACGACGTGATGGGCTACCTGCGCGCCTCCGAAATCAGCCGTGACCGCGTTGAAGACGCTCGTAACGTGCTGAAGGAAGGCGACGAAGTCACCGCGATCATCGTCAACATCGATCGCAAGACCCGCAACATCCAGTTGTCGATCAAGGCCAAGGACAACGCTGAGCAACAAGAAGCTCTGCAACGTCTGAGCAGCGACAACACCAAGGAAGGTTCCGGTACCACCAGCCTGGGCGCCCTGCTGAAGGCCAAACTGGACCAAAACAACGGCTGATTCAGCCTTTGATCATCGAGGGGCTATGACACCATAGTCCCATCGATACACAGCCCTGGACCTGCTACCCGCGGGTCAGGGGGCTGTGATGAGTGAAACCCGCGCGGTGCATTCATCACAGCCTCAGATTTCAAGCCATTTCCATGACCCGATCCGATCTCGTGGCTCGCCTGGCCGAGCGCTTTGGACAACTCACCCAACGCGACGCCGAATTTGCCGTCAAGACCATCCTCGACGCCATGTCGGATGCATTGGCGAGAGGCCACCGAATCGAGATTCGCGGTTTCGGCAGTTTCTCGATCAACCGTCGCCCACCCCGCATGGGTCGCAACCCGCGCTCCGGCGAGCAGGTTCTGATTCCGGAAAAGCTCGTTCCGCACTTCAAGCCAGGCAAGGCCCTGCGCGAAGGCGTGGACAAACAAGGCCAGGCACAAGAAGCCGAAGCCGCCCCTTCTACTTCACCGACCCAATCCTGACACCATGCGCACCTTGAACTGGTTGTGGCGAGGCTTCCTGTTTTTCGTGCTGTTCGCCTTTGCGCTGAACAACCGGCACGAGGTCGATCTACATTGGTTCTGGGGCTACCACTGGCAAGCCCCCATGGTGATGGTGGTGCTGGCTGTATTTGGCATGGGCTGCGTGTCCGGCGTGCTGGCCATGTTGCCCAGCTGGTGGCGCCATCGCAAAGACGCGAAACAGCGCCTGCGTTGGCTGCCTGATGCCATCAGCACCGGCGACGCACCGGTCAATCACACCCCTTACGCGTCGGCAGCAGCCTCGCGTTCGGGCCCTGTGACCTTGCCCGCCGAGCTGCCCTTCCCGCCTGATATGCCTGCGCCACGCAAGCCCGCGAAGTAATCGCGGCAAAATAGGCGCATGGATTTCGAACTGCAATGGCTGCTGCTGGCCTTTCCGCTGGCATTCCTTCTGGGCTGGATCGCGTCTCGCCTGGACCTGCGTCAACTCAAGCGTGAAGACCGCGCATCGCCTCAGGCCTATTTCAAGGGCCTGAACCTGCTCCTCAATGAGCAACAGGACAAGGCCATCGACGCCTTCATCGAAGCCGTCCAGCACGATCCCGATACCTCCGACCTGCACTTTGCTTTGGGCAACCTGTTTCGCCGTCGGGGCGAATACGAGCGTGCCATTCGTGTGCACCAACATCTGCTGGCCCGCGCCGACCTGCGCCAGGAAGAGCGCGAAAAGGCGCAGCACGCTCTGGCCAATGACTTCATGAAAGCGGGCCTGTTTGACCGCGCCGAAGAAGCCTTCAAGGCCCTGGAAGGGACCGCTTTCACCACCGATGCTCGCTTGGCCCTGCTGAACCTGCACGAACGTTCACGCAACTGGCACCCCGCCATCGAGGTGGCGCACCGCCTGGAATCGTCGGGCACGGGCTCGTTCTCGCAACGCATTGCCCATCACTGGTGCGAAGTGGCACAGGAAGCCGATGCGCGCGGACGAGGCGACGAGGCCGATCAGGCCCTGGCTCGGGCACGGGAAGCGGCCCCGCAGGCCGCCCGGCCCCTGGTCATCATCGGGCAGCGCTGGGTTCGCCAAGGCGAACCAGCCAAAGCCCTGCAGGCATGGGACGAGTTGATGGCTCTGCAGCCCCAATCGTTCTCCTTGATTGCCATGGACTACGCCAAGGCAGCGCAAGCTTGCGGCGCCAGCGAAGAAGCCTTGAAAAAGCTCGATGCCCTGTATGCCCAGGTGCCATCGATCGACATTTTGAATGCGTGGAACACCATGCAACCTGACGCGCAACTGCGTCGCCAACGGCTGATCGCCCACATCACGACCCAGCCATCGCTGTCGGCCGCCCAGGGCCTGATTCGCGAACGCCTGACCACTGATCAACCGCTGGACAAGCCAGAGATCGAAAAACTGCAAACCGCCATGGCGACAGCTGCCAAACCACTGCAGCGCTATCGCTGCGCGGCCTGCGGGTTTGAAGGCCAGCACTACTTCTGGCAATGCCCGGGCTGCCAAGGCTGGGACACCTACCCGCCCCGGCGCCTGGAAGATCAGTGAGCGTGGTGGTGCTCTCCATGCGGGTGCGCCATTTGCTGCGCCCGCACAGGCACTTGCACGGTTTGCTTGGTGACTTTGCCGTCTGCACCCTTGATCAACAGGGTGACTGGGATGACGCTGCCGTCTGAAAGCGACTGCTTCAGATCCACCAGCATCAGGTGATGCCCACCAGGCTTGAGCGACACCTTGGTGCCCGCTGGCAAAGCGAGGTTGTCAATGGCTCGCATGCGCATCACATCGCCATCCATGACCATTTCATGGAGTTCGGCACGCTTGGCCACTTTGGACTCAAACCCCACCAGGTTGACGGCCTGGGGGCTGGTCAAGTCCATGAATCCGCCGGTGGCTTGCTGGCCTTTGACCGTGGCACGAATCCAGGCGCCATCGACCTGCACGGCCGGAGCCTGCGCCGCTGACTGAGCCGTTACGCTCTGCGCGTGAGCCAGGCCGTCAAGGCCGCACAGCACCATCAAACTCAAAGCCACCAAACGCACACGATGTCGAACTTGCATTGACGCTTCCTTTCGCAAAACACACTGGCACCACCTCAAGTGGTGCACCGATGTCTAGTCTAGGCCGAATCCGGGCAGACGCCACGGTGGGTCACGCTTGCTGAATGACGCGGCGGTACTGAATGGCTTCTGCAATGTGCGTCGACGAAACGCGCTCGGCTTCCGCCAGATCGGCCATGGTTCGAGCCAGTTTGAGCACCCGGTGAAAGGCCCGGCCCGACCACCCCAGACGCGTGCAGGCCTGCTGCAAGAAAGTCAGGGCAGCAGAATCGGCGCCGACATGCTGCTCCAACGCTGAAGGGCTCAAATCGGCGTTCAGGCAACCCTGGCGTTCACGCTGACGCCGCCGAGCCCGCGCCACGCGCTCGGCGATGACCGCAGAAGGCTCCCCATCCGGGCTGCGGGCCAGCACCTCAGGGGGCACCACAGGCACTTCAACTTGCACGTCGATGCGATCCAGCAGGGGGCCGCTCAGCCGTGATTGATAGCGCGCGACCTGATCAGGCGTGCATCGGCAAGCCTTCATGGGGTTGCCGTGGTGACCACAAGGACACGGATTCATCGCCGCCAGCATTTGAAAACGCGCGGGGTAGTCATGCCGACGAGCCGCCCGGGAAATGGTGATCTGGCCGGTCTCAAGGGGCTCTCTCAGCGCTTCTAGAGCGGCGCGCGGAAATTCCGGCAGTTCATCTAGAAACAACACGCCGTGGTGCGCGAGAGATATTTCGCCGGGACGCGGCGGCGAGCCGCCGCCCACCAAGGCCACAGACGATGCACTGTGATGAGGCGAGCGAATGACACGCCGACGCCAAAGGGCGGGCTCAAACCGCCCGACCAGACTGGAGACAGCGGCCGACTCGAGGGCTTCGGCATCCGTCATGTCTGGCAGCAAGGTGACGAAGCGTTGAGCCAACATGGATTTGCCCGTCCCGGGAGGCCCCACCATGACGAGACTGTGCCCACCAGCCGCAGCCACTTCCAGGGCTCGCTTGGCCGCAGTCTGCCCTTTCACGTCTCGCAGATCCCAACCTCCATGATGGCTTGTTTGAGCAACAGCCGGGGCAGCGTGCACTCGCACCCACCCGGCATCATCTGTCTGTTGGTCTTCCGGGCGCAGCGCCGCCACCACCTCGGCGAGATGGGTTGCACCCCACAGAGTCACGCCTTCGACCAAGGCGGCCTCGCGCGCACTCTCCATGGGCAACACCAGGCTGCGAGCCCCCCCTTGGGCGGCCTGATCGGTTCCCTGGCGGTGCACAGCCAAGGCCATCGGCAAGGCCCCACGGATGGGCCTCAATTCGCCTCCGAGAGACAGTTCGCCCGCGAACTCCTTGTCGCATAGCTTGGCGGGGTCGATCTGCCCCATGGCCGCGAGAATGCCCAGCGCAATGGGCAGGTCAAATCGGCCTGACTCCTTGGGAAGATCAGCCGGTGCCATGTTCACTGTGATGCGCTTGTTGTAGGGAAACTCCAGACCGCTGTGGGTGAGTGCCGCTCGCACGCGCTCTTTGGCCTCCTTCACTTCGGTATCGGCCAGGCCGACGAGGGTAAATGACGGCAGGCCATTGGCCAGATGCACCTCGATGGTGACTTCCGGGGCTTTGAGGCCATCAAGGGCTCGACTGTGAACAACCGCGAGAGACATGGACTGCACGAGAAAGCCAGAAAACAGGGCATTGTGCAGATGACGCCCGCAGTCCGCGCCCCCCTGAAGGGCGAGCCGCCTGCCACACCAAGCTAAAAACGCACCACGAATGTGCGCATCACCCCCCATTTCCACGAACTCATCTGGAAACGAACCAATCAGGTGCAATGCCACCTTCACGCCGCCAGATCGGTGCAGTGACGACGCCTGACGTGAGGCGCAAGCGCGAGCGAATGGGTTGGCACGGTTCATGCAGATAGGCAGACGTCCCTGAATTTGTCTGCCAACCTCACCGGAGAATGAACCATGAAAATGGTGACCGCCATCGTCAAGCCCTTCAAGCTTGATGAAGTCCGCGAGGCCCTGTCTGCCATTGGCGTACAAGGCATCACGGTAACCGAAGTCAAAGGCTTCGGACGTCAGAAAGGCCATACCGAGCTGTACCGAGGCGCGGAGTATGTGGTCGATTTCCTGCCCAAAGTGAAGATCGAAGCGGCCGTGGATGAAGTCATCCTGGATCGCGTGATCGAAGCCATCGAGTCGTCGGCACGCACCGGCAAGATCGGCGACGGCAAGATCTTCGTGACCTCGCTGGAGCAGGTCATCCGCATCCGTACAGGGGAAACCGGCCAGGACGCTTTGTGATCCACGGGCTGTACTGAATCCACCTTCCTTTCGTGGCCCACCCCCTCAGGGTGTGTGAGCTGAGCCTACTTTTTGCATTCCAAGAGGCCTTTCATGAGAAAACTCCTTGCGTCCATCGCACTGGGGCTCGCAGCCTTCGGTCTACTGGGCGTTTCCTACGCCGAGGAAGCCGCCGTTGCTGCTCCTGTTGCCGCGTCTGCCGTTGCCGCTGACGCATCTGCCGCAGCACCCGCTGCTCCTGCTTCGGAAGCCGCGCCTGCAGAAGACGCTGCCTCGGCTGCAGCCGCCCCAGCCCCCCAGCCGAACAAGGGCGACACCGCCTGGATGATGCTATCGACCTTGCTGGTCATCCTGATGACCGTGCCCGGCTTGGCGCTGTTCTACGGCGGTCTGGTCCGCAGCAAGAACATGCTGTCCGTGCTGATGCAAGTGATGGTGACCTTCTCGCTGATCGTGGTGCTGTGGTTCGTGTACGGCTACAGCCTGGCGTTCACCGAGGGCAACGCCTTCATCGGTGGCTTGGACCGACTGTTCATGAAGGGCATCTGGGATAACGCCGCCGGCACTTTCGCACTGGGCGCCACCTTCAGCAAGGGTGTGCCGATGTATGAAATCGTGTTCGCAGCCTTCCAGGCCACCTTCGCCGGCATCACCTGCTGTCTGATCGTGGGCGCCTTTGCAGAACGCATCAAGTTCTCGGCTGTGCTGCTGTTCATGGTGCTGTGGTTCACTTTCAGCTACGCCCCGATCGCGCACATGGTCTGGTTCTGGATGGGCCCTGACGCTTACACCAGCAAGGAAGTGGCAGACGCCATGACTGGCAAAGCCGGTCTGATCTGGCAATGGGGCGCGCTGGACTTCGCCGGCGGCACCGTGGTGCACATCAACGCCGCTGTGGCTGGCCTGGTGGGCTCCTACATGGTGGGCAAGCGCATCGGCTACGGCAAGGAAGCGTTCACACCTCACTCCCTGACTCTGACCATGGTGGGTGCCTCGCTGCTGTGGGTGGGTTGGTTCGGTTTCAACGCCGGCTCTGCCCTGGAAGCCAACGGTTTTGCAGCTCTGGCCTTCATCAACACCTTCATCGCGACCGCTGCTGCTGTGCTGGGCTGGTGCCTGGGTGAAGCGCTGCTCAAGGGCAAGGCTTCGATGCTGGGTGCGGCCTCGGGTGCCGTCGCTGGTCTGGTTGCCATCACCCCCGCTGCCGGTAACGTCGGCCTCGGTGGCGCCGTGATCATCGGCCTGCTGGCTGGTCTGATCTGCCTGTGGGGTGTGACTGGTCTGAAGAAGCTGCTGGGCGCAGACGACTCGCTGGACGTGTTCGGTGTGCACGGCGTCGGCGGCATCTTCGGTGCCCTGGTGACTGGTGTGTTCAACTCGCCCAACCTGGGTGGCCCCTCGGCTGTGGGCGACTGGGTGACCGCTTCGATGATCCCTGCTGCTGACTACTCGATCGTCGCCCAGGTCATCACACAAGCCAAGGCTGTCGGCCTGACCATCGTGTGGTCGGCGGTGGTCTCCCTGGTGGCTTACAAGATCGTTGACCTGGTCGTCGGTCTGCGTGTGCCAGAAGAGGAAGAGCGCGAAGGTCTGGACATCACCTCGCACGGCGAAACCGCCTATCACAAGTAATCTGATCGGGTATTCCGCTTAGACAAGAG
>CAYVOP010000149.1:0-7586 GCA_964453105.1 uncultured Aquabacterium sp. | reverse complement strand
TTCAACGAAATTTCCAGTGTGGGCTTTGCAGCCTCACCGGTGACGGCGAAACCGTCAATGTAGCCTTCGTCCTTCAGGACCTGGGCAATCGCGACTTTCAGCTTGGACGACGGAACCGAAACGCTGGCCTTGTCGACCATTTGTGCGTTACGGATACGGGTCAGCATGTCGGCGATGGGATCACTCATGCTCATGGGATAACTCCTATTCGTGCCCTGCTGGGATTACCAGCTCGCCTTGGTGACACCAGGGATGTCGCCAGCGAAAGCCAATTCACGGATCTTCGAACGACCCAGACCGAACTGACGGAACGTGCCACGTGGACGACCGGTCAGGTTGCAGCGAGCGCGCAGACGGGTTGGGTTGGCGTTGCGAGGCAACTTTTGCAACTCAAGACGGGCAGCGTAGCGCTCTTCTTCCGACTTCTTGGCGTCATCGATGATGGCCTTCAGTTCGGCGTACTTCTTGGCGTACTTGGCAACCAGCTTTTCGCGCTTTTCTTCGCGTTGCTTCAGAGAGACTTTTGCCACGATGTACCTCAGTTCTTGAACGGGAACTTGAATGCAGCCAGGAGAGCCTTGGCCTCTTCGTCGGTCTTGGCCGTCGTCGTGATGCTGATATTCAGACCACGGAGGGCGTCGATCTTGTCGTATTCGATTTCCGGGAAGATGATCTGTTCTTTGACGCCGACGTTGTAGTTACCGCGACCGTCGAAAGAGCGACCATTGATACCGCGGAAGTCACGAACGCGGGGCAGCGAAACAGTGACAAAGCGATCCAGGAATTCGAACATGGTGACGCCACGCAGGGTAACCATGCAACCGATTGGCATGTTTTCGCGGATCTTGAAACCAGCGATAGCCTTACGAGACATGGTGACCACGGGCTTCTGGCCAGCGATCTTGGTCAGGTCGCTCACGGCGTGCTCCATGACCTTCTTGTCCGACACCGCTTCCGAGACACCCATGTTCAGGGTGATCTTGGTCAGGCGCGGCACTTCCATGATCGACTTGTAGCCGAACTTTTGCATCAGTTCGGGAACGATCTTCTCGCGATAGATCTGCTGCAGGCGAGCTTGTTGTTGAGACATGTGTGACCTCGTCAAGCCTTGATTTCTTCGCCGCTGGACTTGAAGACGCGCACTTTCTTGCCGTCAGCCAGGAGCTTGATACCGACGCGGTCAGCCTTGCCAGAGGCAGGGTTGAAAATTGCCACGTTGGACTGGTGGATAGGCATGGTCTTGTCAACGATGCCGCCAGTGGTGCCCTTCATTGGGTTGGGGCGCACGTGCTTTTTGGCAACGTTCACACCCTCGACCAACAAGTAGTCAGCATCCACGCGAGCGGAGACGGTGCCACGCTTGCCTTTGTCGCGACCGGTCAGAACGATGACCTGATCGCCTGTCTTGAGTTTGTTCATGAGCTGTCCTTTGCGTTGCGCCGAGGGATTACAGAACCTCGGGAGCCAGCGAAACGATCTTCATGAAGCGCTCAGTACGCAGTTCACGCGTAACTGGGCCGAAGATGCGTGTGCCGATTGGCTCCAGCTTGGCGTTGAGCAGCACGGCGGCGTTACCGTCAAACTTAACCAGAGAGCCGTCTTGACGACGAACACCCTTGGCAGTACGGACGACCACAGCGCTGTAGACCTCGCCCTTCTTGACGCGGCCACGAGGTGCAGCTTCTTTGATGCTCACCTTGATGATGTCGCCGATACCGGCGTAACGACGCTTAGAGCCACCGAGCACCTTGATGCACATGACGCTCTTAGCACCAGTGTTGTCAGCGACGTCAAGTCGCGATTGCATTTGGATCATGGTTACCCCAACTTGGCCCGATCGGCTGCACAAACCACTGCACAACAACGAACGGTCAGTCTTGGGCCCGTAGAACGGGCGGATCTGAAGGACTCTCTGCTCTCCGGTTTCCCGCCGCAGCAATCTGGCAAACAACGCCAAACTGAGGGCTTTCGGGCTGAGAACAAAGGATCAATCAGCGAAGCCTTGCATTATGCATGACTTCACGAATCGATGTCAACAACTATTTCAGGCTGTGCCGCCGACGGTCAATCCGTCGATGCGCAGAGTGGGCTGCCCCACCCCAACAGGGACGCTTTGCCCCTCTTTGCCGCAGGTGCCCACGCCACTGTCGAGTGCGAGGTCGTTGCCGATCATGCTGACGCGGGTCATGGCGTCAGGGCCGTTGCCGATGAGTGTGGCGCCCTTGACGGGATACTGGATTTTGCCTTTTTCGACCCAGTAGGCCTCGGAGGCAGAGAACACGAACTTGCCCGAGGTAATGTCGACCTGCCCGCCGCCGAAGTTGACGGCGTACAAGCCGCGATCAATGGAGGCAACGATTTCCTGAGGATCTTTGTCGCCGGCCAGCATGTAGGTATTGGTCATGCGGGGCATGGGCAGGTGGGCGTAACTTTCGCGGCGGCCGTTGCCGGTGGGCGCCACCTTCATCAGACGGGCATTGGTAGCGTCTTGCATGTAGCCACGCAGGATGCCGTCTTCAATCAGCACGGTGCGCTGGGTGGCGTGCCCCTCGTCATCGACGTTGAGCGAGCCACGACGATCCGGCAGGGTACCGTCATCCAGAACGGTGACGCCCTTGGCAGCGACTTGTTGGCCCACTCGGCCAGAAAACACGCTGGAGCCTTTTCGGTTGAAGTCGCCTTCAAGGCCATGACCAACCGCCTCGTGCAAGAGAATGCCGGGCCAGCCGTTGCCCAGCACGACCGTCATCTCGCCGGCCGGGGCAGGACGAGATTCCAGGTTCACCAGGGCCGCATGGACGGCCTGGTCGACATATTTTTGGGTGAGTTCCGGCGTGAAATAGGAGAGGTTGTGCCGACCGCCACCACCACTGGAGCCCACTTCCCGGCGCCCGTTCTGCTCGGCGATCACGGTGAGGGACAAGCGGATCAAGGGGCGGACGTCGGCGGCCAGGGTGCCGTCGGCACGGGCCACGAGGATGACGTCGTATTCGCACCCAAGGCCTGCCATGACCTGGGAGACGCGGGGATCTTTGGCTCGGGCGCGACGCTCAACATCTTCCAGCAGGGCCACTTTGGCGGCGCTGTCGAGCGAGGCGATGGGGTCAAAGGCTGGGTAGAGGCTGCGGCTGGCCGCGACTCGGTGCGCGTCGACCTTGATGCGACGACTTTGGCCGGCGGCTGCAATGGTGCGAACGGTACGGGCCGCATCCAACAGGGCCGCTTCTGAAATATCGTCGGAATAGGCGAAGGCGGTTTTTTCGCCAGAGATGGCTCGCACACCGACGCCTTGATCGATGCCGAAACTGCCCGATTTGACGATGCCCTCTTCGAGGCTCCACCCTTCGCTGCGGGTGTACTGGAAGTACAGGTCCGCGTCGTCAACCCTATGTTGGGTGATGACTTTGAGCGCTTTGAGCAGGGTGGATTCGTCCAGTCCGTAGGGGGCGAGCAGGAGCTCACGGGCGGTCTGAAGGCGGGCTAGGGTGGCTTCAACGGCGATCATGGGTTCATTGTAGACACTTGGCCCCATCGATGCGGGCGCTGCAGCAAAAGCGCCATCAGGGTTGTTCCTGCCGCCATTGGAGGGCTTGCTCGTATAAGGCCTTGCGAGGCAAGCCGGTGACATCAGCAACGAGGCCGGCGGCTTGCTTGACCGGCAAATGGGCGACCAGGGCCTTGAGCAGCTCGGCTTGGGCGGGGGTCAAAGTGGCCGCGTCGTCTCGCAGCGGCTTGGCATGCACGACGAGTACGAATTCCCCCCTTTGCCGGTGGGGATTGGCCAGCAACCAGGCGGACATGGCTGCGACGTCGATGGTGTCGATTTCTTCGAACTGTTTGGTGAGTTCGCGGCACAGAGTGACACGACCTTGGGGGATCACTTCAGCCAGGTCGCGCGCCAGGGCTTCGATGCGGTGGGGGGCTTCAAACAAGACGAGGCTGCACCCCGGGGTGAGCGCGTCACGCAGGGTGGTTTGGCGCGCCACGCCTTTGGCGGGCAGGAAGCCGAGAAAGCGAAAGCCTTGGGCCACGGTGTCGCCAGCAGCGCTGACGGCTGTGGTGACGCTGCTGGCGCCGGGCAGGGGAATGACGGGGATGCCCGCGGACTGCGCTGCGCTGACGAGGTGGGCGCCCGGGTCAGACACGGCGGGGGTGCCTGCGTCGCTGACGTAGGCGATGCGTGCGCCTGCCTGCAACTGCGCCAACAGTTGTTGTGCAGCCCCGACTTCGTTGTGCTGGTGCAATGCGGTCATTTTCTTGTCCAGCCCCAGATGCCGCAGGAATTGCCCGGTGACCCGGGTGTCTTCACAAGCAACGAGGTCGGCCAGTTGCAGCACATGGACGGCTCGCAGGGTGATGTCGGCCAGGTTTCCAATGGGGGTGGCAACCAGGTACAGCGCACCTTTGGGATACTGCTGGCCGGCAGCGACGTTGGCAGCTGCCTGGAGCAGCGATTTGGCATCGAAGGTCACAACAAAATCCCGGGGCGATGAAGCAGAGGACCGCGCGTTGGCATACCTGCAGACGCGTGGATTGGTATTGGTGGAGCGCAATTATCGGGTGGCGCGAGGCCCGAGCGCACCTGGCGCTGAGGTGGACTTGATCATGCGCGCACCAGATGGGACTTTGGTGTTTGTGGAGGTGCGCGCACGCGCGCGCAGTGACCACGGGGGCGCGGCCGCGTCGATCGGGCGCAGCAAGCAGTTGCGCTGTATCAGGGGGGCGCGCCACTATTTGCAGTCGGTGCACCCTTGGCCCCCGTGCCGTTTCGATGTGGTCGCGCTGGAGGGTGATGAACTGAACTGGATTCCTGCAGCCTTCGATGCGAGCTGAGGGCGCTCGCGGCTGACGTCATTGGGCTTATCATCCGCGCCATGTCGGAAGTGTCTTTTCAGCCCTATCTGCAGCAGCCCTTTTTGGAGATGGCTGACCTGCTGTACCAGTCGTCCGATCGACTGGCGCATCAATTGAGTTTTGCCGCCCAGGCGATCGTGCATACCGTGACGACGGGGGGCAAGGTGATTTGCGCTGGCGATGCCGAAGCAGGCTGCTTGGCCCAACAGGCTGCAGCGGTGCTGGTGAGTGGTCGTGGGCGTGAACGCCCGCCTCTGGCCGCGCTGGCATTGACCGAACCTGCGCATGCTTTGCAGCCGACATTGGCTCAGCAGGTGCAAGCCCTGGGGCATCCGGGTGATGTTTGGCTGGTGTTTTCGCTGGAAACCGATTCGCCCGATCTGGTGGCGGCGACAGAAGTGGCGCGCGACCTGGACTTGATTCTGGTGGCGTTCACCGGAGAGGCCGCCGCAGTGGTGGGTCCGCTGCTGCGAGATACGGATGTGTGGGTGCCCGTGCCGGGGACTCAGACGGCGCAATTGTTTGCCATGGCCTGGATGGGGCTGCATGGCTTGTGTTCCGCAGTGGACACGTGTTTGCTTGGAGAGCAAGGCTCATGAAAAATCAAATGTGGAAGCGTTCTGCTTCGCGTTGGGCCGCCGGCCTGATGGCAGCGGGGTCTTTGTCTGGCGGCTTGATGGGGTGCGCCCCTTTGTTGCTGGGAACCGCTGCGGGCGGGGCCTTCGTGGCGACGGATCGCCGCACGTCGGGCACCCAGGTGGAGGACCAGACCATTGAATTGAAGGCCGGCAACCGCCTGCGTGATGTGGTCAGCGAGAAGGGCCACGTGAATGCGAACGCCTACAACCGTTTGTTGCTGCTGACGGGCGAAGTGCCAACCGAGGCCGAGCGCGCGGCGGCCGAGCAGGCTGTGCAAGGCATCGAGAACCTCAATGGCGTGATCAATGAGTTAGCGGTGATGCCTGCTTCGTCGATCTCGACGCGGGGCAACGACATCGTGCTGTCGACAAAAGTGCGCGCAACCCTGGTGGATGCGCCAGACCTGGTGTCCAACGCCTACAAGGTGGTGGTGGAGCGCGGTGAGGTCTACATGATGGGGATGGTGACCGAACGCGAGGCCAAGCGTGCCTCGGAGTTGATCGCGACCATCAAGGGCGTGCGCCGCGTGGTGAAGGTGTTTCAGATCCTGACGGAAAACGAGTTGGCCAACAAACTGCCCGCGCCCACACGCCTCAATGGCGTGCCGCTGAACAGCACCTCGCCATCAACCGCGCCCTCCCCGACCCCAGCCGCGCCGGCTGTGACGACCACGCCCCTGACACCCGCTGACCCGGTTCAGGTTCAGCCGCTGCCGCCAGCTCAACCCTGAGCGCTTTCAGCGCAGGCGGCGGATGAGGCTGGAGGTATCCCAGCGACCGCCGCCTTGGGCCTGGATGTCTGCGTAGAACTGGTCGATCAAAGCGGTAGCCGGAAGCGTGGCGCCCTGGCGGCGAGCCTCCTCGAGGCACAGGCCCAGGTCTTTGCGCATCCAGTCCACCGCGAAACCAAAATCAAAACGGTCATCGACCATGGTCGGGCCGCGGTTTTGCATTTGCCAGCTCGACGCAGCGCCCTGCGAGATCACGTCGAGCACTTTGTGCATATCCAGACCCGCTTTCTGACCAAAAGCGAGGGCTTCTGACAAACCTTGGAGCAAGCCGGCCACACAGATCTGGTTGACCATTTTGGCCAACTGACCGGCGCCCGCTTCGCCCAACCATGTGACCGCCCGCGCGTAGGCCATCACCACAGGCCGGACGCGTTCAAACGCTTCGACCTGGCCGCCGCACATGACGGTGAGCACACCATTGATGGCGCCGAGGTTGCCTCCGGAGACCGGTGCGTCGATGAAGTGCAGGCCCTTTTGGTGTGCATGTTCAGAGAGTTCGCGCGCCACCTGCGCCGAGGTGGTGGTGTGATCCACGAGCACGGCGCCCGCCGGCATGCGCTGAAATGCGCCATCGACCCCCATGCAAACCTGACGCAGGTCGTCGTCGTTGCCCACGCAGGTGATGACCATGTCGGCGCCATCGGCTGCGTCAGCAGGGGTCTGCGCGACACGCCCCCCGCATTCGGCGACCCAGGCCTGGGCCTTGGCGGCGGTGCGGTTGTAGACGGTGACGGTATGGCCAGCGCGAATCAAGTGCGCGGCCATGGGGGCCCCCATGGTGCCCAGGCCAATGAAGGCGATGCGACGGGCGGGGGTGGCTTCGTAAGTTCGAGGGGCGATCATCGGTGTCCTTGGTGCCGCCAAGGGTGAGCGGCGGAGGACACCGATTCTGGCAGATCAGACGATCTGGAGGTGCTCGGTGCCAGCCGCCAAGTCCTGATTGCGGGCGCGCTGGCTGTTGAGCTTGATCTGCAAGCGCAGGTCGTTGATCGACTCGGCGTTGCGCAAGGCGTCTTCGTAGTTGACGTAGTTGCCCTCGTAGAGGTCGTACAGCGCCTGGTCGAAGGTTTGCATGCCCTGCTCGCGCGACTTCTTCATCAACTCCTTGATCTCCCCCACTTCACCCTTGAAGATGAGGTCAGAGACCAGCGGCGTGTTGAGCAGGATTTCCACTGCGGCCACCCGGCCCTTGCCTTCCTGGCGAGGCAACAGGCGTTGAGACACCAGGCCACGCAGGTTGAGCGACAAGTCCATCAGCAACTGGGCGCGACGCTCTTCGGGGAAGAAGTTGATGATGCGGTCC
>CAYVOP010000148.1:0-7686 GCA_964453105.1 uncultured Aquabacterium sp. | reverse complement strand
GCCACGCCGAGCTGGTGCAAACCTTGGCCGCCAACGCCCAAACGCACCTGGCCAAGCTGCCCAACGAGGCCGCCCCAGAGAAATTGCCCGTGATGGGCGCTTTAGGCGAGACCATCAGCAGCCTGAAAGGCACCGCGCAGCAAGGTGAGCACCACATTCCCACGCTGGACAGACCCGACCTGATCGCCAGCGCGCCAGGCGCCATCACCAGCCACACGCCGGCTCACACCGTGGTGAGCGCAGGCGGCCAGGCGGCCATCAGCACACCCACAGACGCCAACCTGCTGAGCCAACGCCACACCGCCTGGGCCGTGAAAGACGGCATCAGCCTCTTCACTCGCGGCGAAGCCAAAGACAGCAAGCACCCTGTGCAAGACACGGGCATGAAGCTGCATGCAGCCAGCGGCAACGTGAACACCCAAGCGCAAAGCGGCGGCATCACCGTCACCGCCGCCAAAGCCATCGACATCCAAAGCACCACCGCCAACATCACCATCAGCGCCCCCAGCAGCCTCATGCTCAACGGCAGCGGTGGGTACATCAAGATCAATGGCGGGGATATTGAGATCGGGACCTCGGGGGCTGCCAGCTTCAAGGCTTCGATGAAGGAGTTGGCGGGGGGTGGATCTGCCTCGGCAAGTGGCCCAGCTATGAGCAAGGCACAAGAAATCAAAGGGTGCGCTCAGGCACAGGTAAAGGGCTTGGACGCCATCACAGAGTTCTGACCCATGTCCGACTTCTATCCGGATTGGCGCAACACAGCGCGTTTCAGATATGCCGTGATTGATGCATCCCTACGTACAGAGATTCCGTCAGGCGTACAACAGGCAGTCATCGCACCCGATTTTCTTGGGGCAGATACCGATCGATGCCCCGCCCTCATTGCACTCGACAGCATGCCGCCCACACTCAGAGCAGAGTGGTGTGATGGGCTGCATCAGGAGGTGTTGAACAAGGCCGATACCCGCGCCAGTCTTCTGATCGAATCAAAAGCCAGCATGTCTAGCCTAGCGGCCCACATGGCGCGACGCATGGTGCTGAAACGGCCCGACACCGATCGCCTGCTTCAATGGCGCTATTTCGACCCAGGTACCGCCCTTCAGATGCCCCGAATATTGGGTGACATCGGCATGGCTTGGCTCATGGGGCCAGCCGACGCCTGGATGATTCCCTGGGCTGGCTCATGGCAAGCCATGGAGAAGCAAAAAACGGTTTCTCAGCAAGATCTACTGCGATTCAAACTCAGCGCGGACCACATTGCCGCGTTGATGCGTATCAGCGTGATCAACCGTGTCTTGCTACAGGGCGACACCTCTTTTGATGCGAACAAGTGGGTTGACGCAAGCCGCCAACTTGATGCCGTCGTACTCACAGGGCAAACCAGCCACCAACTCGATCAAAGGGATGACTTGGTGGCTTATGCGCTTCACGCACACCGTTGGCATCCACAGATCCACAAACACCCTCGCATCAAACGCCTGCTGGATGAACTCCAGCAATCGACACCAGACGACGAGATTGATTACCGCGAGCTGACGGCCGGGCTTACCCCAGATGACTGGAAGCGTATGGCCCTAGAACTCGAACAAGCAAAACAGCAGGAAGCAACACCCCGATGAGCACCACACCCAAGATGTGCGAGAACCCTTGCGAAACATGCGCAAAGGAAGGCTTACCCATTCTGCTGACCCGTTATGCCTTGATGCCAAAGGAAACGGGCGCCCCCAAACTCACAGGCACACTCGATGACCCTGAGCTGAGTAAGATTCCCCTCGGACAAGGCGCCCACTATGGGCTGCGTCTGTTGCGCAGCGGGTATGTGTACGTCTACGACGAAGCCCGTAAACACTTCGATGAATACTTCGTCACAGCAGATGGCTTCCTGAGCAAAATGCCTCCCCGTATCTGGGCGGTGAAGCAGCAGCATCAACCAGCTACCGAGTTCCGCTGCGCTCGCAATGGTGCAGCGCCACTAGCCGGCGTCATCACAATCCGCAACCCCAAACACGCCACCAAAATCTGGATTGGATTCAGTAACGCAGAATGGACCAAAGCTCTGTTCGACAAACACCAAGATGCAGCGCACCGCGCCAAGCACATGCGCTGCATCACAATCACCGGCGGTAAGGTGGCCACTCAGCCCGGCACAGCCCCCATCGAAGAACTCAAGCAACACTTGCCTGAATTCAAAATGGAGCAAACCAGCGCAGCCAAAGCCTTCGCCAAGTTCAGCCCACACAGCTACAACGGGCGTCAACACGCCGCCGATGCCTTAATCAAGGCCATCAAGCAAACTCGCCCCCAAGGTGGCAGCGCTATCGTGGCACTGCATGATCCGACGGCGCTAACTCAAGAAATTGCCGGATTGATGGTGCTACGCAAAGGCACCTACATGGAGCGACCCGACATCGCTAAGCCGCTGTTTGCCGCCAGCGCGATTGAGACTTTGGAAGCCCAAGTCAAGGCTCAAGCACGCTTGTCAGAAATGGTTGCAGGGGAAGCACTGGCCGAAGAAGCGGAGGACACAAGCGCCGATTGGAATCCTAGTGCCGCCCAGGCGGGTATCCCGCACAGTAACCCTTGGGCAGCGCAGAAAATTCGCGCCAGCATCACACCTGAAAATCTAGAGGCTTACGCCAAAAGGCGTTGGAAAACCTACACCCACACCGTCAGAGGAGATGGCCCCGCACGCTTCGATGAGGTCGGCGCCAAAACATGGCTCAAAAACCACAGGGCCGATTTCATCGCCTATGACACCGCGCAGATCGTGCCATTGGCCCGCGCTCACGTTAGCTGGATGAAATCAGATTGCATGGCACAACACATGCAATGCACCCACGACTCCGAGGACGTGAGCAGTGGTGCGGCCTTCACGGCTGGCCTATGCGCTGCCATGGAACACACATGGGACATCCTGCCCTGCTATGAACAGTATCTTGCTTGGATCAAGGAAGGTGGATCGGCGTCTAAAAACCTCGTGATGCGCGCTGTGGCGCTCAATCAGGATGCCCTGGCGGAAGCCATTAACAAAGCCGACAAACCCAGCTTAGACTCTCGGGCATTTCCGAGTGACGCCGTGTTTGGCGGCTTGACCAAACAATTTGAACGACTTTCAGAAGAGGCCAAGGGCGTGCACGCCAAATTGATGGCAGGCCTCAGTGGTGCTGGGATCAAATACTGGGACGAATTCCAAACAGGCAAGGTCAGTCCAGCCTTTGCCGCCGCGATGAGCGGTGCCAGTGGCAAGCAGATTGTGCGCTTGCCGCTGCTGGGCACCCGCAGCCAGCTGATTGAAGCCTATGTGACGCAAATCAGTCGACTCAACCCAAACATGGTAATGAACCAAAATCAGTTGCGACAGGCCGTCGCGGCACAGACTCGATTGATGCAACTGCAAGGCATCAAACTCGACCAAACGCGCAAGCTGGCTTGGTTCGTACTACTGGATGCAGATGCAGCACGTGCCGTCTTGGGCCAGGCCAAAGCCAAAGCACTGAGCGGGCAGGCCTTGGCTGATGAGTTGGTCAAAGCATCCATGCGCAGCCCACAAACCATCAGAGACCTGGAGCGCAACGCCATCGACACCATGTCGAAGGCAGCTAAACACGCATGGACGGCCACCTCACTGGGTGGCATCCTGATGGCATGGAACTACACCAAGCTTGAAGAAGACTTCACCAGCGGCATGAGCCACGAACTAGTCGAAGCCCAAGCCAAGCTGTGGGCAGGCAGAGGTGCTGTAGGCGGTTTTGTTTCGGAAACGATTGGGAAACTGCTGAATGCCGTCGGTGAAACGAAACTGAAAAATGCAATGGGACTGAACCTCGCAAAAGTCGGTCAAGTATTGATGCGATGGGGTGGCCGACTCTCGATGGTCACAGGCGTGTTTGTGGGGTTATGGGATGCGGGTAAGGGATTCGAAGAAAGGCGGAAGGGTGATCTAACCATGGCTTCCGCGCTTTGGATCGGCGGACTATCAGCGGCGACGCTGGCCGTTTACTCGCTCTTTGCAGCCAGCTTCGGGCCTGTAGGTTGGGTACTCTTATCCGCGGTCTTGCTGGCTACGCTTTGGGTTGAGTCCAATAAAGACAACAAATTGCAAGAATGGCTGTCAAGAAGCCACTTTGGAGCTGCGCCTGCCGGAGAGAAGTATGCCGACCATGCACGTCAACTCAGCGCATACGAACTGGCAACGAAGTAAGTTGGGAAATTTCCATGGCAACAGGTAGCCCGTACGGCATGTTCGGTTTCAAGGTCAACCGCGCTTTGAGCAATTACGAACAGCTTCACCACTTTGATGTCAAGCACCGTGCTAGCGAGAAGGTTCATTACGAGCTTTCGCTAACCCAACTCAACAGCACATTCCTTGAAGGTGTTGACAAGTGGTACGCGATACGCGGCTGGCCCGCTATGGGCGCCGCTCTTGGTGCGACTCCTGCAATTTATGTGCTTTGTGGCATCTGGCTCTACGCACGCCAGGACATATCACATCCTGGCGTATTTGTAGCTACCCTGATGGGATTTGGCTTATTGGCTTTTTGCATCTACGCCTTTACCCGCGACGCCTTTACCTACACCCACTACCCTATTCGGTTCAATCGCAAAAACCGACAGGTCTATGCTTTTCGACGCAATGGCACGGTACTCAAAGCCGCGTGGGACGATATCTACTGGACGATTCACGGCACAGGCACAGGCCTCCAATCCATCTTCGTGGCAGGCCATGTTCTGTCGCAGGATGGCCTGGTCAAAGAAACCATCGGTTTGGCTCAGGTAACAGCCAGTATCGACGGTGTTGAAGATCTCCAGACATTCTTTGAGTTCTACCGTCGCTATATGGAAGACGGGCCTGAACGGGTCTTGAATGACCTCAAGCCCACTCCGCTAATCATGCTGCCCGGTATTCACAAGCAAAAGGAGTCTTGGCGATTTGGATGGGAACGGCTCACCTTGGGTATGAATGGTTGGCCCATCCTGATGCTGCTTGAGCAAGTCTTTGTGCTGCCAGAGAGTCTGTTCCGCTGGTTTGCCATGCGCACCAGCAAGATCCCCCAATGGCCCCAATGGGTGGAAGACGAATGCCGTATCGAACCCAATGATCCGTGGGTCAGAGACGAAAGGCACTGTGCATGACGTCGCAGCCTTCTGATATCACTGACGCTGCCCCAGCTGTCGCGAACGGGCTGCCCCCTGTTTGGGCTGCATTGTTTGTTTGGCTGTCATCGCTGCTGACGAGCCTGCTGGCAGCCACTTTTCAGATGCCACCTGAAATGCCCATTGCGACACGGGTGGATCTGGTGGTGACATGGATATTCATGTCCGGTTTGCCGGTAGCGACGACCGTCTGGTGCATCCTCACTGGGCTTCAAGTTCGCCTATCACTATGGCGGCTGTTGGCACTGTGCATTCTGTTTTTCCTCGTTGATGCTCTTGGCCAGAGCTCATTGGCATTTCTGTTGCCCCACGGCTTGGTGTTTTTGGTCGATCAGGGCTATACGTTTTCCGCTTTGAGCGCTGCAATGTCTATCGTGCGGCCTGTCGCAACGATCTTGGTCTCGGCCATCGTTGCATGGAGCCTTGTGAAGGTATTGACCAGGCCCGCCCGCCCACGAGCGCCATACCGATTGGCAGCATCGTGCGACGTATGGGCTGGCGGGATCTCATTGGTGTTTGGCTTTATCGTTTGCCTGAACTGGGTAGATGCCCAACTCAGCTTTATCGATTGGGTTGATTTCTTCCCGCCAGGAATGGCTGCACTCGCCAAGGTGATGGCTGCAGCCATCTACGCTACGCCAATCGTGTGGGCGATTAAATCGCTGCTGAATCCAATTCCTAGATTTTTCTGGGTGTTGGCTGCGCCATATGCCGCAATCGCGTCATGCGTCGGGCTATTTGTCTCTAGTTGGTTGATTGCCCAGGCATGGGGCACCGAAGCACAAACCCAACACCTTCTACTTGGCTTTGCCTTGGCAATGCTTCTCACCTTAGGCGCATGCTACCTACCACTTAGAGTAATCCGACCTTGGCTGTCATCTGAAGCATCAGCCATCGAAGGGCGCCACACCAGCAAGTAGCACCCAGTAGCTCAACACATTTACTTTAACCAAGAGGCAGCCTCATGAAGCATCTCATCACTGTTGCGGCCGTTCTGTCTTTGACCGCTTGCGGCACAACCAATAACTACCTCGCTGAAAAAACCAAGACAGTTGAGTACTACCGCATCTTTGACATCAAGACTTCAGCTTCCAAGGCCAACTTGATCAATGCAGCCAGCGATGGACTGGGCCGAAATGTGAATAACGCGCAAGAAGCCACCCCGATCCCACGCAGCCCGACCCTCCCCGAAACACCGGGCCGCTTTGCGATCGTGAATCCTTTTGAAGGTTCCAAGTTCGCGATGCTGGCAGGCGGCGCTGGTTCCCTGGGTTTGCAAATGGCCACTTGCGACGGTGCAGCCTGGAGTGCTAAAGCAGTGCGTGATGTCACCGGCAGCAACAAGCTCAACCTGACGGTCTGCTTGTTCCAATACAAGGATGGCTACCACCTCGATATGTATGCGGTCTTCGTTAAGAACGAAGGTGGACTATTCCAGGTTAGCCGCGACTTGGCAAACGCGATGGTTGGCACGCCCGAAGAATGGACAGAAAAGACTTTCCTTGATGTCGTTCGGAACGTGGCCGCAAAGACCGATGCCAAAGTGACATTGCTGGAGGCCCAACCTGAAATCAGTGGCACGCCTTGGCTGGATCCGGTCGACGCACCTACCAAAAAGTAAGTTGGGGCAACGCGGCGCCCAAAGCAGCCATCGCCTCAGCCACCCCAGTGCTGACGCCAACAACGCCCCAGGCGACGCCAGCGCTGGCACCTGGGTTCGCGTGGCGCAAGCTTGGGCCGGCGCTAACTGGGGTGGTGTATTCATCCCCCGAGTCGGTCAGGAAGTGGTCGTGTCGTTCGTGGAAGGCGACATCGACCGCCCCATCGTGATCGGCGCCACCTACAACGGCCAAGGCACGGCCAACGCGCAAGGCAACCAGGTCGCGCAAGCGAATGCGCCCGCCTGGTTCCCGGGCGATGCGCAAGCAGGCTCACACGAGGGCCATGCCCACAACGCCACGCTGGCTGGCATCAAGACCCAGGCCATGGACGCCAGCCAAAGCGCGAATGTTGGGATGTCGGGCGGCTTCAACCAACTGGTGATGGACAACACCCCGGGCCAAGGCCGCGTTCTGGCCCACACCACCCAGCACCAGACCTGGCTGCAAATGGGCCACCTGCTGCAGCAAAACGATAACCAGCGTCTGGCCCCGCGTGGCCTGGGGCTGGAGTTGCACACCCAGGCCCACGGTGCTGTGCGTGCCGCATCTGGCCTGCACCTCAGCGCCCATGCCCGCCGAGGCGGCACACAGGGCACCCAAGGCAAACCCACCGACACCCGCGAGGCCCAAAGCCAGTTGCAAAGCCACGCCGAACTGGTGCAGACCTTGGCTGCCAACGCGCAAACCCATCTGGCCAAACTGCCCAACGAGGCCGCCCCAGAGAAATTGCCCGTGATGGGCGCTTTAGGCGAAGCCATCAGCAGCCTGCAAAGCACCGCGCAGCAAGGCGAGCACCACATTCCCACCTTGGGTAGACCCGACCTGATCGCCAGCGCGCCAGGCGCCATCACCAGCCACACGCCTGCTCACA
>CAYVOP010000147.1:0-7730 GCA_964453105.1 uncultured Aquabacterium sp. | reverse complement strand
ACAGCTCACGCGCGCTGTAGCCCGCGCTGTTGGCGCTGAGGTTGCGGGGCAGTCCGCCTCCGGAGGCTCCGCTGGACGGGACGGTGACCACTACTTCGGGGAGTTCGGCATCGCCGGCGGCGCTGCCGGCCAGGCAGCTCAAGGGGAAAAGGGGCAGGGCACTTAGGCCCAGAACATAGCGGTTCATGTGTGTGGGGTGTCTCTGGTGTGTTTGGCGCCAAGCCGCGCGCTAACCGGCCGCCTCAACAACGGGCTGCAGGTCGGGGCAGGTTGGAGTGGGCCGCAGCGGAGGCGGCTTGATCGGGGCTCTGCTCCGTCAATCGGCGCAGAGTTCAGCCCAGAGAAACCGGGGGCGCTCGGGTGTGGGGGCGAGACCAGGTGGCGGGTGCCGCACCGTGGGCTTCATGGCCATGCGCCGGCGTCAGCCCCAAATCCAGTCGCAGGGCGACCGTTTGCGGTGGCGGGGGCAACCCTGCTGAGGTGACTTCGTGTACACACAAGGCGCAGTGCTTGCCTTGCGAGACATGATCCGATCCCTTCTGGTGAGACATCGGGGCCGCATGCCGCGCCGCCGAGCACACCTCGGCGCTGGGCAGGGCGTAACGCACTTGGGCCCGGGCCATCCAGGGCGCCACCGCAGGCACCAATGCCGCCAGCAGGATCGTCCAGATGACGAGCCAGTGGGGCAGACGTGAGCGGGTACGCTGGGCGGGGTGCATGGGCTTGAGTGTAGAGGGACGTGATCGGCGTGGTCTGTTCTGCGTCAGAATTCATGCGAAACCTCAATCTGCGGTGGTGGTCAAAAAACATCGCTTGGCATAAAATGGCCAAAACGCACATTTGAATCGTCCTGAGTTTGCCCCCGAGCCCATGTCTGACGCCCCGACCTCTCCGCCTACCGATCAGGACGCCCTGCTGGACGTTCTGCAGGCGGTCATGACCCCGCTGGCGCAGCTGGCGGTGGCCAAGGGGCTGACGTACTCCGGCGCGGAAGAAGCGCTGAAGCGGGCTTATGTGCGGGCCGCCCGCGACGCGCAGGTCGCTGCAGGGCATGCGCCGCACCGGCTGGTCAGCCGCATCAGCACGGCCACCGGCATCAACCGCCGAGAAGTCACCCGTCTGACCGAAACCGACACCGGTCGTCCGGTGCCCGCCCCGGTGTCGCTGGCGTCTGAGGTGTTCACCCGTTGGCTGTCTGATCCCAATTACTGTGAAGACGGCCAACCCGGCTGCCCCAAGGCCTTGCCTCGTCAGGGTCTGGCGCCCAGCTTTGAGACCTTGGCGCGTTCGGTGACGCAAGACGTGCACCCCCGCAGCCTGCTCGATGAGTTGGTGCGCTTGGGTTTGGCTCACATCGACCCGCAAACCGATGGCGTCAGCCTGTTGCAGCAGGGCTTTGTGCCCAAAGGTGACTGGCAGCGCATGCTGGCTTTCCTGCGCGACAACGTGTCTGACCACCTGCACGCGGCGGTGGGCAACGTGCTGGCCGATCGGTCGAATCACTTCGAGCAGGCCGTGTTTGCTGACCAGTTGTCACAAGAATCGGTTGAGTTGGTGCGAGACTTGGCGCGCCAGCACTGGAAACAACTTTTGAGTGAGGCGGTGGCCATGCTGGAGCACCGCATGGTGGTTGACCGCGAAAGCGGTACCCCCGCCAACCAGCGTGTTCGCCTGGGGCTGTTCACCTATCACGAGGCGCAGCCCTCGCCTGACAAGGATCCATCATGATCAAGAAACTGGCCTGGCTTGCCACAGGCACCCTGATTTGGCTGTCCGGTTGCGGCGGCGGCGGCACGACCACGGCGGGCAACGGCATTGGCAGCGGTGGCACGGGTTCCTACACCAGCGGGCCTGTCACGGGCTTGGGCTCCATCATCGTCAACGGCGTGCGCTACAACGTTGAATCGGCTGCGGTGAGCGACGACGACGGCACGGCTGGCTTTGGCAAGGCCGACCTGAAATTGGGCATGCTGGTGGAGGTGCAGGGCTCGGCGTTGACTGCGGGCTCTGGCACGGAACCAGACACCGGCACCGCCACGATCGTGAAGGTGGCCAGCGATTTTGTGGGCCCGGCTCGCAACATTGTGCGCAATCTCGATGGCGACATCACCAGCTTCACGGTGTTTGGCCGCACCATCCACGTCGATGGCAAAACGGTTTACTCGGCGGCCCTGGATAACGGCGACCCGGTGGCCGTGTTCGGGCTGGTTTCCGCTGACGGTTACACCGCCACGCGGGTGCAGCGCCTGGCATTTGCGCCGGTCTACAAGGTCACTGGCAAGGTGGTGGCCTGGGATTCGGGCAACCGCACCTTCAGTCTGGGCGGTCGCACCTTTGAGTACGGCACCGACGTGAGCTTGCCCTCAGGTTTCGGTGTGGGGTCCTGGGTGCGCGTGCGGGTATCGTCCCTGGTGATCGAGTTGGCGCAGGTGCCGGTGGTGTCGGTTCGTGCGGCCGCGAATGGCCCGGTCAGCGTGCCAGTGGCGCGGGTCAAGGGCGTCATCGGGGCCATGAACAGCGCCTCGCGCTTTGTGGTCAACGGCGTTACGGTCGATGCTTCGTCGGCCACCCTGTCTGACCTCAGCGGTGGCCTGGCTGCGGGCGTGCGCGTTGAGGTGCGTGGCCGCATGGTCGATGGCGTGCTCGTGGCCAAGACCATTGAGGGCGAAGACGACGCCAAGGTCGAGGCCAAGGAAATCGAATTGCATGGCCGGGCCAGCGACATTGGCGCCAGCACCTTTGTCGTCAAGGGCTTGACGGTGTATTTCGTGCCCGGCGCAGGCGGCCCCATTGCGGCCAACGAATGCGTCGAGGTGCGTGGCACCCGCTTCAATGGCACCTTCCAGTTGGTGGCGACCGAAGTGAAGCGTCAGCGCTCTGACTGCGATTGATTGGCAGCGGGGCCTTGAAAGCCCCCTTGCCTGAAAGTCAGCACCAGGGTGTCGCGCCAGCCGTGTTCACCCAAAGGCTGGATGGGGGTGGACTCGTGAATCACCCGTTCATCGTCTAGCAGCAGGGTGCTCCAGGCTTCGGTCAGGGTGAAGCGCACGCCGCGTGGGCCCTGCGCTTCGAACACACGGGTTTCGCCCCCTTTGATCTGGTGGCGACCCAGCATCAGCACCGCCACAAAGTCCACGCCATCGCGGTGTGCGCCCTCGGGGGTGGGGCGGCCAATGCCCCCGGTGGTGTCCACCCGGAACTGGTGGGCTTCTATGAACCAGCGATCCACCGGCTTGGCCTGTGCCAGCAACTGCCCCAGTTGGCGGATCACCGCCAGCCAAACGGGGTGCTCGGCCACGTTGTCGTCTACCGGCTCGAACCAGCGCTCGAAGCCACCGTGCAGCGCGTTGTAGATCACGGGCTGCCAGTGCGCGCGATGCGGCACGCGGGCCAGCGTGCCCGAGGCAATGTCGAGCGTGTAGCTGTCGTGGCGGCGGAAGCGGTAATGGCCCCCGTCGCGTAAATGCGGGTCGGGGGGCAGGCGGTTCCAACTGTCGTGCAAGGCCTCTGCCGTGTTCAGGTTGGCACCCACCCAGGGCAACAGGGTGTCTGCTTTCAGCAGAGCCCAGCCTTGGGTATGCAAGGTGGCTGGCGCGGCCGCCAGGGTCGAAACGGGAACCAACTCCATTGCTCGTTCAGCTCTTCGGAATGGGGCGTGGGCGGCCCTCGTGGTCAATGGCCACGTAGGTCACTTTGGCTTCGGTCACCTTCACCAGGAAGGGCGCGGAAGGGTTGCGCTCGGCCCAAGCTTCTACATGCACAGTCACGGAGGTGTTGCCCACCTTTTCCACGCGGGCGTAAATCGACAGCAGGTCGCCCACCGACATGGCCGAGCGGAAGACGAACTCGTTGACGGCCACCGTGGCCACGCGCCCCTTGGCCACCCGCGCGGGCAACACGCAGCCGCCCAGGTCGATCTTGGCCATGATCCAGCCGCCAAAGATGTCGCCATTGCCATTGGCGTCTTCCGGCATGGGCATGACCCGCATGACCAGCTCCATTTCAGGGTGCAGGTCGGGTGGGGTCAGAAGGGTATTGGGTCGAGGCACGATGGTCATTGGATTTACAGCCGACAATGAGGGGTCCAAATCAGACAATACATTGTTCCAGAATGCGGCGCCACGCACACACACAATCCGCTGATACCCAGACATCTTCCTCGGTTTCCGTCCGTTCAGACCGGGAAACCCTGGCCCGACTGTGGCCGTATTTGTGGCAGTACAAATGGCGCGTGCTGTTGGCGCTGGGCTTCATGGTGGGGGCCAAGGTGGCCAATGTCGGCGTGCCGGTGCTGTTGAAAGACCTGGTCGATCGCCTGGCACCCACCCCCACGGCGGCCCAGGCCATGCTGGTGGTGCCCACGGGCTTGCTGGTGGCCTATGGCCTGCTGCGCCTGTCGACTTCGCTGTTTGCCGAGCTGCGCGAACTGGTGTTTGCCAAAGCCACCGAAGGCGCGGCGCGGTCAATCTCTTTGAAGGTGTTTTCGCACCTGCATGCGCTGAGCCTGCGCTTTCACCTGGAGCGCCAAACCGGCGGCATGACGCGCGACATCGAGCGCGGCACCCGCGCCGTGCATTCGCTGATTTCGTACTCGCTCTACAGCATCATTCCCACGCTCATCGAAGTCACCTTGGTGCTGACCTTGTTGGCCACCAAATTTGACGTCGTCTTTGCCTGGATCACCTTGACCGCTTTGGTGCTGTATGTGGCCTTTACCGTGTCGGTCACACAGTGGCGCACGCAGTTCCGCAAGGTGATGAACGAGTTGGATTCCAAAGCGCACACCCGCGCCATTGATTCGTTGCTGAACTACGAAACCGTCAAGTACTTCAACAACGAATCCTTTGAAGCCAAGCGGTATGACGAGGCTTTGGAAAAGCTGCGCAAGGCAGGTCTCAAGAGCCAACAGACCTTGTCCCTGCTGAACACGGGGCAACAAACCATCATCGCCGCTGGCTTGATCGTGATGCTGTGGCGCGCCACCGAGGGCGTGGTGGCTGGTCGCATGACGGTGGGCGACCTGGTCATGGTCAACGCCTTCATGATTCAGCTCTACATTCCGCTGAACTTCCTGGGCGTGATCTACCGCGAAATCAAACAGTCGCTGACCGATCTGGACAAGATGTTCACCCTGATGGAGCGCGACCGCGAAGTGGCCGATGCCCCCGGTGCGCAAGCCCTGCAAGTGCAAGGGCCACCCGCAGTGCGGTTCGAGAACGTGCGCTTTGCCTACGACCCCGATCGTCCCATCCTGCACGACATCAGCTTCGAGATTCCGGCCGGCCAAACCGTGGCGGTCGTGGGCCCATCTGGCTCGGGTAAATCGACCCTGGCGCGCTTGCTCTATCGCTTTTACGACGTGCAGGGCGGCCACATTCGTGTGGAGGGTCAGGACATTCGCCAGCTCACGCAAGACAGCCTGCGCCGCCACATTGGCATCGTGCCGCAAGACACAGTGCTGTTCAACGACACCGTGGCCTACAACATCGCCTACGGTCGCCCTGATGCGACCCAATCCGAAGTGGAGGCAGCCGCTCAGGCCGCACGCATTCACGACTTCATCGTCAGCACCCCCAAGGGGTATGACACCGTGGTGGGCGAGCGGGGCTTGAAACTGTCAGGCGGTGAAAAGCAGCGCGTGGCCATTGCCCGTACCCTGCTGAAAAATCCGCCCATCCTGGTGTTTGACGAAGCCACCTCGGCCTTGGATTCGGCCAACGAGCGCGCCATCCAGGCGGAGTTGGCCGCCGTGGCGCAGGGCAAAACCGTGTTGGTGATTGCGCACCGTTTATCCACCATCGTTCAGGCCCATGAAATCCTGGTCATGGAGCACGGCCACATCATCGAGAGCGGCACTCATGCGCAATTGCTGGCCGCCAATGGGCGATACGCCGACATGTGGCGCCTGCAGCAAAGCGGTCACGAGTCCTCTTGATCTATCGGCGCCTCGGCTTGGTGGGCCGGGGCTCGAAACAACTCCTTGCAACTTCACCTGAACGGGTGAGTGGCCCCTTCCCGCGTCTGCCTGATGATTGAAGGTTGCATTTCCTTCAATAAATAAATTCAGGTGGAACCATGAATCTACCCGTGCCCGGGGCCCTTGGTAACTTGGGGGCTGGCGGCGCAGGCGGGAGCGTGCCTTCGCAGCTCAAAAGCCTGGTCAGCGCATTGGCAGATAGGCGCAGCAAGCTCGACGGATTGACGGGTGACTTGCTCGCGCGTTTGCGTGCGGCCCTCACCTTGGGCCAAAGCACCCGCTTGCTGCAACTGGAAACCCCGCTGGAGTCGGGCGCCCTGGTGGTCGAGCGTTGCCGCATCACCGAAGCCGTGCATGCCAACGAGCCCCTGTGGGCCGAGATCGACTGTGTCAGCACATCAGCCCAATTGGCCCTCAAAGCCCTGACGGGCGAAGTGGCCAAGCTCAAGCTGCAACAAGCCGATGGCAGCTGGCGCACCTGGCATGGCCATGTGGTGCAGTCGGCTCAGTTGGGTGCCGATGGCGGCCTGGCCCGCTACCGCCTCACACTGGCGGCCTGGACACACTGGCTGCAACAGCGCCGCGACACGCGCATCTTCCAAGACCTGTGCGCCAAAGACATCGTGTCGCAAGTGTGCGCGGCCTATCCGCAAGCACGCTTCCGTTTTGACGTGTCAGCTCCAAGCCCTGTACGCGCCCACACCACGCAATACAGAGAAACCGACTGGGCCTTCGTGCAGCGCCTGATGGCCCAAGAGGGCTGGAGCTGGCGCCTGGAGCACGACGCCAACCAGCACACCCTGGTCATCTTTGATGAACTGGCTGCGGTGCCCGATGTGGGCGCCTTGCGATTTGGTCGCACCGATTTGCGTAGCGCCAGCGGCCATGGCGAAGACAAGATCACCGCATGGAGCGTGGGTCAACAAGTGGGCCCCAATGCAGTGACCCTGGCCGCGTGGGACGAGCGCCAAACCAGCGGCGTGGCCGCCAATGCCGCCGCCTTGACCCCACAAGGCAATGTGCCCACACTGGAAGGCTACCTGGGCCATGGTGAGCGCCAATTTGCTGATGGCCGCGTGAGCGATGCCCTGCATGCCAGCCCCCAAGCCGCTGATGCGCGTGCCCGCGCCTGGATGGCCGCGCACGACTTGCTGCAACGCGGTGCCCAAGGCCACAGCGCGGTGCGCACCTTGCGCGAAGGCGCGGCCTTTGCCATCACCGAACACAGCCTGTATGACGGCGGCGCTGACAACCACTTCAAGGTCATCAGCATCACCCACGAAGCGGCCAACAACCTGGGTGCCGAAGCGGCCAAGATCCTGCAAACGTCTGACCTGGACGAAGGCAGCTACCGCAACCACTTCCAGGCTGTGCCCGCCGATGTGCGCCTGGTGCCGCTGCCTGCGGCGCCTTGCATGGCCCCAGGCCCGCAAACTGCCATCGTGGTCACCGCTGTCCACTCCAATGTAAGCGACCCAGTCACCACTGATCGCGATGGTCGCGTGCGCATCCAGTTCCCCTGGCAGCGCGGGGCCGCGCCCATCAATGGCGGCCTGAGCGGCCCCAACACCGTCGGCGCCCAATCCACCGGCCATGCCCCGGGTGACGCCAGCAGCGGCACCTGGGTGCGTGTGGCCCAAGGCGTGGCGGGCCCCAACTGGGGCGCGGTGTTCACACCCCGTGCCGGCACCGAAGTGTTGGTGGACTTTGTCGATGGCGACATCGACCGCCCCATCATCGTCGGCCAGTTGCA
>CAYVOP010000146.1:0-7743 GCA_964453105.1 uncultured Aquabacterium sp. | reverse complement strand
GGCACAGGTCGATCATGTTGCCCGACAGTTCGGAGTCAACAGATTGGCCCACGAACGTGGCGATTTCAGAATGCTCACCACGGTTGACCATGCCGAGTTCCATCACGCCAGCAATTTCCTGGCCGAAACGGACACATCGTGTGCATTGGATGCAGCGGCTCATTTCCTCCATGGAAATCAGCGGGCCGACTTCCTTATGGAAAACCACGCGCTTTTCTTCCTTGTAGCGCGAAGCGGTGCCGCCGTAACCCACAGCCAAATCTTGCAGTTGGCACTCGCCACCCTGATCGCAGATGGGGCAATCCAGCGGGTGATTGATCAAGAGGAACTCCATCACGCCTTGCTGGGCCTTGATGGCTTTCTCGCTCTTGGTGCGAACGATCATGCCCTGGGTGACAGGCGTGGCACAAGCCGGCATGGGCTTGGGTGCCTTTTCGATGTCAACCAGACACATGCGGCAGTTGGCCGCAATGGACAGCTTCTTGTGATAGCAGAAGTGGGGAATGTAGGTACCAGACTGTTCGGCAGCATGCATCACCATGCAGCCTTCAGAAACCTGGACCTTTTTTCCGTCGAGTTCGATTTCAACCATGATTTTTGCCCCGCTCAGATATAGGCCGGGACCATGCAGGTCTTGTGTTCGATGTGGTGCAGGAATTCATCGCGATAGTGCTTGATGAAAGCGCGCACCGGCATAGCAGCGGCATCACCCAACGCGCAGATGGTGCGGCCTTGGATGTTGTCAGCAACAGAGTTCAGCAGTTCGATGTCTTCCTGGCGACCTTCGCCGCGCTCAATGCGATCGACCATGCGCCACATCCAGCCTGTGCCTTCACGGCAAGGCGTACATTGGCCGCACGATTCGTGCATGTAGAAGTACGAAAGACGTTGCAGGCTCTTGACCATGCAGCGAGTTTCGTCCATCACGATGACAGCGCCCGAGCCCAGCATGGAGCCGGCCTTGGCGATGGAGTCATAGTCCATCGTGCAGTCCATCATGATGTGGGCTGGAATGACCGGCGAAGACGAGCCGCCGGGAATCACGGCCTTCAGCTTCTTGCCGCCGCGCACGCCGCCGCACAACTCGAGCAGAGTCGAGAAAGGGGTGCCCAGCGGGATTTCATAGTTGCCAGGACGCTCGACATCACCCGACACGGTGAACAGCTTGGTGCCACCGTTATTGGGCTTACCCACAGCCAAGAAAGCCTCACCGCCATTGCGAATGATCCAAGGGACTGCTGCAAAGGTTTCGGTGTTGTTGATGGTGGTGGGCTTGCCGTACAGACCGAAGCTGGCAGGGAATGGCGGCTTGAAACGGGGTTGCCCCTTCTTGCCTTCCAGCGATTCGAGCAAGGCGGTTTCTTCACCGCAAATGTAGGCGCCAAAGCCATGATGCGCATGCAGCTGGAAACTGTGCGTGCTGCCCATGATGTTGTTGCCCAGATAACCCGCTGCGCGAGCCTCATCCAGGGCCGCTTCGAAGCGTTCATAGACTTCGAAGATTTCACCGTGGATGTAGTTGTAGCCCACGGAGATGCCCATGGCGTAGGCCGCGATGATCATGCCCTCAATGACGATGTGAGGGTTGTGCATCAGGATTTCGCGGTCCTTGGCCGTACCCGGTTCACCTTCGTCAGAATTGCAAACGAGGTACTTTTGCCCGGGGAAGGCGCGAGGCATGAAGCTCCACTTCAGACCAGTCGGGAAACCGGCACCACCACGGCCACGCAGACCGGAGGCCTTCACCTCAGCAATCACCTGATCCTGGTTCAGGCCTTCGCCGCCGTCTTTACCCAGAATCTTGCGCAAAGCAGCGTAACCACCACGCGCTTCGTAGTCCTTCAGGCTCCAGTTGCTACCATTCAAACCGGCATAAATCTGCGGGTTGATGTGGCGGTCGTGGAAGCAGGTGTCCTTGCCGGTTGCCTGGAATTGGGAAAGGTCAAGCATCTCTTTCACCTCACTTGGCATTGGCCTTGAGCACGTCGACCAGCTGATCCAGCTTGTCGTTGCTCATGAAGCTGACCATCTGACGGTCATTGACCAACGCAACAGGGGCATCGGCACAAGCACCCAGACACTCGCAGTGCTGGACCGTGAACAGGCCGTCTGCCGTAGTACCACCGTCTTCCACACCCAGCTTGTCGCACAGGTATTGCAGCGCCTTCTGGCCGTCGCGCAACTGGCACGGCAGGTTGGTGCACACGTTCAACTTGTACTGGCCCACAGGCTTCTTGTTGTACATGTTGTAGAAGGTAGTCACTTCATGCACGGCAATGGCGGGCATGCCGATGTGATCGGCAATGGCCTGCTCGGCCTCTGGCGAGACCCAGCCTTGTTCTTGCTGGATGATGGACAGACAGGCCATGACGGCCGACTGACGTTGGTCAGCCGGGTACTTGGCGATTTCGCGGTCGAAGCGCGCTTTGGTTTGTTCGCTCAACATGATGTTCGTCACTTAGCGGTCGCTATCAACGGTCGATCTCACCGAACACGATATCCATCGTGCCGATGATGGCCACGGCGTCAGCCAACATGTGGCCGCGCGACATTTCGTCGAGGGCGGCCAAGTGCGGGAAGCCAGGGGCGCGGATCTTCAGGCGGTAAGGCTTGTTGGCACCGTCGGAAGCCAGGTAGATGCCGAACTCACCCTTCGGGTGTTCGACAGCTGCGTACGCCTCGCCTTCGGGTACATGGAAACCTTCGGTGAACAGCTTGAAGTGGTGAATCAGCTGCTCCATCGAGGTCTTCATTTCGACGCGCGATGGCGGCGCCACCTTGTGGTTGTCGGTGATGACAGGACCCGGGTTGGCACGCAGCCAGTCAACGCACTGCTTGATGATGCGGTTGGACTGACGCAGCTCTTCGATGCGGACCACATAACGGTCGTAGCAGTCGCCGTTGGTACCAACGGGAATATCGAAGTCGAGCTTGTCGTAAACGTCGTAAGGTTGGTGCTTGCGCAAATCCCAAACAACGCCCGAACCGCGCAGCATGGCGCCGGTCAGACCCATTTGCAGGGCACGTTCAGGCGAAACCACACCAATGCCCACCGTACGCTGCTTCCAGATGCGGTTGTCTGTCAGCAGGGTTTCGTATTCATCAACCAGTTTGGGGAAGCGCTGGGTGAAATCATCAATGAAGTCGAGCAGCGAGCCTTGACGGTTCTCGTTCATGCGAGCGATCGTCTTGGCATTCTTGATCTTGCTGACCTTGTACTGCGGCATGGTGTCCGGCAGGTCGCGGTAGACGCCGCCCGGACGGAAGTAGGCCGCGTGCATGCGGGCACCGGACACGGCTTCGTACATGTCGAAGAGGTCTTCGCGCTCACGGAAGCAGTAGATCAGGATGTTCATGGCCCCGCAGTCAAACCCGTGACAGCCCAACCACAGCAGGTGGTTCAGGACACGGGTGATTTCGGAGAACATCACACGGATGTATTGCGCACGCACGGGCACGTCGATGCCCATCATCTTTTCGATGGCCAGACAATAGGCGTGCTCGTTGCTCATCATCGAGACGTAATCCAGCCGGTCCATGTACGGCAAGGACTGAATGAACGTCTTGGATTCGGCCAGCTTTTCAGTGGCGCGGTGCAGCAGGCCGATGTGAGGGTCAGCACGCTGGATGACTTCGCCGTCCAACTCAAGCACCAAACGCAGTACGCCGTGCGCTGCAGGGTGTTGTGGACCGAAGTTGAGGGTGTAGTTCTTGATTTCTGCCATGACTCAACCTTCCTGCATCAGTGGAGACCACCGTAGTTGTCTTCACGGATGATGCGCGGTGTGATTTCGCGCGGCTCGATGGTGACGGGTTGATAGACCACGCGCTTTTGCTCGGGGTCGTAGCGCATTTCGACGTGACCAGTTGTTGGGAAATCCTTGCGGAAAGGGTGCCCGATGAAACCGTAGTCGGTCAGGATGCGGCGCAGGTCGTTGTGACCTTCGAAAACGATGCCGTACAGGTCAAAGGCTTCGCGCTCGTACCAGTTGGCTGCATTCCAGACGTCGTTGATGGAGGCCACCACCGGGAAATCGTCGTTGGGTGCAAAAACTTTCAAACGCAAACGCCAGTTCTTGTTGACCGACAGCAAATGGCTGACAACGCAAAAACGCGGCGCTTCTGCGTAAATGCTCTCTGCGCCGTCTTTGTAGGTCGAATAGTCCATGCCGCACAGGTCGATCAGTTGCTCGAAGCGCAGTTCGGCATGATCACGCAGCGTTTGGCACACAGACAGGTAATTGGCTGCTGACACCGTCAGGGTGAGCTCACCCTTGACCAAGTCCAGACGTTGAATTTTGTCGCCCAAGACGGACTCGAGGGATGCCTGCAAGGTGGCGAGTTTCTGGCTCATGTCTACCTTCCTGATCAGCGGGCGATGGTGTTTTCGCGACGGATCTTGGCTTGAAGCTGCAAGATGCCGTAGAGGAGCGCCTCGGCGGTGGGGGGGCAACCAGGGACGTAGACGTCGACTGGCACGATGCGGTCACAACCACGCACAACCGAGTAGCTGTAGTGGTAATAGCCACCACCGTTCGCGCACGAGCCCATGGACAACACCCAACGAGGCTCGGCCATCTGGTCGTACACCTTGCGCAGCGCGGGGGCCATTTTGTTGCACAGTGTGCCGGCCACGATCATCAGGTCAGACTGACGTGGGCTGGGACGGAACAACATGCCAAAGCGGTCGATGTCGTAACGTGCAGCACCGGCGTGCATCATTTCGACCGCGCAGCAAGCCAGACCGAACGTCATCGGCCACAGGGAACCGGTCTTGGACCAGTTGATCAGCGTATCAGCTGATGTGGTGATGAAGCCCTCTTTGAAGACGCCTTCGATACCCATTTGAATTTACCTCTCGAGAGTCCTGGACGAGCTCATTCCCAATCAAGGGCGCCCTTTTTCCATTCGTAGACAAATCCCACGACCAGAATGCCCAGGAACAGCATGATGGCCACGAAACCGGTCATTCCGACTTCCTTGAGCGCGACAGCCCAAGGGAACAAGAATGCGATTTCGAGGTCGAACAGGATGAAGAGAATGGCGACGAGGTAGTAGCGCACGTCAAATTTCATGCGCGCATCTTCGAAGGCCTCGAAGCCACACTCGTACGGGGAGTTCTTTTCGGCGTCAGGGCGACGTGGGCCCAACAGGAAACCGAGCGCCTGGGGCGCCACACCGACCCCCACGCCAACCAGAATAAACAGAATGACGGGCAGGTATTGCTCAATGTTCATCATTGCTTTAGGCCTTCAGATTGAACAAGTCGCGTGATTGGATCACATTCAGACAACAAAAAAGCGCGCCTTTGGTCATGCCAAGCGGAATTGATCCACTTGTACACCTACCTTCAGCGCGCCCACCGGAGCGCTTCGTAATTGAACCACCTTGTCAGCTTGGATTCGTTGATCTGGGCTGAACATGAGGTGACCGCACGAAGACTCAGTTGAAATTTTGATTGGTGCCGACGGCGAGACTCGAACTCGCACAGCTTTCGCCACTACCCCCTCAAGATAGCGTGTCTACCAATTTCACCACGTCGGCAACATGGGCCTTATACCCAGTTGGATCGGCTTGCATGAGGCTCGCTTACCGAAGACTGACATTCTAAACCGAAAACCAGAGGTTTCCGATACATGGCGACACAATGTAGGCACTGTGCACCATGCTCAGGCCAATTACTTGACAGGGATCAGGGCCGCCCCGGAAGCCGCCGCCGAAGCAGGCGTCACCACCGATGCAGCTGATGCCGCAGCGGGTGCTTTTTCAAGCAAGGAGGACGATTCCGCAGCCACGCCACCCCGGTGATTACCGAAGTAGGCGAGCATCAAGGTCGAGGCAAAAAAGACCGACGCCGCCACAGCAGTCGAGCGAGACAAGAAGTTCGCACTGCCTGTTGCGCCAAACAAACTACCCGAGGCACCACTACCAAAAGAGGCCCCCATATCAGCCCCCTTGCCGTGCTGAACCAGCACCAGGCCGATCATGGCCAAGGCGGACACGATCTGCAGCAAGAGAACCACTGTCATCAATGCTTGTTGCATGAAACCAAACTCCTGAAAAGCCAGCTCAGACCGCAGCCCGAGCAATTGCCACAAAATCGGCCGCCTTCAACGAGGCGCCACCAATGAGGCCACCATCGATATCAGGCTGAGCAAACAGTTCTGCCGCGTTGTCGGGCTTGACGCTGCCACCATAGAGCAAGGGCACGCGGGCCGCCTCAGACTGAGCCGCCACCAGCTGCGCACGCAAGAACGCATGCACCGCCTGAGCCTGCTCGGGCGAAGCAGTTTTACCCGTACCAATTGCCCAGACAGGCTCGTACGCCACCACGATTTCTGCCAGCTGAGCACCCAGCGCAGTGATCACCGCCTGCAGCTGCTCGGCCACGACGGCTTCGGTCTGATTGGCCTCGCGTTGCGACAAGGTTTCCCCCACGCAAACAATAGGAACCAAACCTTCAGCCAAGGCAGCCTTGGCCTTATCGGCCACCAACTGACTGCTTTCGCCGTGGTAGCTGCGACGCTCGGAGTGACCCACGATGGCGTACTTGGCGCCGAACTCGCGAATCATGCCGCCCGCCACCTCACCGGTATAAGCCCCCTGCTTGTGAGCAGAGACGTCCTGCGAACCCAATGCGATGGGCTGCCCCGCCAGGGCGGCAGCCACATCAGCCAGGTAAACGAAGGGCACGCACACGGCGACGTCGGCTTTAGGGGCCGACTGGGCCAGATTGGCCTCAATCAAGCCCTGAAGCAGTTCGCCGTTGGATGCACGGCTACCGTGCATCTTCCAGTTTCCAACAACCAGCTTCTTCATGGCGATCACTGCTGCTGTTGTTGCGCCTGGTCGTCTTGAGCACCCTGCTCCACCGCACCTTGCTCGGCACGGGGTGCACGCTCACGACGCTCACCGCGATCACCACGGTCGCGGCGATCACCACGGTCGCCGCGGTCGCTGCGCTCACGACGCTCGCGAGGCTGCTCCTCAGGCATACCCTCAGGGCGCTCCAGCAACGCCTTCATGGACAGCTTGACGCGGCCCTTTTCGTCGGTTTCCAGAACCTTGACCTTAACAACTTGACCTTCTTGCAGGTAGTCGGAGACCTTTTCGACGCGCTCATGAGCGATCTGGCTGATGTGCAGCAGACCATCCTTGCCGGGCAACAGGTTCACCAGAGCACCAAAGTCGAACAACTTGGTGACAGCACCTTCGTAGATCTTGCCGATTTCAACTTCAGCGGTGATCTCTTCGATGCGCTTCTTGGCAAATTCAGCCTTGGCGGAATCAGTCGAGGCGATGGTGATGGTGCCGTCTTCGCCAATGTCGATCTGGCAACCGGTTTCTTCGCACAGACCGCGAATGGTGGCGCCACCCTTGCCGATCACGTCACGGATCTTCTCGGGGTTGATCTTCATGGTGTACAGACGAGGCGCGAACTCGGACACTTCCTGACGCGCACCACCCATGGCTTCAACCATCTTGCCCAGGATGTGCAGGCGGGCTTCCTTGGCTTGCGCCAGGGCCACTTGCATGATTTCCTTGGTGATGCCCTGGATCTTGATGTCCATCTGCAGAGCGGTCACGCCAGTGGTGGTACCAGCCACCTTGAAGTCCATGTCACCCAGGTGATCTTCGTCACCCAGGATGTCGGTCAGCACGGCGAAACGGTTGCCTTCCTTGATCATACCCATGGCGATACCTGCCACGAGCGCCTTCATGGGAACGCCAGCATCCATCATG
>CAYVOP010000145.1:0-7826 GCA_964453105.1 uncultured Aquabacterium sp. | reverse complement strand
TAGTGGCTCAGTTTTGGACGTGACGCCTGGCTCAGTTTTGCTCGTGATTCAACACAGATCACCAAAAAAACGGCCCCAGGCGCTTTTGACGCACAAGGGGCCCGCAAAACAGTTCAAGACCATTTTGCCCATGATCACGACTCAACACCAGAGGCGGCACTATCTGCACTTCAAATCAGCTTGGAGACCACAACCGCATCGGCCATGCAATTGTTTGGCGGCAACCCACATGCAAGCCTGATTTCCGCCACTGCGGCGCTTAAAGCCATTGGGGCGGCTATCGACTCCTTAACAACCATCGTAGGGAGGACGCATGAATGAGCAAGCGCAAACCAGAAGACCCACGGGGCGGACACATCCGCCTGTATTGGGCCTTGGTCGACTCGCCAGCATGGCGCGCGTTGTCTTGGGTGGATCAGGGGCTTTACATCGCCATGCGGCGAAAGCTCCGAGCAACTAACAACGGCAACATCGAGGCCACGCTTGCCACGCTGCGTCACGCTGACATCACAAGCCCCGCAACCTTGTCTAAGAGTCTCAGGGCCTTGCAAGCCCTGGGCTTTATTGCCAAGACGCGGCAAGGCGGGATTGCTCATGGAGTCAAGCACTGCAGCCTGTACCGTTTCACCGATGAGCCCGTGTTTGAAATGCCCAAGCAGGGCATCAAAGCAGAACGGATCACGAATGAATGGCAGGCATTCAAGACGCTGGCGGAAGCCAATGCAGCCCTCAAAGCAGCACATGACGCAGCCAATTCAACCACGCGAAAAACGCAGAGCAAGTACGCGCCGCGTACTGATTCGATACGCGCGGCGTACTGATCGCCTGATTTCTCGATACGCGGCGCGTACTAGTGAGGCCTTCACTACTACAAATGGCGTACTAGTCAAAAGAGCACAAAACGGGCCGCTAACCCGCATGGACATTGGGTTCTGTCGTTTTCGAGGTGCTTCAAGTTTTGGGACGCTCACTAGTACGGGATTCGTACTCCTATACATGTTGCCATCCCTATGCAGAAGAAACAGCAAACAAGGCAAAGGCCAGAACATAGCGGGCGGCCCAAAACGCAGCGTGCAAATCCCTGTTCATTTCGTTTTCAGTGAAAGGAATTCAAAATGCCAAAAGGCGGCATCAGGTGGGGCGCAGGACGCCCTGGCCACAAGCTCAAGACCGGCCAAACCCGATCCATTGATGTGCGACGCTGGAAACGTGATGGCTTATTGACTGACGGCTATTTCGGCTGGCAGTGGACCGACTCGGACACGGGTGAGGTTCGATCATCCATTGGCGTGGACATCAGTTGGGGTGTGGTCACGTTGATCTACACGTCCAACGGGCAGTCATACCGCAACGCCATCAGCGTCATGACAACACCCTGCACCTTTGGTGGTGAGCGTGTCTGGTTCAGTTGCCCTCGTTGCAGACAACGGTGCGCCAAGCTGTTCTTACGCTGGGGGCACTTTCGCTGCCGGTCATGCAATCAGATCGCTTACTCATCACAAAGTGAAGACCCGATTGGGCGGATGTGGCGCGCGCAAAGCAAGATCGAAACCCGTCTAGGAGACAACCTATCTCGGCCCAAGTTCATGCGGCAAAAGACCTATGAGCGGCTGAAAGAGCGCTACTGGCAACTGGAATGGGCCAGAGAGGACGCTTTCTGCGAGTTTGCTGCACGGCTGGGGTTTCGTTTTTCGATTCAGTGATCCAGGCGTGCGACGCACATGTTTTGGTAGGATTGACTGCGCGTTAACCGGCAGACTTGGAAAAGACCACCCAAGTAAGGGTTTTAAAATTTTCCGCAGCACGGCAGTTTTGGTAAACTTCTCTTCGACGGGTAAAGCCTGGGTAACTGCGAGGTCGGCAACGATGTCGTAAGCGCGCTGTAAGCGCGTCGGCCCCAGGGTCCGTCATTTTTCATGGCTCCAGAGGAGCCATTTCTTTTTGAGGTGCGATGGCTGCGACCATCTACATTGACGAAAGCGGAGACCTCGGCTGGACGCTCGATAAGCCTTACGGAAATGGCGGGTCTAGTCGTTACTTGACGATTGCTGCCGTCATTGCGAGTGAGGACGCCATTAGTCACTTACCGGGGCGGCTTGTACGTGACATGTACAAAGCCCATAACTGGTCCACAGACTCAGAGAAGAAGTGGGTCAAGATGTCAAACGCTGCCCGTTTGGACTTCGCCACCCGCGCCTGCAAGCTCGTTAGCAGCAGACCGTCAATCAAGCTCTTTGCAATGACGGTGAAGAAGTGCAACGTCCAGAACCATTTGCAGACTGATCCCAATCTGCTCTACAACTACATGCTAAAGCTGATGTTGTTAGATGAGATGGCCACGCATGACGAGATCATCATGAAACCCGACCCGAGAACCATCAAGGTCAAGAGCGGGAATAGCCAGCATGAATATCTGCAAACGGTGCTCTGGTATGAAAATGGAGCCCGGACTAGGTTGCACAGCCAGCCAGAAGACAGTCAAAAGCAACTAGGCATTCAGTTTGCAGACATGCTGGCTGGCGTTGTTCAGTCACATCATGAGCACAATCACTCAAAGCCGTGGCACGCCTTAAAGTCATGCGTGAAATGGTCCCCGCTATTCTTTACGCCCTAAGCACTTTGCTCTGGGGGTATTTTTGGGGGTATCTTCGGAAGCCTTATGGCTGCTTAACTAATATCCATGCGGCTTGTACGCCACAGTTCAAGTGACCCCGGCCCACCACCATTCTTAAAAAGCCAACCTAAGCGGTTGGCTTTTTTTCGTCTGCACACACCATGCCGCACGTTGACACAGCGAAAGAGACCAAGACGCAATCGCCGCCTGCCATCAGCTTCTGGCAGGCTTTCGCCTTCTGGCTGAAGCTGGGCTTCATCAGCTTTGGCGGACCAGCAGGACAGATTTCGATCATGCACCAGGAGTTGGTCGAGAACCGGCGCTGGATTTCAGAGCGGCGCTTCTTGCATGCACTCAACTACTGCATGGTGCTGCCAGGACCAGAGGCTCAGCAACTTGCCACCTACATTGGCTGGCTCATGCACAGAACGTGGGGGGGCATCGTGGCTGGCGCCTTGTTCGTGCTCCCGTCGCTACTGATCCTGATTGCGTTGTCGTGGGTCTATATCGCCTTCGGCGAAATGCCTGTTGTTGCAGGGCTGTTCTATGGCATCAAGCCTGCAGTCACCGCCATCGTGGTGCAGGCTGCGCATCGCATCGGGACGCGAGCGCTGCAGAATAACTGGCTCTGGGGCATAGCGGGGGCTTCGTTCGTGGCCATTTTTGCGCTCAACGTGCCCTTCCCCGCCATCGTTGCAATGGCAGCCCTGTTGGGCTATTTCGGGGGGCGCATTGCCCCTGAAAAATTCAAGGCTGGAGGCGGGCATGGCAAGGCCGACAAGTCATGGGGCCCCGCCCTGATTGACGACAACACACCAACACCTAAGCACGCCAAATTTCGCTGGTCGCGTCTGCTTCATGTGCTGCTGGTGGGAGCCACGCTATGGCTGGCCCCCATGGGGTTGCTGACCGCGGTCTACGGCTGGAACCATACGCTGACGCAAATGAGCTGGTTCTTTACCAAGGCTGCGCTGCTGACTTTCGGTGGCGCGTATGCCGTGCTGCCATATGTTTATCAGGGCGCTGTCAGCCACTATGGCTGGCTCACACCCACGCAAATGATTGACGGACTGGCCCTGGGTGAAACCACACCTGGCCCCTTGATCATGGTGGTGGCTTTTGTGGGTTTCGTGGGCGGCTACGTCAAGGCCCTGTTCGGCCCAGACGCACTGTTTCTGGCAGGAGCGGTGGCTGCAAGCCTGGTGAGCTGGTTCACCTTCTTACCGTCGTTCTTGTTCATTTTGGCAGGCGGGCCAGTGGTCGAAAGCACGCACGATGATCTCAAGTTCACCGCGCCGTTAACCGCCATCACGGCCGCTGTGGTCGGCGTGATTTTGAATCTGGCCTTGTTCTTCGGGTATCACGTTCTTTGGCCGCATGGTGGATTCAAAGGCTCATTCGATGGCATGGCGGCCCTGATCGCATGCGCCGCCGCGGTGGCCCTGTTTCGCTACAAGCGAAACGTGATTCACGTGATCGCGGCCAGCGCACTGATCGGACTGGTCCTCAAAACCTTGGCGGCATGAGTGGCTCATTGGGGTTCGGCTGTAGCAAGCCGGGCCCGAGCCAATGCCACCCCACGCTTTCGCCATGGGGTCTCGATGAACCGGTAGTTCAACTGCGCCAGAACCACGATCAGCAGGACAGCCGTCAAGACCAAGCGGAAGGTGAAGCGACCATCCAACGCTTGGCCGTGCGCTTCCGCATAGCGTGACCAAATCTCAAAGGTCATGCGATATGCAAAGACATGCAACAGGTATGTTCCATATGACCTCGCGCCCAACCAAACAAGAAATGGCGTGATCAGCGGAATTCGCGGGAGGTATCCGGCGTCGAAGCTAGCCAGAAACACGATGGCTGCAGACACCAACGCAATCAAACCCACAGCAATGGGCATCGACATCAGCTGCGCCGGGATGGCTACGAGCAAATAGATCAAGACCACAAACAACAACCATCGCATGGCAGGACTGCCTTTGATGAAAGTGGGCTCCAATTGGCTATAACCCTGACGCGTGGAGAACATGTATAGCAAGACCCCCCACATGATGGCATCAAGACGGAATGAATTGAGCATCGAACTAACCGGGGTACCAAACGGATTTCGATCCAAGACGAATTGCACCGCAATCAGAATCAGGAGTAATCGCCAGCGCCATTTATCGGGACACCACAAAAGGAAAAAGGGGAACAGAAGATAGAACTGCTCTTCGAGGGCCAAGCTCCAATAAACATCGTTCGGATGAAGCATCATTCCAAACTGGTTGGCCAAATTGCCCGAGAACGTCATGACTGCGACAGCACTACGTATGTTCTGGGTCCACGTACCAAAAATGCCGGTTTGGTTGAACCAGATCGAGCAAGCTAAACCAGCAGCAACCCAGAACCACGCGCTCGGAATCAACCGAAAGGTCCGCCGAACCCAGAAGGCTTGAGCGGCAAGCCAGAAAGTACCTTTGTGCCGATGAGCGTCGAATTGCTCGAAATAGGCTTTACTGACAACGAAGCCAGAGATGCAAAAGAACAAATCCACCCCGGTCCAAGGCATCGCAAACTGAAAAGCACGGCCGATCAATTCCGTGTGATGGGGCAGTAACAAGGGAAGGTGACTGAACAAAGTCAGCAGCACCGCGAACCCTCGCAGAAACTCAATTTCAAGATTCTTCTTGGAAGACGAGTGGCTCATTAAGACGGCCCCAAAAACAAAATGGCAAACAGGGCGCTGATTTTAGGCTGCGGATCAAGAGGACCAGAGTCGCCCTGTCTAGCGAATTGACGTTAAACGGCTTCGCGCACAATAGACCATGCACTCTTTTGGAGCACGATGGCGCACACCAGCCCCCTACCCTTTTTGCATGAAACCCTGTTGTTCCTGATCCTGGCCGGCATCCTGATTCCCTTGCTGCAACGCTTGCGAATCAATCAGGTGCTGGGTTTTCTGGTCATGGGCATGGTGGCGGGCCCCAATGGCTTGGGGCTGTGGGTGAACGAATGGCCAGCGCTCAAGCTGCTGACCTTTGCCGACAGTACCTCCGTGCACAGCCTGGCGGAGTTGGGCGTGATCTTCCTGATGTTCCTGATCGGGCTGGAGGTGTCGCCCGAGCGCATCTGGGCGCTGCGCCGTTGGGTGTTCTTGGGTGGCTCGGCCCAGGTCTTGATCAGTGCGACCTTCATTGGCTCTTTGGCTTACGCGTTTGGCAACACCGTGGGGGTGGCTGTGATGCTGGGCCTGGTGCTGTCTTTGTCGTCCACCGCCGTGGTCATGCAGTTGCTGACCGACCGGCGGGCCATGACCAGCCCCACCGGACAGGCCTCGTTTTCGATTCTGATGCTGCAAGACTTTGCCGTGGTGCCACTTTTGATTCTGGTGGATCTGCTGACACGCCCGGCCCAGTCTGGCGTGACCACCCTGGTGATGGGAACGGTGTTGAAGTCGGTCGCGGCAGTGGTGCTGATCTACCTGGTAGGCAAACGTGTCGTGGGCCCACTGTTTCGCGTGTTTGCGCACCGGCGCCAACCCGAGGTGTTCATGGCGCTGACGCTGCTGGTGGCACTGGGTACCGCCGAGATCACGGCGCAGGCGGGCTTGTCCATGGCACTGGGCGCCTTTCTGGCGGGCCTGCTGCTGTCAGAGACCACCTACCGCCACAAGGTGGAAGTGACCGTCGAGCCCTTCAAGGGGCTGCTGATGGGCGTGTTCTTCATGTCGGTGGGCATGGGCATTGACTTGCGCGAGGTGGCTCGTAACCACGTCTGGATCGTGCTGTCGGTGATCGGCCTGCTGACCATCAAGGCCACGGTGATCACCGGCATCTTCCGCGTAGGCGGCCGAAGCTGGGGGCAGTCGATCGAAGGCGGCTTGCTACTGTCGCAAGGGGGTGAGTTCGCCTTCATTGTGGTCGGCTATGCGGCGACAGCAGCCCTGATTCCACAGGAAGTCGCGCAGTTCATGTTGCTGGTGGTGAGCTTGAGCTTGCTGGTGACGCCCTTGGTGGCCCGCCTGGGCCATGCGATTCGTGAACGACTGGATGAAGGCCTCACCGCGCAACCTCTGGACGAGACCGTGGCCGAAGAGCTCTCCGGACATGTGGTCATTGCGGGGTTTGGCCGCATTGGCCAGTTGCTCGCCAAAGTACTGGAACAAAAAGGCGTGGCCTATGTGGCCATTGAGCACGACGCCCATGTGGCGACACGACTTCGGGCGCAGGGACAGCCTGTCTACTATGGCAATGCGGCGCATCCGGGCATGCTGCGCAAGCTGCACACAGAGCATGCGGCCGCCCTGGTCATCACCACCGATCAACCCTCGGCTGCGATGCATGCTGTGACAGCAGCCCGGGAAGCCTACCCAAGTCTGCCCATTTACGCGCGTTCACGCGATGAGCAGCACGCGCGCGAACTGCTCGAAGTGGGTGCCACCGCCGTGGTACCTGAAACGCTGGAGGCAGGGCTGCAGCTGTCAGCCTTCGCGCTGCACACCGTGGGGTTGCCAGAAGGCGTCATTGCCCAGACCCTGGAAGCCGAGCGCGAGCGGCGTGTCAAACTGAAATAGGCATACCAGCCCCATCCCGATTAGGATGAAAGCCACCAGGTTCCATGCCGGTGCTGGTCTTCACCGCCATGCTGGTCACCATGGTGTGCCTGATCGCGTTCCTCTACAGCGTGTGTACGTTGCGCAAGCAACCGCCCCAACCCATACCGACACGGCCTGCACCCACATCGGCTTATTGGTAGCCTGGGTTTTGTTGATGATGCCGCTCGACGCCTGGTGCATGTGCGGCGTCATGATTGTGCTGACCTTCGTTGTCGAGACCATCGTGGTCCGCCATTACGGCCTGGCCACGGCTTTCATCACGCCGTTGACGATCTTGCTGGCTGAAGCAGCCACGCTGGGGCATGGGTCGGTCGCGTCCTTGATGCAGGCTCACACCCGATCAGCTTGCGCAATGACTTGCCACAAGAATCGGCAAACAGGCGGAAAACCCGAAAGCCCACCTTTGATTTGACGGGGATCAACCGTAAGGTTATTCCGTTTCACAACACTACCTATGGTGTTTTCAAGCAAGAAAAACACTATATCTAGTAGGAGACGAGCCATGCCCCTCACCACCGACCCGGTGGCCGTGATCAAGCGCAACGGCGCCACAGCCAGTTTCACCCTCGACAAAATCACCCACGCCATTGCCTGCGCAGGCCAGGCCACCGGCGAGTT
>CAYVOP010000144.1:0-7927 GCA_964453105.1 uncultured Aquabacterium sp. | reverse complement strand
ATGCTCAACTGATCGCTGACTCGATCACGCAACAGCTGGAAAAGCGCATCATGTTCCGTCGCGCCATGAAGCGTGCGATGCAGAACGCCATGCGTCTGGGCGCCCAAGGTATCAAGATCATGTCGTCCGGTCGTCTGAACGGCATTGAAATTGCTCGTACCGAGTGGTATCGCGAAGGCCGTGTGCCTCTGCACACCCTGAAGGCTGACATCGACTACGGCACGTCCGAAGCTCACACCACCTACGGTGTGATCGGTGTCAAGGTCTGGGTCTACCGTGGTGACCGTCTGGCTAACGGCGAAGCCCCTGTGCTCAAGGGTGACGACCGTGAAGACGACCGCCGCAACCGCCGTGGTCCCCGTAGCGATCGTCCTAACGATCGTCGCGGTCCTCGTGGCGGCCGTGGTGCCCCTCGCGCTGACGGCGCGCCTGCAGATGGCAGCGATAAGCCTGCCGTGGCTGCTGACGCCAAGCGTGTTCGCAAAGCAGCTCCTGCTGCTGAAGCGAAAGGAGAATAAACATGTTGCAACCTAATCGTCGCAAGTTCCGCAAGGAGCACAAGGGCCGTAACACGGGTGTTGCCACCCGTGGCGCCGATGTGTCCTTCGGTGATTTCGGCCTGAAGGCAACCGAGCGCGGCCGTCTGACCTCGCGTCAGATCGAAGCAGCTCGTCGTGCCATCTCTCGTCACGTCAAGCGTGGTGGCCGTATCTTCATCCGCGTGTTCCCCGACAAGCCCATTTCCAACAAGCCCGCAGAAGTGCGTATGGGTAACGGTAAGGGTAACGTCGAGTACTACGTGGCTGAGATCACCCCTGGCAAGGTCCTGTACGAAATCCAGGGCGTGCCTGAGGCACTCGCTCGCGAAGCGTTCACGCTGGCTGCTGCCAAGCTGCCGCTGAGCACCACGTTCGTCGGCCGTCAGTTCGGCCTCTGATCCAGGCGCTAAGGAGAAAGTTATGGCGAAAGCCTCTGAACTGCGCGCCAAGGATGTGGCCGCACTGGAAACCGAAATCAAAGATCTGTTGAAGTCGCACTTCAACCTGCGTATGCAGCGTGCGACCCAGCAGCTCAATGACACCTCGGCACTGGGTAAGACTCGTCGCGACATCGCTCGCGCCAAGACGATCCTGACCGAGAAGAAGCAAGGAGCCGCCAAATGACGGAAGCTCAAACTAAGGTCGTCCGTTCGCTGGTCGGCAAAATCGTCAGCGATGCCCGTGATAAGACCGTGACCGTTCTGGTTGAACGTCGCGTGAAGCACGAGCTGTACGGCAAGATCGTGGCCAAGAGCCGCAAGTACCACGCTCACGACGAGAACAATGAGTTCAAGTTGGGCGATGTGGTCGAGATCACTGAAAGCCGTCCTCTGTCCAAGACCAAGACCTGGGTGGTCTCGCGTCTGGTCGAGAAGGCTCAAGCGGTCTGATCTCAGGGTTCTGACCCTGACCGCAGCGGGGGCTTGCTCCTGCTGTCGGTAACATGAACCGGTCTCCAGTCATACTGGCGACCGGTTTTTTTATGTGCTAACAAGGAGCCAATATGATCAAGGTCGGAGACACTTTCCCTGATGCCACGCTGTTCGAATACATCGAAGTGGAAGGCAACGGTTGCAGCTTGGGGCCTAACCCCGTCAAGGTGGCCGATAGCTTGAAGGGAAAGACGGTCGCGATCTTTGGTTTGCCTGGCGCTTATACGCCAACGTGTTCGGCTCAGCATGCGCCTGGCTACATTGCCAAGGCAGCAGAGTTCAAGGCCGCCGGCGTGGATGAGATTTGGTGCGTGTCGGTGAACGATGCGTTTGTGATGGGCGCCTGGGGCCGTGAGTTGGGTGCGGGTGGCAAGGTTCGTATGATGGCCGATGGCAGTGCGGATCTGGCCAAGGCGACGGGTTTGACCTTGGATTTGACGGCCAAGGGTCTGGGGCTGCGTTCGGGCCGTTATTCCTTGCTGGTGAAGGACGGTGTGGTGGTGTCCTTGAACGACGAGCAAGGTGGCGGCTATGCTGTCAGTGATGCGGATACCTTGTTGAAGCAGGCTCAGTCGAAATGATGGCTGCGGCTAGAGTGCCGTGCATCGCCTAAGCCCAAGTGCCTTGTGAGGCGCTTGAAAGCAAAAAGCCCGGGATGCCGGGCTTTTTTTATGGGCCTTGCTTATACCCTGCTTACCAGTAGCGTTGGACGCCACCCAGACACTCACGCTGGGTGCCTTGATTTTGGCGTGTCTTCCATTGGCATTGCAGCACGAGATTGGTTTCGGTGTTGAGCTTCCAGCGCTGGTCAAATCGTGCACCCGACTCCCTTGGCTGCCCCGCCAGAGAGGCTCGGCCATATAGCTCTACCTGAATGCGCCAAGACCGGGTCGCATCCCACAGTAACCCTGCGGCGATGCCGGAGCCGGCTGCAAATTTTTCCTTGGGCATGGATGGGTCCAACCAGAGTTGGTTGTCGAGGAAGACGTAGCCCATGACGCTGTGGCTGGTGTTGAGTTCTGCCGCAAGGCCTGGGCCCCCGTTGACCTCTGCGCCCAGCTCGCGCTTGTCGGGGTGTGGGGACTTCAGTCGGGCCCAGCTGCGCGTGAGGCCAAAGCGAACGCGCCACGAGCGGGCAGACATCAGGCCATCGTAAGGGCTGAGTGAAACGATGTCGACTGGTATGAGGCGCTCCAGCTGCAGGCTGCCGTTTTCGGATTTGCTGGCCTCGAGCCGGAAAAACTGAATGGCGGAGCCGCGCTGGAACCCTTCTTCGGGATCCAGTAGGTCGTGATAGGCGGGGCGTGCATTGATTTGCAGGGTGGCTCGCCCGTTGCGCTGGCCAGCCAGCAGATCCACGCGTGCGGTACCGTGCCCGGCTTGCGGCGGTGTGGTGGGGGTGGGTACCTCGATCGGAGTGCCGGCAGGCAAGGCTGCGCGGGCGCCTAGCAATTGCATGCGTCGCGATTGGACTGCGGACCCGAGGTCACGTTGCGTGGCGTCGTAGGCCAGGTAACGCTCGGACACTTCTAGCATGCGGGCACGCAGATTGGGGTCGGGTTCGCGCTCTTTCAGTGAGTCAGCCGGTTGCTGGCCCAGCGCCACTTGCTTGGCCGCACGAGCTCGGTCGGGGCCGATGAGTTCGGCTCGGTAGCGCAGTTCTGTGCTATTGGAGGCGCGGTAGTGCGTACGTTTGAGCAGCCCCGGCGTGTCGGTGACGGCGCGAACCGTGTCAATGGGAATGGCGCGCCAGGTGAACTGGTCGGTCAGGTGGAGCCCGGGGCGCGCGGCATCCAGCAGGGCCAGGAGGTGGTAGGAGCAGTTTTCGTCGAAGAAGAAATAATCGAACCGGGTGGGGCCCAATTCCCAGGCGTGCGCCAGCAAACGATTCATTTCCTGCGGGGACAGGTCCAGGTCGTATTCCCAGATGTCACGGTTTTCCAGGTCGTTGTAATCGCGAATGCGGAGGTAATAGGGGGAGTTGGTGAATTGGCCGGGGTACAGGCCCATCAAGCCCTTGAAGGCAAAGGCCAGGCCCTCGGCCTCATTGCCGTTGGCGGCGTAGTTGATGGCATAGGACAGCAGCGGGTTGTGGGCGCTGCCGTTGGGCCCGGCGGGTGGGTCGAGCCGCAAAAAGGTGTGCCCGTACATGGAGGCGGGGCTGTTGAGGTAGGCGGCAGGAAAGACCAGGGTGGCGCTGACCGCGTTGAGGCCCTTGCGCCATTGCTGGTAGCGCTCGCAATGGGGTTCGGGAAGCAGGTTGGGGTCGAACTGAAGGGCTTCTTTCAGCCATTCATAGCGGCCAATGAAGCGGCAGCTGGCGTTTTGATCGAGGGCGCGGCCGAGGGAGGGATCAAAGAATGCCGCGAGCGTGGCGTTGAGTTCGGCCTCGGGGTTGGTGGCGCCGTTGGGGCTGTTGAAGAAGTCTTCGTCGTCGGCCAAGCTCCGGTCGGTGCGGGTCAAGGGGTGAACCTTGTAATGCACCAAGGCGCGCCACGCGTCGCTTTGCGAGAGGGCCATGGCCTTGGCTCGGGCCTGCAGTGAGGTGAGGTACTGAAACTGGCTGGGCGACAGTTCGACGGCCTGAAGCGGCGAGGCCATCAGTTGCAGGCAGGCGGCGATCAGGGCGGCCGCAAGGGACCACAGGCGACGGGTTGGCATGGCAAGACAGCGCAGACACAAAAGAATATGCCCAGCCAGGCTGGGCATAAAGGGCCGGTGATAGGCGGCTGACGACGCGCGCCAGCCGAATCACGTGCGATTAGATCAGGGCAGCGTAGCCAGCCAGACGGTCGTTGGCGGCCAGCACTTCCTTCAGGTTGGCGGCCACGTTGTCGTTGGCGAACACGGAACCGAAGTTCGACTTGATGGCAGCGGCGAAAGCGGCGCGGTCATCAGCCTTCACGCCCATCACGGAAGCCAGGGCGTCCAGGTTTTCGCCTTGGCCAGCAGCGGCGTCACGGGCCAGGGCCACGCGGCTGCCGTCGATGAACATGGAGATCTTCCAGCTGGAAGAGACCACGCCGTCTTGGGTGCAGCCAGAGGTACCGAAGGTGATGCCGAAGGTTTGGTTACCCGAGGTGCCGTTGGTGGTGGCAGCCAACACTTGGGGAGCCACGCCCTTTTGACCATTGAACAGAGCAGAGCCCCAACCGCAACCCACGTTGTTTTGGGCCATAGCGGAGCCGGCAGCGATCATCAATGCAGCAGCAAACAGTTTCTTCATGAATATCCTCCTGTGAAAGCGCAGGCCAGCGCAAAATTAATTCCAACTGCGACAGCAGTGAAGCCTCAGTCCATTCTAAGGAGGCGAATATGACTGGCAAGCCGGTGGAAGCTTGTTTTGTTTCCAGTGGGCAACAGCCCTTTGGTGGGGATTGACTTCCCGGCCCTTGAGGTTCACGCTTGTTGTTTCGGCGAATGCCGTGATACATTAACTTCATGACTTTGGCTTGCTTTTACTTTTGGCACTTTGAACTCCCGACCGAAACCGGCGCAGGAGTGGCTAGCGCTTAAGCAAACCACCAAACACCCTGAAAACCGCCGGTTCACCCCGGCGGTTTTTTTTCGACAACTTTCCACCGCTCGCAACAGGAAGTCTCATGTCTGCCAAATCCAGTGCCTCGACCGGCTGGGTGCCTCCCGCCGATAAAACCTCGCAAACCGACGACGAACGCATTCGCAACGTGACGCCGCTGCCACCACCCGAGCACCTGATTCGCTTCTTCCCGATTCGCGGCACCCCCGTGGAAGCGCTGGTGGCCGACACCCGCAAGGCGATTCGCAAGATCATTCATGGCAAGGACGACCGCCTGCTGGTGATCATTGGCCCTTGCTCCATTCACGATCCGGCTGCGGCCATTGAGTACGGTCGCAAGCTGTTGGCGCTGCGTGAACAATACAAGGACACCTTGGAAGTGGTGATGCGGGTGTACTTCGAAAAGCCTCGCACCACCGTGGGCTGGAAGGGTCTGATCAACGACCCGTATCTGGACGAGTCGTACAAGATTGACGAAGGCCTGCGCATGGCCCGTCATCTGCTGCTGGAGATCAACCGCATGGGCGTGCCTGCGGCCAGCGAGTTCCTGGACGTGATTTCGCCTCAGTACATTGGCGATCTGATTTCCTGGGGCGCCATTGGTGCGCGCACCACCGAAAGCCAGATTCACCGTGAACTGGCTTCTGGAATCAGCGCCCCGATTGGCTTCAAGAATGGCACGGATGGCAATATCAAGATTGCCACCGACGCGATTCAGTCGGCTTCGCGCCCGCACCACTTCCTGTCAGTGCATAAGAATGGCCAGGTCGCCATTGTGGAAACCGGCGGCAACCCTGACTGCCACGTGATTTTGCGTGGCGGCAAGGCGCCGAACTATGACGCCGACAGCGTGGCCGCCGCTTGCAAGGACCTGGAAGCCGCCAAGTTGCATCCGTCGTTGATGGTGGACTTCTCGCATGCGAACAGCTCGAAGCAGCACGAACGTCAGGTGGTGGTGGCGCAAGACATCGCAGATCAGGTGTCGGGTGGCTCCAAGCAGGTGTTTGGCGTGATGGTGGAAAGCCATCTGTGCGCGGGCGCCCAGAAGTTCACACCGGGCAAGGACGACCCTGCGAAGCTGACCTATGGCCAGTCGATCACCGATGCCTGCATTGGTTGGGACGACTCTGAAAAGGTGCTGGAGATCTTGTCCGGCGCCGTCAAGGCCCGTCGCGCTCGTTGAGATGGGCGGTCAGGCGCGATTCAGATGCGAATTCAGCGCCTGATGTTGAACGCCTAATCGGCGCGGGTCGTCCACCGAGCGTGGACGACGATCAGGGTGGTGGCGAGCATGGCGAGCCACCAGCCCTGCCCCTGGATGCCGGTGTGATCGAGCATCCAGCCGCTGATGATGGGGCCGAGTGCCCCGCCCAGTGTGTACGACGCGATCATGGCCGAGGTGCCCGCCAGGGCAGATGAGTCGGCAAAGTCGTGTGCCACGCGGATCATGCTGAGGGTGTAGAGTGCCCCGCCGACCGCGCCCCAGGTGGCTGCGCAAAACCAGATCAGCCAAGGCGCTTGCGCCGCCTCGATGAAGGCCACGCCGCTGGCCAGTAGCAACAGGCCGCCCAGGACAAACAGGCGTCTTGCCGGCCAATGATCGGCCAACCAACCCACCGGATACTGCAGCAGGAAGCTGCCCATGCCGAAGGCGCCTGCGATGGAAGTGGCCTTGGCCAGGTTCAGCCCGATTTGGGAGCCGTAGGCGGTGGTGATGGAGCCCAGCCCGACTTCAAAGACCCCTCCTACCACTGCGGCCCAGCCCAGCGCCGGGCGAAAGCGCCAGGCTGACCACAGGCTCATGGGCACGTGGTCGTCATGCGTGGCGCGCAGGTGCTGGATGTCGGATGACGCGGTGAGGGCCACGCCGGCGGCCAGTCCCAACGCAGACAGAGCCGTCGCGGTGAGTGGGGTGAGGCTGAGTGCGGCCGGCAGCAGTGGACCCAGGGCCATGGCGCCTCCCAGCGAGGTTTGGTACAAGCCTGTGAGGCGACCTCGATGACTGGGCGGCACGTTGTGGGCAATCAGGGCTTCGGTGGCATTCCAGGCTGCGGCTGCCCCCACTCCGGCCATCAGGCCAAGTACACACCAGACTCGGTAGTCGTCGGTGATCAGGTAGCCCAGACAGGCAATGAGTTCGAGTGTCAGGCCCAGCCGGTAGGCTTGCCCCACGCCGATGCGATCAAACAGGCGAGGCACGGCCGGCACCAGCAGCACGATGCTGATGAAGGGCAGCATGGCGATCAGGCCGATGGCGGTGGCACTGGCGCCGCTGGTTTGCAGGCGAACGGCCAGCACCGGATTGAGCAGGCTGTAGCTGAGCACGACCAGGGTGGTGCCCAACATGACCCGCCACAGCCCGGGTGGCAATTTCAATGAGGGTGCGCGGTTCAGCTCAGCCATCCGCGGCGGTGGAAGTACCACATGGGTACCAGAGCGCTGGCAATCATCAGGGCCACGGTGTAGGGGTAGCTCCACGCGCCCAGGAATTCCATTTCCGGGAACTTCAGGTTCATGCCGTACACGCTGGCCACCAGGGTGGGCGGCAGCAAGGCCACCGACGCCACCGAGAAGATCTTGATGATCTTGTTCTGGTTGATGTTGATGAAACCGACGGTGGCATCCATCAGGAAGTTGATCTTGTCGAAGAGGAAGGCCGTGTGGCTGTCGAGCGAGTCGATGTCGCGCAGAATCTGGCGCGCCACTTCGTGCTGGTCGGCGTTGAGCATGCGGGCGCGCATCATGAAGCTGACGGCGCGGCGCGTGTCCATCACGTTGCGGCGGATGCGGCCGTTCAAGTCTTCCTGGCGCGCGATCGCGGCCAGCACCTCGCCAGCGCGCGCGTCGGTCACATCGCCTGCCAGCACCTGGGTGCTGACCTTTTCCAGGTCGTCGTAAATGCCTTCGAGCGTGTCGGC
>CAYVOP010000143.1:0-7930 GCA_964453105.1 uncultured Aquabacterium sp. | reverse complement strand
TCCAGCAGGCTGCGCTGGCCGATGTCGAACTGCTGGCGGTAGGCGTCGCGCGCCTTTTCGATGGCCAGCACGTTGCGGTCGAGTACGGCCAACTGGTCTTTCAGCTTTTTGATGTCGTTGTGAGCAATGGCCATGACCTGGCGTGCGTCACGACAGGCTTTGTCGCGTTGGTCGGCGGCCTGGTTGACCAGATCCACATACTGACGGGTGCGGGCGCGGTCGGATCCGCCGTTGTACAGGTTCCAGTTCAGAACCAGTTCAGCGGTGGTGTCGCGCTTTTCGTTGGGAACGCCGTCGAAATTCTTGCCCACACCCGAGCGCACGCGAGCCAGCACTTTGGGCTGGAAGGCGCTGTCGCGTTCTTGCGCCTGGGCGCGTACGGCGCGCAGGTTTTCAACTGCAGCGCTGATGTTGGCGTTGCGAGCCAGGGCTTGGGCTGAGGCGTCTGTGCCCTGGGCCTGGATGCCCTTGTCCAGTTCGGTTGCCGAAGGCAAATTGGCGGCAGGGGCTTCACCCACGATGCGCAGGTAGCGCGCGCTGACATCGTGCAGGTTGGCGACTTCGGTGGTCAGGTTGGAGTCAGCCAGGGCCAGGCGGGCGTTGGCTTGTTCCGAGTCTACGCCTCGGCCTACGCCTGCTTTGAATTTGGACTGCAACTGGTTATGGGCAAACTTGTGTTGCACATAGTTGTCTTCGGCCAGTTGCACCAGCTTGCGGTAGCGCTGCACATCCAGATAGGCGCGGGTGGCTTCCAGGGCAGTGTCTTCCGATGAGGCCAGGAATTCGAAGTAGCGGGTGAGGCGGGCGTGGCCCAGGCGTTCTACTTCTTTGCGTGTGGACTGGCCATCCCACAAGACCTGAGTGGCGGTCAGCGCAATGCCGTTGCGGGTCAGGCTTTGCGATTCGGGTGTCCGGGTGGTGATGCGGTTGTTTTCGCGCCCGACATTGGCAGACAGGTCGACGCTGGGGCGGTAGCCGCCTCGGGCCACATCTTGTTCGTTGGCCGCAGCGCGCAGGGCGTTCAAGCGGGCGGTGACTTCGGGGTTATTTGAAATGGCCTTTTGAACGGCGCCGCTCAGCCCCGAGGTAGAAGCAGTTTGTGCCTGTGCAGCGGTGGCCAGACAGGCCAGAGTCAAAGCAGACAATCCAAACTTCAGCATGGTTTCCTTCACGTGTGACCTCGTCGCCTGGGGCGTTTGACCGAAAAACAATTGCTCATTCTGGCATTGATCGCCATCTGGGCAAATAAGTTGAGACCAGTGTTTTGCCCGGTTGTGAAGTAGTTATCTTAGATATTCACTGGATTCAAGATCGTCCGATTTCAGCCGAATTCACCTCGTGCTTTGTTTGCGCCGGATATTGCCATTGTCTCTAAGCGTTGGATGGGAGCCGTTCTGGCTCGCCATGCGGCGTGGCTGGGCTCGCCTGTTCATCGCCTTGGTGGTGCTGTGGGCCGGGCCGCTGTTGGCCTGGGATCCGCCCAAGGTGCTGGCGCGTGCTCAAAAAATGGGGCCCACCACGTTGGCCAGAGCCCAGGCCTTACTCGATGAAATCAACGAGGTGTCCGGGCAGGACGATGACGCCAGACTCAAAGCAGTCAATACCTTTTTCAATCGCCATGTGCTCTACCGCGATGACCAGGAAACCTGGGGGCAGGTGGATTACTGGACCAGCCCGCTGGAATTGCTGTTCAAAGGGCAGGGCGACTGTGAGGATTTCGCCATAGCCAAGTATTTCTCCTTGATTGCGAGCGGAGTTTCCGGGGGGAAGATGCGTCTGGTGTATGTCCGGGCGCAGATTGGTGTGGCGGTGCAGGCGCACATGGTGTTGGCGTATTACCCCACGCCAAATGCCGAACCCTTGATTCTCGATAACCTGATTTCGGATATTCGTCCAGCTTCGCGTCGCCCGGATTTGGTCCCTGTTTTCAGTTTCAGTGCCGAGGGTTTGTGGCAAGGTGTGGGGGCAGCATCGGCGGGTGATCCCGCAGCGCGCTTGTCCCGTTGGCGCGATGTGCTGAGCAAGGTAAAAGCAGAAGGGTGGTGGTGATGGAGGCGCAATGTCCCTGATTCGGCAAATCTGGTTGCTGTTGCTGGCGACCGTGCTGATGGCATTTCTGGGTAGCTTTGGGGTGTGGATGGTGTCTGCACGGGGCTATCTGGAGACCCAACTGCGTCTGAAAAATGCAGACAACGCACAGTCTTTGGCCTTGAGCCTGTCGCAGCAGCGAGGCGACGTGCCATCGATGGACCTGACCATTCAGGCCATGTATGACACGGGTTTTTACAAGCGCATCGCTTTGCGTGATGGCAGTGGGCGTGTCATGTTTGTTCGCGAGGCGGATCCGCGCATCGGGCGTGAGCAGGTTCCGCAATGGTTTGTCGATCTGGTGCCGGTGGAGTCGGCCCCGGGTGTGGCTCAGGTGTCGGATGGGTGGCGTGCGCTGGGGCAGGTCGAGGTGGTCAGCCACGCGGGCTTTGCGCATGAACAGTTGTGGCAAGGTTCTTTGAAGACCTTGTCGTTGCTGGCCTTGCTGGGGGTGGTGTCGGGCGGCATTGCCACGATGGGGGTGCGGCGCATTCGCCGTCCGCTGAATGACACGGTGGGGCAGGCGCAGGCCTTGATGGAGCGCCGTTTCATCACAGTGGAAGAACCCCGCGTGCCCGAACTGGCTCGCTTGAGTCGAGCCATGAATGCCGTGGTGGTGCGCTTGAAATCTCAGTATGACGAGCAGGCCAGCATGGTTGAGCATTTGCGCCAGCAGGCCCATTGCGATGCCTTGACTGGCTTGTCTCACCGCCGCCATTTCATGGCGCAGTTGGGGGCGGCTTTGGTCGACGAGGAAAGCTCGGGCGATGGGGTGCTTTATCTGGTGCGTATTGTGGATCTGGGTGGGGTGAACCGTTTGCTGGGGCACCGCATGACCGATCATTTGCTGCAGAAGCTGGCGGCCATTCTGGAAGAGATTTCTTCGGGCGTGACAGGGGCGGCAACCGGGCGACTCAATGGGGGCGACTTCGCTGTCTGCCTGACTGTGTCAGATGTGCCCTTGCCTGAGCCCGAGTATTACGCCGATGCCATTCGGCGCGCCTTTGCCGAGCAGGCGTTGAAGGCGTCTGTGGTGGTGGGCTCGGCCTCATGGCGACGAGGTATGTCGATGCAGCAGGTGCTGGCGGCGGCAGACTCGGCTTTGGCCAAAGCAGAAAGCCGTGGCGCGTTTTCTGTGGAGCAGGTGGTGCTGGATTCGCCGCAGGCGCGGGTCATGGGTGAAGACCAATGGCGCCGTCGCTTGACAGCCGCCTTGAGCGAGCGTCGTTTGCACTTGATGCGCTACCCAGTGGTCGATGTGCAGGGGGCTGTGGTGCATCTGGAATGCCCTGCGCGTTTGCAACTGGATGGCGAGGGGTCTTTCGAACCTGCTGCCAATTGGTTGCCCATGGCGTTGCGTTGTGGCTTGGTGTCTCAAATTGACGAGATGGCTGTGGGCATGGCACTGGCTCAGATTGCCGAAGATGGTCAGGCTCGCGGTGTGAACCTGTCGCCTGCATCCTTGTCAGACAGCAGTTTTGTGCCGCGTTTGCGCGCGTTGCTGCTGACGGCGCCTGAGGCTGCATCCAAGCTTTGGTTGGAGGTGGCAGAGAACGCGGCGCTGGAACACTTTGAATTGGTGCGTGAGCTGTGCAAACAGTTGCGCCCTTTGGGTGCGAAGGTGGGGTTGGAGCATGCCGGTGAACGCTTGACGCGCATTGAATTCTTGTTCGAAGCGGGCCTTGACTATGTGAAGCTCGATGCCTCTGTATCGCAAGGCGTGGCGCATGACAAGGCGCGTGCGGCCTTTGTGTCGGCGACCGCCGGCATGCTGCATGGCCTGGGCCTGAAGGTGTATGCCGAGGGCGTACAAGATCGCGCAGACATTCCTGCGTTGCACGATTGCGGGGTCGATGGCGTGACCGGGCCTGCTGTTTCGGTGGCCTGAACCAAATGCCTAAAGAAAAGGGCCTGACGGGATGTCCGTCAGGCCCTTTTGCTATGGGGGAAGCGCTGGCTCAGTCGACGTTGAGCTGGCCCTTGGTGAGCAGGTCCTTGATGATTTGCTGGTCGTTGGTCAGTGCGCCGCCCAAAGTCAGGTCGACCGATCGCAGCACAATGGTCTGGTCTTCTTGTGCGTGGGTATAGCCCGCGTTGAAGCCGCCGTTGGAGCTGAGGTGAATGACCGTGTCTGCCCCGTTGTACTCAAAGTGCATGTAGTTGGACAGATTGCCTGAGTTGGTGCCAACGTGGTTGTCGCCCTGCAGCAGGTCGCGCAAATCCAGAACGTCCTTGTTTCCGGGCGTGGAACTGAAGTCGCTGATGTAGTCGACAGATGGACTGTTCTTGGCGCCAGCGTCGTTGAGTTCCCAGCGGAACACATCGTTGCCGGCGCCCCCGGTCAGCAGGTCGTTTCCAGCTCCGCCCACCAGCACATCGTGGCCACCCAGGCCACTCAGGTTGTCGTCGCCCGACTCGCCCAGCAGGCGGTCGTTGCCAGCATTGCCGACCACATTGTCTTGCCCGGCACCACCCGCCAGGAACGACGCACCCGTGCTGGTGGCTGCCACCATGTCGTCGCCACTGGTGCCGGTGACGATGGTGCTGCCGTTGACGATGTTGATGTAGTCGGTGGTGGTATGCGTTTCGCCGTTGAGTGCAGTGGAGGTGGCGTTGAACGCGAGGGTGGCCGACGCTGTGCCAGCGTTGGTGATTTGAAGTGCGCTGAGCGTCCAGCCTGTCAGGTCGATGGATTGGCCATTTCCGGTGGATGTTGCTGTGTGAATGCCATCGCTGATGGTCATACCCGACTCCAGCCCGGTCACGGTGAGGTGATCGTATAAGCTGCCGCCCACTGCGATTTTCAGGGCCCCGCCATCGTTGGCAATGGCGTGATCCTGATAGCCGTTTTCGACCGTGCGAATCGCCTTGATCTGGTCTGCAGTCAGGACGCGGTCATAGATATGCAGGTCGTCCAACTGGCCCGTGTAGTAGTTCTTGTCGGCCATGTCGCTGCCCGACGCGTTGTTGCTGAACTGGTTGGTCGCGCCCATTGACGTGAGCCGGTTGAGCAAGCCGGTGTAGGCAGAATCGGTCGGGCTGCCGGTGGCTTCGAGCTTGCCGTCCACAAAAACCTGAACCAGACCGGTGGAGGCATTGCGGGTGATGGCTACGTTGTGCCAAACGTTGTCATTGATCGACGTGGTGCTGAATACACCTGCGACGTTGCCCAAGCCGAAGCCGATCTTGCCTGCGCTGTTGATGGCACCCCACTGAATGTCGTTGCCACCCCCGTTTTGTTCGCTGCCAATGATGCTAGCCAGGTCCCAGGAGTTGCCATTGCCGCCGCCGGAACCGGTCATGCTGGTCTTGAGCCAGAAGGTCATGGTGGCCGTGCCCATCAGAGGTTGGGTCACGCTGGTGGAGATGTTGATGCGATCGCCCGCGTCGTTGAAGCTGATGTAGTTGCCTGAAGCCGCGCTACGCTGCCCAACGGATGAGAAGGTGGGTAGGCCAACGCCACCGGTGCTGGAGTCGTCAGCCAAAGATCCGACTTGGGCAATGTTGTTGCGGTTATAGGTGGTGATGGATCCGATGGCGTCGTCAAAGGTCCAGTGCCCAACTGGCGCGACAGACAGTGTGGGGACAAAGCTGTCGTTCACCAGGGCGATGCCCATGGTGGTGGAGATGGTGTTCGAGGTGCCTTGTCCATCGGTCACCGTCAAGGTGATTTGACGATCAGTATCGACTGGCGAATGGCCTGGCGTGCTGAAGTAGATGGATTGGATGGCGGCTTGGTAGTCGGCCACAGAGGCTTTGCCAATCAGCGTCAACTCACCCGTCAGCGGGTTGTAGGCAATGGGCAGGATGCCCAGCGGCATGGTGCCGAACCAGAGCATGTCGCCCACTTGCGGGTTGGCAAGTTTGATTGTGGCGCCCATGAGGTCGCCTGAATCTGGGTCGGTGATGGTGACAGGCTGGTTGAAAATCTGGATCGGAAGGGTGTCTTCCACATAACGTTGATCGCTGCCAGCACTGTTACTCAAAGTGGGTGCGTCGTTTGTGCCATTGATGGTGACCGTGACGGTGGAGGATGTGCCGTCATAGGTTTTGACGGTGAAGGTTTCGCTCAGGCTTTGGCCTGCGCCCAGCTGTTGAATGGCGCTTTGGCCATTGTTGGCTGAGTAAGTCCAGTTGCCATCGGTGCCCAGATTGAAGGTGCCGTACTTGCCTGCTGTGTTGGTTTGCGCCTGGAAGGTGGATTCGCCCAGATCGGTGTCGGTGACGGTGAGCTTGCCGTTGGTTGTGAGGTTGCCTCCGGAGACAGCTTGGTCTTCGGTCACGGAGCCTGTGGCGCCTGAAGAACTGATGACCGCTGCATCATTGACGCCCATGATGGTGACCTTGACCGTAGCGGGAGTGCCGTCAATCGAACGAACGGTGAAGGACTCGGTCAGCGATTGGCCGTTGCCCAGCTGCTGAATGGCCTGCTGGCTGTTGTTGGCTGAGTAGGTCCAGCTACCGCCTGCGGTAATGGAGAACGAGCCATAGGTGCCCGCAAAGTTGGTTTGCGGCTGGAAGCCGGTCTGACCTTGGTCAATGTCGGTCATGACCACGGTGCCGCCGGTGGTCAACTTGCCCGCGTTGACATTGGTGTCTTCGGTGACTGTGCCAACTGGCGCAGTGGAAACCAGAACCGCGGCATCGTTGGTGCCATGAATGGTGACTGTGACGCTGGATGTGGTGCCATCGATTGATTTGACCGAGAAGGTTTCCGTCAGGGTTTGACCTGCGCCCAGTTGCTGGATAGCTGGGGTGCTGTTCGCGGCGGTGTAGGTCCAGGTGCCGTTGGTTGCGAGGTTGAATGTGCCGTACAGCCCAGCCTTGTTGGTTTGGACCTGGAAGCCTGCTTGACCGAGATCGGTGTCGGTCACAGTCAGCGTTCCATTGGTGACCAAATTGCCCGAGCCGTTGACGTTGGTGTCTTCGGTCACAGAACCTGTTGTGCCCGATGACGAAATCACCGCGGCATCATTGCTGCCGTTGATGGTAATGGTGACCGTAGCTGGGGTGCCGTCGGTAGATTTGACCGTGAAGGTTTCGGTTAGCGTTTGACCATTGCCCAGTTGTTGAATGGCGGGGGTGTTGTTGCCGGCGATGTAGGTCCAAGTGCCGTTGGCGTTGAGAACCAGATCGCCGTAGGCGCCGTGAGTCGTGCCAGCTTGGAAGCCGGCTTGACCCGCATCGGTGTCAGTGACAGATAGGGCTCCATTGGCGACCAAATTACCCGAGCCGACCAGGTTGCTGTCTTCTGTGACGGAGCCTGTTGTACCCAGAGACGAAATCACCGCGGCATCATTGCTGCCGTTGATGGTGATGGTGACGGTGGCCGAGGTGCCGTCGGTGGATTTGACGGTAAAGGTTTCGGTCAGCGTTTGACCGTTGCCCAGTTGCTGGATGGCAGGGGTGCTGTTCGCAGCTGTGTAGGTCCAGGTGCCGTTCGCGTTCAGAGCCAGGTCGCCGTAGGCGCCGTGGGTGGTGCCGGCCTGGAAGCCAGCTTGGCCTGCATCGGTGTCGGTGACGGTCAGCGTGCCGTTGGCGACCAAGTTGCCCGCCCCGTTGACCCCTGCGTCTTCCGTGACGGAGCCCGTCGTGCCTGAAGAGGAGATGACAGCCGAGTCATTCGACCCGTTGATGGTGATCGTGACCGTGGCTGGGGTGCCATCAGCGGCCTTGACGGTGAAGGTCTCGGTCAGTGTGTCGCCATTGCCCAGCGCTTGAATCGCAGGATTGTTGTTTGCCGTGGTGTAAGTCCAAGTGCCATCGGCATTCAGAGCCAAGTCGCCATAGGCACCATGGGTGGTGCCAGCCTGGAAGCCAGCTTGACCCGCATCGGCATCGG
>CAYVOP010000142.1:0-8161 GCA_964453105.1 uncultured Aquabacterium sp. | reverse complement strand
GTGCGACCCGATGCCACGTGCACACGGCGGCCGCTCATGCGCTCGATGATCGAACTGTCGGGCACGTCGATTTCCAGCACGTAGTCGATCTTCACGCCGGCAGCCTTCATGGCTTCAGCTTGAGGAATGGTGCGGGGGAAGCCGTCAAACAGAAAGCCTTTGGCGCAATCGGGTTGCGCAATGCGTTCTTTGACCAGGCCGATGATGATGTCGTCATTGACCAGACCGCCTGCGTCCATGACCTTCTTGGCGGCCAGACCCAGTTCTGTGCCAGCCTTGATGGCCGCACGCAGCATGTCGCCGGTCGAGATCTGGGGAATGCCAAATTTCTGGCACAGGAAGGCAGCCTGGGTGCCCTTGCCGGCGCCGGGGGCGCCCAACAGAATGAGTCTCATGTATCTCCTCTATGTCCTGAGCGGGTTGGAGCCCGCTCTGACTGCATCAACCCGCGAGGATATCACGCAGGTTTTCTGGGCAGGTTCGGGACAGCCCGTAGAGCGGTGATCTGGCGCAACTCGGTGGCATTTGCCGAGCAAGGGTGGCAAATTTGCACCAAATTGGTGTTGCTTACTTGGGGGTGAATGTGGCGCGAACGCGCTCCAGATCTTCCGGGGTGTCGACGCCCGCGCCGGGCGCGTTTGGGGTGACATGTACGGCAATGCGTTCGCCATGCCACATGACCCGCAGTTGCTCCAGAGACTCGATGGTTTCCAGTGGGCTGATGCTCAGTGACGGGAAGCGGCGCAGAAAGCCTGCACGATAGCCATAAATGCCAATATGCCGCAGTGCAGGGGCCACTGTGGAGCAGGGTTGCCCGGCAACAGGGGCGTCGCGCCACCAGGGAATGGGGGCCCGAGAGAAATACAAGGCGCGACCGTGTGCGTCGAGAACCACTTTGACCACGTTTGGGTTGGCGAACAACTCGGGGTCGTGAATGGGGTGGGCGGCGGTGCTGACAACGCAATCTGGGCGCTGCTCAAGCTGCGCTGCACAGGCGTCGATCAAGGCTGGGTCAATCAAGGGCTCGTCGCCCTGCACGTTGACCACGGCGTCTTGTCCCTCCAGCCCGAGCAGTTCGCAAGCTTGGGCGAGTCGGTCGCTGCCGGTGGGATGGTCGTCGCGGGTCAGCACGCATTCAATGCCATGCGCCTGGCAGGCCGCCACAATGGTGGGGTGGTCGGCCGCCACCACAATGCGACCAGCTTGGCTCAAGGCGGCGCGCTGTGCCACGCGCACGACCATGGGGGCGCCAGCGAGGTCGGCCAACGGCTTGTTGGGCAGGCGGGTTGACGCCAGGCGGGCGGGGATCAGAACGGTGTAGGACATGTCAATCTGCTGCGGGCAGAGGGGCGTGCATGGGAACCGGGCGCAGGCTGTCGTCTACAGCCACGGCTTCGGTTTCCAGCATCACCGGGATGCCGTCACGAATCGGGAAGCCGAGTTTGTCGGCAGCGCACACCAAATAGTCGCTTTGAGCCGGACGCTGGAGCGGGCCTTTGCAGACCGGGCAAACAAGCAGTTCGATGAGTCGGGTATCCATGGTGTTGGTCAATCTGTCTTGGAATGAGGTTTGGGCAGGTGGCCCAGGGCCTGGTCGAGTTCATGCCAGAAAGATGGCGCTGGTTCAAAGTCCAGTGCGGCAACCCAGACCTGTGTCTGTGGTCGTTGGCGCTTGATCTCATCAGGCGATAGTTTGACAGCATCCTTCTCGGTCACGATGACTTGCGGCACGGAAGGGGGCCAGGGCAGTGTACTGAGGTCGGCATGGTCGGCCAGGGCATGGCCGTGAATGCGCCAGCCCTTGGCGGCCAGTTGCTGAAAAAAGCGATCTGGCTGGGCAATGCCGGCGATGGCCCAGATGGGCTCGGGGCCTTGCTGCTCGGGCGTTAGGGGCAGCGCGCTGGAGTGCTTGGCGGATGCGCCGAGCCACCAGTGGCTCAGTTCGACCAAAGGGGCCGTGTTTTTGCGAACGCAGTGACCTGGCAAATGGGTGCTGGGCTGGCTGGCGTTGTAAAGCACGATGGGAGGGGCGGCCAGACCACTCGGCGCCGAGGTGCTCAATGGTTCTCGCATCGGGCCGGCGGGCAGGAGCCAGCCATTGCCTTGGCCTCGTTCATCGAACACGATGACTTCGATGTCGCGATGCAATGGCAGATGCTGCAGTCCGTCGTCACACACGAGGATGTTGATCTCGGGGTGACGTTCCAGCAAGGCGAGCCCGCCGCGAACCCGCTGTGGGTCGATCATCACCGGGGCATGGGTTCGTCGCCAGATCAAGGCGGGTTCGTCCCCGGTGTCGGTTGCGGTGAGTTCGGCCTGGCTGCGATGGTCGAGCAGCAGGGGGCGGGGGTGCTTTGATTGATCGGCTTTGTAGCCGCGAGTCAGCACGCCAGGGCGCCAGCCTTGCTGTTGCAGATGTTGCAAGATGGCAATGGTGGTGGGGGTCTTGCCGGCGCCACCCACGATGCGGTTGCCCACGACCAGAACCGGGCATGGCAAGCGCGTGGAGCGCGATAGACCAATCTGGTAGCTCAGCCGTCGCAGTCCCGCCAATGCGGCGAACAATTGCGACAAGGGCCACAAGGCGTATGCCAGTGGCCCTCGGTGTCGCCAGGTGGTCTGGATGTCAAAAGCCACGCGATGCAGTCAATGCAAACGGTACGGGATGGCCAGGGCCATTACTGGCCGGCAGCTGCGCTGTCAGATTGACCTTGTGTGGCAAACGTCAGTTGAGACAGGCCCACGCGGCGCGCGGCGTCCATCACGTTGATGACGCTTTGGTGGGTGGCCGAGGCATCTGCCGTGACCACGATGACGGTGTCTTTGGCGGAGCCTGCTGCGGCATTGAGCGCGGCGGCCAGGCTTTCCACCCCACGGGTTTCCAGGACCCGTTGGTTGATGACGTAGCGGCCGTCTGCCGATACCAGTACCACCAATTCTTTGGGGCGGGGCTTGGCCGACTGCGCGTTGGCGTTCGGCAGGTTGATCTTCATCTCGGTGAACTTAGCGTAGGTGGTGGTTAGCATCAGGAAGATGAGGATCACCAGCAGCACGTCGATGAAGGGAATCAGGTTGATTTCCGGTTCTTCCTGAGTCCGCGTGCGGAAATTCATGGCCATGGAGAGGCTCCTAGCTGCAACCGGGTTTCAGCGACGGGCGCCAGTCAGGCGCAGCAGGTGGGGCACCATGCGCTCAGAGGCTTGTTCCATTTGCAGGGTGTAGGCGTCAACCCGCGTGCGGAAGTGGCGGAAGAACATCAGAGAGGGGATTGCAACGATCAAACCAAAGGCGGTGTTGTAGAGCGCCACGGAAATGCCGTGAGCCAACTCCATGGGGTTGGCGCCCGATGTGCCAGTGGCGGCGCCCGATGCGCCGAAAATTTCGATCATACCGATGACGGTGCCCAGCAGGCCCAGCAGCGGGGCGGCACTGGCAATGGTGCCCAGCGCATTGAGATTGCGCTCAAGTTGGTGAACCGCATCGCGGCCAGCGGATTCGAAGGCGCCACGCAGATTGGCTTCGGTGACACGGGGGTCGGCCGCAGCGGCGCGCAGACCATGTGCCAGAACCAGGCCCAGCGTGGAGTTTTCGGCCAGCTTGTTGATGGTGTCAACCGTGGGCATGCTGGTGCGGGTGACGGAGATGACTTCGTCAACCAGGCGCGCAGGGGCGACGCGGGTGCTTCGCAGGCTCAGGAAGCGCTCAATGATCAGCGCCAGAGCGGCGATGGAGCACAAAACGAGCGGAATGATGGGCCAGCCGGCAGCTTGAAGAATCGACAGCAACGCAAACTCCCTTGGGGAAACGAATCGTTTGTTGGAGGGTTTGGATTATGGCCTTGAATTCTGCGACAGAGGCTCGGGAAGAATCGTGGACATCCCGGCTAGGGAGTTTCCTGGGGGTGCGCGAACGATCGTTCGTTGACACATGTGCTGCGGTGCCGCATTCATCCACCGAACCTGTGGATAACTTTGTGGGTAACGCTGTTGAATCAAGCGCCAGGCCGCGCAAATAAACGATCTGAGGTGGTTTGCTGAAATTTTGTGCAGCAAATTATTCAATAAAATCAAATACTTATGACGATATTTCGTTTGTGTGACGGTGCTGTTCGCCGTTTGGTGGCGCTTGCGTTTGCTGTGGACTTGCCTTGTCTGGACTCACAATGTCGCGCTTGACAACGTGGCGATGGGTGGCGTTGAAGTTTTGGCGAACCCTGTCTTCGAAACATGAGTAACTGGATGTCTTCTGTGCGACCTGCGTCCCGCGTGTGGGGGGTCTCGTCTCTGATTCAGGCCATCGCCGACAGCCTGACGGCCCGCTTTGCCATGGTCACGGTGCGCGGCGAAATCAGTGGATTCACGCGAGCGGCCAGTGGGCATGGGTACTTCACCCTGAAAGACGAGCGTGGGGGTGCCAGTTTGCGTTGCGCCATATTTCGCCGCGCGCTCAGTGGCGTCGATTTCGCCCCGGCTGAAGGCATGCTGGTTGAGGCGAGGGGGAACCTGTCGGTTTACGAGTCTCGTGGCGAATTGCAACTGGTGGTCGAAGGCTTGAGTCGGGCTGGCGCGGGGGCGCTGTTCGAGCAGTTTCTTCGTCTGAAGGCCAGGCTGGAAGCCGAAGGGCTGTTCGACGCAGAGCGCAAGCGGCCCATTGCGGCCTATCCGCAGCGTGTGGCTGTGGTGACTTCTTTGGCCGCGGCCGCATTGCACGACGTGCTGACGGCTTTGCGCCGTCGTGCGCCTCATGTGGAGGTGGTTGTGGCGCCTTGTTCAGTGCAAGGGGGGGAGGCACCCGCACAAATTGTTCAGGCCCTGGCAGATGTGCAGCACTTTCACAGGCAGGGGGGTGGGGTGGACACCATCATCCTTTGCCGAGGCGGGGGCTCACTGGAGGATTTGTGGTCATTCAATGACGAGCGTGTGGTGCGTGCGGTGGCCGAATCGGTTGTGCCTGTGGTGTGTGGTGTGGGGCATGAAACCGACTTCACCTTGAGTGATTTTGCCGCTGACCTGCGTGCGCCCACGCCCACGGCCGCGGCCGAATTGGTTGCGCGAGACCGTGATGGGTTGGTCAACGACTTGGTGGGGGTGGATCGCATCCTGGCTCTGCGAATGCAGCGAAGGCTGGATGGCGCGGCGCAAACGCTAGATCAGTTGACTTCACGCTTGCGTGCGCCAGCGCAGGTGGTGTCGGCGCGACAACATGCCTTGGACGTGCTGGCTCATCGGCTGCAAGAGGGGGCCAGGCAGCCTTGTCGCCTCCAGGGGCAAGGTTTGCCCGCCTTGGGACATCGCCTGGAGCGGGCTGCAACTGTTGCGTTGCAAAGACAGGCCTGGCAGTTGGATGCTTTGCAGGCGCGGGCGGAAAATGTGAACCCTCAGCGCGTGCTGGAGCGTGGATATGCGTGGCTCAGTTCGGTCGAAGGCTCGCCGGTGGTGTCGGTCGAGGGGGTGCGTGTGGGGCAGTCCATTCAGGCTGTGTTGGCTGATGGTGCTTTGGACTTGGATGTCAAGGTTGTGAAGTCGGCGGGCCAAGCCTAATTCCCGACGCCAGTTTGGGCATATTTTGCGTTGGATCAAAACGCCCGGCGACATGCCTACAATCGCTGCTGCACGTTTATACGTTCCTCTATAACCCAACAGGAAAAGCAACATGGCACACACGCTTCCTTCCCTGCCGTACGCGCAAGACGCTCTGGCTCCTCACATCTCTGCCGAGACCTTCGAGTACCACTACGGCAAGCATCATCAGGCTTACGTGACCAACCTGAACAACCTGATCCCGGGTACCGAGTTTGAGAACGCTTCCCTGGAAGACATCATCAAGAAGTCCAGCGGCGGCATCTACAACAACGCTGCTCAGATCTGGAATCACACCTTCTTCTGGAATTCGATGAAGCCTAACGGTGGCGGCGCTCCTACCGGCAAGCTGGCTGATGCCATCAATGCCAAGTGGGGCAGCTTTGACGCCTTCAAGGAGGCGTTCACCAAATCGGCCGTGGGCAACTTCGGCTCCAGCTGGACCTGGTTGGTGAAGAAGGCTGACGGCTCGGTCGATATTCTGAACACTGGCGCGGCTGGCACGCCCATGACCACCGGCGATGTGGCTCTGCTGACCATTGACCTGTGGGAGCATGCCTACTACATCGACTACCGCAACCTGCGCCCCAAGTTCGTGGAGACCTTCCTGACTCACTTGGCCAACTGGGAATTCGCTGCCAAGAACTTCGGTTGATCCGTTGTTTTCCCTCACCAAGCCGGGCTTTGCCCGGCTTTTTTATTGAGTGCTTTGCTGCGCCGCCGCATTCAATCGTTGCTGATCAAAAAAGGTTTCCGTCCGAATGTGGAATTTGTCCGCATTCGGTGATACAGTCAAAACCGGTTTTTTACAGGCCCTTCCCGTCGCCCTTGCTGGAGCTCGTTCTCAGCAGTCAGCAAGGCGGGTCGCAATCCGCCAACCGGTCAAGCCGTGTCGCGGAAGGTTTTCAACCAGCCAATGTCCCGGCAGACCCGGGAGTGAGGTAAGCGAAATGATGCAGCAGTTCAGGTCGAACTCGTACCTGTTCGGGGGCAATGCCCCATACGTTGAAGAGTTGTACGAGGCCTACCTCGACAATCCAGGCTCGGTGCCAGATAACTGGCGCGCCTACTTCGACGCCCTCCAGAACGTTCCCGCAACAGACGGCACTGACCACCGCGATGTGGCTCATGCGCCTGTGGTTGAATCGTTTGCACAGCGTGCCAAGGCCAATGCCTTCATGGTCAAGACCAGTTCGGCTGATCTGGCTGTGGCGCGCAAACAGGTTCACGTTCAATCGTTGATTGCTGCCTATCGCTTCCTCGGTTCCCGCTGGGCTGATCTCGATCCGCTCAAGCGTCAGGAACGCCCCAAGATTCCCGAACTCGAAGCCGCGTTCTATGACCTGAGCGAGTCCGACATGGACATCACGTTCAGCGCCACGAACACTTACTTCACCAAGGCCGAGCACATGACCCTGCGGGACATCCTGCAGGCTTTGCGTGAAACCTACTGCGGCAGCATCGGCGCCGAGTTCATGCACATCACCGATCCCGGTGAAAAGCGCTGGTGGCAAGAGCGGCTGGAAAGCATTCGCTCCAAGCCCACTTTCAGTGCCGAACAAAAGAAACACATCCTGGATCGCCTGACCGCAGCTGAAGGTCTGGAGCGTTTCCTGCACACCAAGTACGTGGGCCAGAAGCGCTTCTCGCTGGAAGGCGGTGAGTCTTTCATTGCTGCGATGGACGAGTTGATCCAGCGCGCCGGCGAAAAGGGCGTGCAGGAAATCGTGATCGGCATGGCCCACCGGGGTCGTTTGAACGTGCTGGTCAATACCCTGGGCAAACAGCCTAAGGATTTGTTCTCCGAGTTCGAGCACACCGCGCCAGAACATCTGCCGGCCGGCGACGTGAAGTACCACCAAGGCTTCTCGTCTGACATGTCCACCCCTGGCGGCCCGGTTCACTTGTCCCTGTCGTTCAACCCTTCCCACCTGGAGATCGTGAATCCGGTGATCGAGGGCTCGGTCAAGGCCCGTATGGACCGCCGTGGCGACATCAAGGGCGCGCAAGTGTTGCCTGTTCAAGTGCACGGCGACGCGGCTTTTGCTGGCCAAGGTGTGGTGATGGAGACCCTGGCACTGGCCCAGACCCGTGGTTACTACACGGGTGGCACGGTGCACATCGTCATCAACAACCAGATCGGTTTCACCACCTCTGACCCACGCGATACACGCTCGACGCTGTACTGCTCGGACGTGGTCAAGATGATCGAAGCACCGGTGTTGCACGTGAACGGCGACGACCCCGAGGCGGTGGTGTTGGCGACCCAACTGGCGCTGGACTATCGCCAGGAATTCAGCAAGGACGTGGTGGTGGACATTGTCTGCTTCCGCAAACTGGGTCACAACGAGCAGGACACCCCCTCGATGACCCAGCCGCTGATGTACAAGAAGATCGCAGCCCACCCGGGCACGCGCAAGGTCTACGCCGACAAGCTGGTGGCCCAGGGCGTGCTGCCCGAGCAGGGCCCGGACGACATGATCAAGGCCTACCGTACCGCGATGGACGAGGGCCGCCACACGGTCGATCCGGTGCTGACCAACTTCAAGAGCAAGTACGCCACCGACTGGTCGCCCTTCTTG